>CACHIV010000003.1 GCA_902579985.1 uncultured Pelagibacteraceae bacterium | reverse complement strand
ATTGATGAAATTAAAAAAGAAAAAAATATTGAAGTGATTTTAGGTTATAATCTTGGGTCATCAAATGAAGTTAAAAATTATGAAAAAGCTTTTTTTATAAATCTTGGTTATTTAAAATTTATAAAATCTATAGATATTTTTTTAAGTAGTTATGTTGTTTATGACTTTCCAGAGTCACTAAACAAAATATATATAAATCACGATATTTATGACACTCCAATGGTTAATCTTGAAAAAGAAAAAAATTTAATAAATGCTTTAAATAAATGTAATTATATTTTTTTATCCTCAGAAATAGCAATTTCTTCACTTCAAAAAAAATTTAATCAATACACTGAATCTAATATTCAAATTAATAAACCATTATTAATTAACACTGGGTATTTAAAATTAGATCATGTGTACGAAAAACTTAAAAATGACAAAACTCAAGAAGATTCAATACTGTTGGCCCCAACCTTATCTTCTATGTTATATGAATATAATTTAGATGAAGTTTTAGATAGTTTAATCAATGAAATATTACATAATACTCATTTTAAAATAATTTATAGACCACATCCAGTAGATAGAGCAAACATTAAGAAAAGTTTTATTATTAATAATATTTATGAAAAATATAAAAATAATAAGAATTTTAGTTTAGATTCTAATATTTCTTATTTAGATAGTTACAAGAAATCTAGGATTTTAGTAACTGATTTTTCAGGCACAGCCTACACTTATGCTTTTTCAAAATTACGACCAGTTATATTTTTTTCAAAAAATGAAAATAATCTTTTAAAAAGTAATTTTAATGATC
Organism: uncultured Pelagibacteraceae bacterium; assembly: GCA_902579985.1. Lineage (GTDB taxonomy): Bacteria > Pseudomonadota > Alphaproteobacteria > Pelagibacterales > Pelagibacteraceae > Pelagibacter. The sequence goes on along the minus strand of CACHIV010000003.1, from coordinate 114,391 downwards.
TTTTCTTTTTTAAAGATAGAGTTAAATTAGGAAAGATTGTTCAAAATATTGACAATTTAAATGAAGAAATTTATTCTATTAATAAACAAATTGAATTTTATTCAAATAAAATAAGCTTATTACGATCTGAAAGAATCAAATTTTTTAAAAGATCAATTGAACAAAATTTATTGAATCTAAAAAAAATGTTAAATGTTGAAAATAAATAAATGAAAATTGGTATCTATTTAGAGGGATCTCCAGATATGGGAGGAGGTTTTTTTCAATCTCTTAAATCATCTTTATTACTTTTTGATATAAAAAAATATAATAATGAAATTGAATTAATTATTACAAAGAAAAAAACTAAAGAATATCTTTTAGAAAAAAAAATTAAAAATAGATTATTTGAACAAAATAAATTATCTAATTATTTTTCTCAGTTATTTGAAATAAATTCTTTAAATGATTTTCTAAATAAAATTAAGATTAATCACCCTTTTTATAATTTTATTAAAAAAAATAAGTATGATCTAATAATATTTTTAGGTCCTTCCCAAATGTCTAAATTTTGTAAAGAAGTTGGATTTATTTCAAATATTTGGGATTTAGATCATAAGAAAAATAGTCAGTTTCCAGAACATAATGTAAATAATACCTATGAAATTAAAGAGAAACTCTTTAAAGAAATTACTACTAGAGCTTTTAAAATAATAGTTCCACATAAATCCAATAAACAAGATTTAATAAATTTCTATAAAACACCAGATGACAAAATATGTATTCAAAATTTTATTCCAATGCTACCTACTATTTATAAAGAAAATAAACATGATTTACATAAATATAAAGAAATTTTTCTTAAGTTTAAAATACCTGAACATAAAAAAATTATTTTTTATCCTGCTCAATTTTGGGCCCATAAAAATCATAAGTATATAATTGATGTTGCTAAAATTTTGAAATCTGAAAAAAAAGAAAAGTATTTATTTATTTTTTGTGGAGGAAATAAGGGTAATTATGATTATATAAAAGAGTTAATATTAAAAAATGAATTAAACAATTATATAAAGATATTTAACTTTTTAAGTGATGATGAAGTTATTTCTTTATACACAAATTGTAATGCTGTAGTAATGCCAACCTTTTGTGGCCCTACAAATTTACCTATTTATGAGTCATTTTTTTTCAAAAAAATAATATTTTATACAAAAAATTTGATCCCAGATGATGAAATTAATAATCATTTAATTGAAATAGACATTTCATCCCCTGAGGACTTATATAAAAAATTAGATATTTGTTTTGATAATGAAAAAGTAGAAAAAATAACTAATAAAAATTTTGAATATTATAAATCAGTTTGTAATGAAGAAGATTTTAAGATTAATTACGAAAAAATATTAAATGAATTTCATTATCTTTTAGATAGATGGAAAAAATTTTAGGGATCGTAGTTCTGAGTTTATTGTTTAGTGTGAGCTCATTTGCAGCTGATTGGAAAGTTAGAAATAAGTGGAAAATTTCGTGTGGAATCGTTGATAAAGAGTCTTTAGTAGTTAATGGAAAGCCAAAAACAAATTTTGTTAAAAAAAAAGAATTTAAATTAGAAAGTGTAGTATTTAAACTTGATAAAGGTGATGTAGGAAGTTGTCCCACAGATAAAAAACCTGCATATAAATATGACTACTCGGGAAGACAAGAAATCACTCATAGATTACCGATAGGACAAACGATATTTGAAACAGATATTTATATCGTAGGAGCACCGCAATATAGATCAACTGTTTTTCAAATTCATGATGGAAGAAACAAAGGCGCTCCACCATCATGGATAGGTGTTGGAATGGATTGGAAAATTAAATATAAGTTTCCAAAAGGAGAATGTTCATCAGATAATTGTAAAGTATTTAAAAAATCATATTTAAAGCCTGATACAAAATATAGATTTAAAGCTGATATTAATTATCAAAAAAAAGCAAAAAACTTATCAGTTAAATATTATTTGAATAATGAACTAATTGCACAACACCTAAATGTTCCATTATTAAAAAAGAATACTGATGGACCTTATGGATCGTCCAAACCATATATAAAAATTGGAATTTATAGAATAGGTGAAACTGGAACTACAAGTTTTGCCTACAACAATTTGATTATCAGAAATAAAAAATGATGGTGCCCCCGCACGGAGTCGAACCGCGGACCTATTGATTACAAATCAATTGCTCTACCAGCTGAGCTACAAGGGCATTATGCGACTTTATAATTACAATTTATTAATTTAGCAAGATTAATAAAATTCATATATATTAAATTTTTAATGAAAAATAAACTAATAATCTTTATTCCTTCAATAGAAGATGGAGGTGTAGAAAAAAATTTATTTACAGTTGTAAATTACCTTAGTAAAAAAATTAAAAATATTCAAATTCTTACTTGTAATGATAATTATAATAATAAATTTAATAAAAATATTAAATTTATAGGTACAAAAAGTAAGTTTTGGCAAAATTGTAATAAAAAATTGAAATACTTAGTTTGCTTATCAATTTTATTTAAAAATTTATTATTTAAAAAAGAAAAAATACTTGTTTTTGCATTTCAAGCAAATATTTATGCAATCATATTATCAAAAATATTAAATACAAAAGTTATTACCAGATCAAACACATCCCCTTCAGGATGGTCTAAAAATCCTATAAAATTGTTTTTTTATAAATTTTTTTTAAATTTAGCTGATGATATAATGGTAAATTCAAAATCTTTTCAAAAAGAATTTTTAAAAACTTTTAAAATAAAAACAAAATGTATTCTTAATCCATTTGATAAGTCTTTAATTAAAAAAAAAATTTTTATTAAAAAAAAATTAGATTTTTTTAAAAAAAAAAATTTAAACTTAATTTCTGTTGGACGATTAACAGATCAAAAAGATCACCTAACCTTATTAAGATCTTTAAATTTTATTAATCCAAAACTAAAACCTAGATTGATGATAGTAGGAAAGGGAAATAATCTAAATGATCTTAAAAATTATACTATTGAAAATAAATTACAAAAAATTGTTAAATTTACTGGTTACTTAAACAATCCTTATATTTATATTAAACAATCAAATATTTTAATATTAACATCTAAATTTGAGGGTTTACCTAATATTCTTATTGAAGCTCAATTTTTAAAAAAATATATAATTTCTACTGATTGCCCAACTGGACCAAAAGAAATATTATTGAATGGAATGGCTGGAGACTTAATCAAGATTGGTGATTCTAAAAAATTAGCTTATTTAATTAATAATTATTATAATAATAAAAAAAATATTTCCAAAAAGATCAAAATAGGCTCTAAATTCTTAGGTCGATTTGACTATAAAATCAATTGTAAACAATATTTAAATTTTGTACTTAACAATTTTTAATTAAAGTAATAAAAACTTATATATAAATTATGCAAATCCCTTTATGCAAACCAAGCATTGACAGTAATGAGCTTAAAATCATTTCAAGATCATTAAAATCTCCATGGTTAACACATGGACCATTTAATATAAAATTTGAAAAATTGTTTAGTAATAAATTTAGGATACCTTATTCGTTATCAATGAACTCATGCACTAGTGCCTTAGAGTGTGCTATTAAATGTCAAGAGTTAAAGGGAGAAATAATTATTCCAAGTTTTACATGGGTCTCAACAGCTAATGCAATTCTTAATTCAGGATGTAAACCAGTCTTTGCAGATATTGAATTAAATTCACGAAATATAGATCCTAAAAGTATAGTTAAAAATATTACAAAAAAGACTGTAGCTATAATTATAGTTCATTTTGCAGGGTTGCCGTGTGATATGAACGAAATCATAAAAATCTGTAAAAAATATAAACTGAAATTAATTGAAGATAGCGCTGAAACTTTAGGTGCAAAATATAAAAATAAATATACTGGCTCTTTTGGACTAGGATGTTTTTCTTTTTTTCCCACAAAAAATATAACTACGACAGAAGGTGGAATGTTAACTTTCCAAGATAAAAAATTATTTGATAAAGCTAAAAAAATAATAGCTCACGGAATAGATAAAAGTTTAAAAAAAAATTTTTGGCATAGGGAGTCATCATTACCAGGTCATAATTATAGGTTACCTAATCACCTCGCAGCCCTTGGTTTGTCACAATTGAAAAAATTAGATTTATTCAATAAAAAGAGAAGAAAAATAGCTAAAATTTATGATAAAGAGCTATCTAAATTCAATAATTTTTTTATTTTACAAAAAGTTTCTAAAAATTTTAGTCATTCTTATCAAATGTATACTGTAAGAGTTCCAAAAAAATATCGTACTAATTTTTTAGATTTTATGAGACGTAAAAATATTGAAGTATCAGTCCACTTTGATCCACCTCTTCATGAACAAAAATACTTAAAATCTTATTATAAAAAAAAATTACCAAAAACAGATATTTTATCAAAAGAAATAGTTACTTTACCTATATTTCCTGATATGAAAAAAAAACAAGTAAATTATGTCATTTCAAATATTAAAAAGTTTATTTCAACATTGAATTTATGAAGACAGCATTAATAACAGGCGGACTGGGTTTTATCGGAACACATATAGCTATCGATTTATTAAGAAGAAAGAAAGTTAAAAAATGCGTTTTATTAGATAATTTTGGTGGATATATGAATCCTTCAAAAAAAAATTTTTATGATTATAGAAAAAAAAGATTAGATCTTATCGAAAATAAAATAATTGAAAGATGTGATACTAATAATTTTAAATCAGTATTTGAAATTATCAAAAAACATAGACCTGAAATTATATTTCATACAGCTGCATTACCTCTCGCTAAGCTTGATAATTTAAATACTGATGAAGCAAAGATTGGATCTATTGATTCTACAGTAAATTTACTTGATGCAATAGCTTTACTTCAAAAGATAAAAAAGAATTACAGATGCAAAAGATTTATATACATATCTTCCAGTATGGTTTATGGAGATTTTAATTCTAATAAAGTTAATGAAACAAGTCCTGTAAATCCAAAGGAGGCTTACGGAACAATGAAGCTTGCAGGTGAGATTATAACTAAAGGAATAAGTGTTTTAAATAAAATTCCTTACACAATAATTAGACCTTCAGCTGTTTATGGACCAACTGATATGAATAGAAGGGTTTCACAAATTTTTATTGAAAATGCCTTTACAGACAAATTAATTAAAATAGAGGGAAAAAATGAAAAATTAGATTTTACTTATATAGAGGATTTAGCAAAAGGGTGTGTTTTAGCTGCAACTAAGGATAAAGGTGTTAATCAAATATTTAATATTACTTACGGTAAAGCTCAAACATTATATTCATTTGTTATGAATTTAAAAAAAATGTTTCCAAATTTAAAATTCAAAATAAAAAAAAGAGATATTACAAAACCTAGTAGAGGAACTTTGTCGATTAATAAAGCTAAGAAACTTTTAAACTTTAGTCCAAAACATAGTTTAAAAATTGGTGTAAAAAAATACGTTAAGTATTTGATAGACAATAATATTTATAAGCAAAATTGAGTAAGAATAAAAAAAGAATAGTTTTTTTTTGTCCCCAAATTTCAGATGGTGGTATAGAAAAAACATTAATTAACTATCTCAATCATTTTTCAATAAATAATGAAGTAGTTTTAGTCACTAATACTTTTAATATAAAAAGATTAAGATTAATAAGTAAAAAAGTTAAAATAATTAATTTTAAAATTAATTTTCTAAATAGATTTAGAATTTTAAATAATTTAATTTGTACTTTATTATTACTTAAAATTTTAAAACAAGATACTATAATTTTTTCACTTCAGGATCATTTCTTTTTATTAATACTTAAATTTTTAGGACTAAAAAAAAAGTTGGTTATTAGAACACCAACGGCTATTTCAAATACTAAGAACAAATACGAGTCAAAATACATAAATAAAAAACATTTTTTTAAAAAATTTATTATTAAATTTTATAAATATTCAGATATGGTAATTACCTTTTCAGAAGATAATAAGAATCATTTTAAAAAGAATTTAAATATAAAAAATGTAAAAGTTGTTTATAATTTTTTCCCAAAAAATTATGGTAAAAAAAAAGTTAAAAAGAGTTATAATATTTTCTTCATAGGTAGATTAGTTTATGATAAAGATCCAATTTTTTTTATTAGAAACTTAATTGACCTAAATAATTTTGATAAATATAAAATTCATATTGTTGGCAAAGGTAATTGTTTAAATGAAATGAAAAAAATTTCAAAAAAATTTTCTAAAAATATTAAATATTATGGATATGTAGAAAATCCTCTTGTTAAATTACATAAGATAATCGATTTAGTTTGTGTCACATCAAAATATGATGGCACACCAAATATTTTAGGAGAAGCTCTCTCTTATAAGATACCTTGCTTAGCACCAACAAAAGTTGGTTTAAGCGATTATATTTTTCAAAATGGAAAATTTGGTTATTTATATAAACCTGGTAGTGATAAAAGTTTTAAAAAACAAATAATAAATATTGTAAAGAATTATAATCATGCAATTAATAAAGCGAAGAAAGGTTTTAATTCACTCAATAGATTTAATAAAAAAAAAACGCTTGTAGAATTAGAAAATATTATAAATAAAGTTTAAATTTTTTTAATTAAGATAATTTTTTTAAATAATTAATATGATGAAATACAATAGCCGCACTATTAGATATATTTAAACTTTCAACATTTTTATTTATATCTATTCGAACAAAATAATCTGTGTATTTTTTAGTATGTTTTCTCATTCCAAAACCCTCAGATCCAAAAAGTAATATATTATTTCCTTCCCATTTAATTTCTGTAAAGTTTTTTGTTCCTACTGTATCAAATCCATACACCCAAAAGTTTTTTTCTCTTAAATTTTTGAGTGTAGAATTTATATTTGCTACCTCAAATATATTTAGATGTTCTATACATCCACTTGCTGCTTTATACATCAATTTACTATCAGATGGAAAGTGTCTGTCTTTAATAATTAAACCATCTATATTAAAACATACTGCACTTCTTATCAATGAACCAATATTTCTGGGATCAGTTACTTCATCAATACAAATAAATGTTAAATTTTTTTTTCCTTTTATAAATTCCTTTAATACTGGCTGTTCTAGATGTTCAACCTCTGCAACATAACCACCATGCATTATTTGATCTTTGGAAGTATATTTATCTAATTCTTTTTTTGACTTAAAATAAATTTTTACATCTTTTAGTATATTTTTTTTTGGATTTTTCTTATGAATATTTTTTTTGCTATCTTCAGTCAAAAAAACCCTTATTACCTTCCTGTTAGGGTTTTTAAGTGCTTCTATAACAGCGTGCTGGCCTGCAATGAAAAAAGACCTTTTATTCATAAAATTATCCTTGTTTTATACGTATTTTATCACGTTTTCCCAGCAAATCTCGTGTTGCATTTGCACAATAAAAATATATAAAACGCATGTTGTTTGAAGCTTTATTGAACAGGGGACACTTCCCCAGTAAGGAGGGGTTCCAGAGCGGTCAAATGGGGCGGGCTGTAAACCCGTTGACTTCGGTCTTCGAAAGTTCGAATCTTTCCCCCTCCACCATTCAGTAAGACTTTTTAACAATGGAGCGTAATTCTTGATTTTGTGCGGGTGTAGTTCAATGGTAGAACGCTAGCCTTCCAAGCTGGATGTAAGAGTTCGATTCTCTTTACCCGCTCCAAATAAAAAAGATTATTAATGAAAAACTAAAACTGAGGTAAAAAAAGAAATGTCAAAAGAAAAATTCGTAAGAAATAAACCGCACTGTAACATTGGTACAATCGGTCATGTCGATCATGGCAAAACAACTTTAACTGCGGCTATTACAAATGTTCTCGCAGAGGCTGGTGGTGCCAAAGCTGTTGCTTATGATCAAATTGATAAAGCCCCTGAAGAAAAAGAGAGAGGTATTACAATTTCAACTGCCCACGTAGAGTATGAAACTGAAAAAAGACACTACGCGCATGTAGATTGTCCAGGTCATGCTGACTATGTAAAAAACATGATTACTGGCGCTGCTCAGATGGATGGTGCTATTTTAGTAGTTAATGCTGCTGATGGTCCAATGCCTCAAACAAGAGAACATATTCTTTTAGGAAGACAAGTTGGAATACCTGCAATAGTAGTTTATTTAAATAAAGTAGATCAAGTAGACGATAAAGACATGCTTGAACTTGTGGAAGAAGAAATTAGAGAACTATTAACCTCTTACAAATATCCAGGCGATAAAACTCCTATTATAAAAGGCTCTGCATTAGCGGCAGTGGAAAAAAGGGATGAAGCAATCGGAAAAAATTCTATTTTGGAATTAATGAAGGCAGTTGATGAATTTATTCCTCAACCTACTAGAGAGATCGACAAACCTTTCTTGATGCCAGTAGAAGATGTTTTTTCAATTTCGGGAAGAGGGACTGTAGTAACAGGAAGAGTTGAGTCAGGACAAATTAAAACTGGAGAAGAAATTGAAATAGTAGGTATTAGAGCTACTAAAAAATCAGTTTGTACTGGTGTTGAAATGTTTAGAAAACTTTTAGACTCAGGTGAAGCAGGAGATAATATTGGTGTTCTTTTAAGAGGGGTAGAAAGAGATGATGTTGAAAGGGGACAAGTCCTATGTAAACCTGCATCAATTACTCCACATACTAAATTCGAAGCTCAGGCTTATGTATTAAAAAAAGAAGAAGGTGGAAGACATACGCCATTTTTTACTAAATACAGACCTCAGTTTTATTTTAGAACTACAGATGTAACAGGAGAAGTAGAATTACCAGCTGGCACAGAAATGGTTATGCCAGGTGACGATGCTAAATTTACTGTTAAATTAATTACACCAATTGCTATGGGTGAAAAATTGAACTTTGCTATTCGTGAGGGTGGTAGAACAGTTGGAGCTGGAGTAGTAACAAAAATTATAGAGTAAACTCTATAGGAGTGTAGCTCAATTGGTAGAGCGCCGGTCTCCAAAACCGGAGGCTGAGGGTTCGAGTCCCTCCGCTCCTGCCAATTAAACTAAATTTATATTATGAAAAACCCGATTAAATTTATTCAAGAAGTTAAACAAGAGGCCTTCAAAGTTTCTTGGCCTACTGCTAAAGAAACAATGCAAGGAGCATTAATGGTATTTGCTATGGCGGTTATAATGTCAATCTTTTTTTTACTTCTTGATCAAGTACTTAAATTTTTGCTGGAAGCATTGTTGAAGGTAAGTATTTAATGAAAAATTGGTATATAGTTCAATCGCATTCAAATTTTGAGAATAAAGTCGCAGGACTGATTAAGGAAGAGGCTGAAAAAGCTAAGATATCTCATAAAATTGATGAAATAGTTGTTCCTACACACGATGTAACTGAAGTTAAAAGGGGAAAAAGAGTTCAAAAAAAAAAGAAATATTTTCCTGGATATATTTTAATAAAAAGTGAAATGGATAATGAGCTTTATCATTTAATTAAGAATTTAAAGAGAGTAAGTGGTTTTTTAGGTTCAAAAGGTATTCCAGTGCCTGTTTCAGATAAAGAGATAGAAATGATATTAGGTCAAATAAAAGATGGTGTAGCGCAGCCAAAATCTGGTATAGAGTACAGTGTTGGTGAAAAAGTTCAAGTTGTGGATGGACCTTTTGCATCATTCAGTGGAATGGTTGAAGATGTTGACGAAGAAAAATCTAGACTAAAAGTTTCAGTTTCAATTTTTGGGCGACCTACCCCTGTTGATTTAGAGTATAACCAAGTTGAGAAAGTAAGTTAATGGCAAAAGAAATTAGTGGATATGTAAAATTACAAATTCTGGGAGGACAAGCCAACCCTGCTCCTCCAGTTGGCCCTGCTTTAGGTCAAAGGGGAATTAATATAATGGAATTTTGTAAAGCATTTAATGAAAAAACAAAAGCTTTCATGGGTAAACCAATTCCTGTAATAATTACAGTGTATAAAGATAAAAAATTTGATTTTGAAATTAAGTCACCACCAGCTTCACATTTTATTAAAGAAGCAGCTAAATTAAAAGGTGGTTCACAAGAGCCAGGTAGAAACATTGTAGCATCAATTACAAAAAAACAAGCTGAAGAAATCGCAAAACAAAAAATGAAAGATTTAAACGCTCATGATTTAGAACAAGCAGTAAAAATTATTGCAGGTTCAGCAAGATCAATGGGTATAGAGGTTAAAGACTAATGGCATCAAAAAGATTTAAACAATTATCAAAAAAAACAAATGAGCTAGATTCAGAAACAATAGATAAACTATTACCTTTAGTTAAAAAAAACTGTACTACAAAATTTGATGAGTCAATAGATTTAAGTTTGCAAGTAAACAATAAACAAAAAAAAGGTGAACTAAATATAAGAACAATAGTAAATTTACCTGGTGGTAATGGTAAAAAAATCAAGGTTGCAGTTGTATGTGAAGACTCTAAATCACAAGAAGCAAAAGATGCTGGTGCAGATATTGTAGGTAGCGATGAATTTATTGAAAAAATTAAAGCAGGTGAATTAAATTTTGAAAAATTAATTTGTACTCCTGGCATGATGGTTAAACTTTCTAAACTTGGTAAAATTTTAGGACCTAAAGGTTTGATGCCTAATCCTAAATTAGGTTCAGTTTCTAATAACATAAAGCAAGTAGTTACTGATGCAAAATCAGGTCAAGTTGAAATACGAAATGATAAAGATGGAAATATTGGAGTAAGTATAGGAAAAAAATCTTTTAAAGATGATAAATTATTAAAAAATTTTAATGCAATTTTAGAAACTTTAGAAAAAGAAAAAGGGAATCTTACTTTAAAGGGTGAGTTAATTAAAAATACTTTTATAACCTCAAGTATGGGAGTTTCTTATAAAGTTAAATTAGGAAAATCTATTTAGTTATGATGAATAAAGAACAAAAAAATAACTATATTAATGAAATGAAAGCAAAATTCGAGAATAATAAATCAATTTTGGTGACACACTATCAAGGACTAACAATGACTCAATTAGATGAGTTAAGATCTCAAATGAGAGAACATGGAATACAATTTAAAATTACCAAAAATAGAATCACAAAATTAGCTTTAGAAAAAACAAGATGTAAAGATCTTTCAAATTTATTTAGTGGAGCAACTGCTGTAGCCTTTTCTGACGATGCGATAATTTCTGCAAGAATTTTATCTAAATTTGCTAAAGATAATGAAAATTTAAAGCTTTTAGGTGGAATGATGGGTGAAGAGATTCTTGATCAAGCAGGAGTTCAAAATGTCGCTAATTCACCAACACTAGACGAGGCAAGAGCTAAAATTACAGGAATTTTAGCTACACCTGCATCAAAATTTGTAAGTATTTTACTTGCACGAACTAAAAAAATGAGTAGTTTGACTGCAGAAAATTCTGAAAAAACAACCTAAAAAAAACAAAAAATATGCCTGATCTAAATAAAATTATTGAAGATTTATCTAGTTTGACTGTTGTTGAAGCAGCCGAACTTTCAAAACAACTTGAAGAAAAATGGGGTGTTACAGCGATGGCTGCAGCAGCTCCAGCAGCAGCTGCCGCAGGTGGAGCAGCAGAGGAAACTAAAGATGAGTTTTCGATTATGCTAGTATCCGCAGGAGATAAAAAAATTAACGTTATTAAAGAAGTTAGAGCTGCAACATCATTAGGTCTTAAAGAAGCAAAAGATCTAGTTGAGGGTGCTCCGAAGGAAGTTAAGGCTGGCGTTAACAAAAAAGATGCTGAAGAAATTAAAGCTAAGCTGGAAGCAGCTGGGGCTAAAGTAGAACTTAAATAAATTAATTAGAAAGAACCTATTTACTGATTAATTTATTAATCAGTAAATGACTATAAATGCAATTATCTTTTACTGAAAAAAAAAATGTTAGAAAAAGCTTTGGTAAACTTTCTGAAAGTTTATCTATTCCAAACTTAATTGAAGTACAAAAAAATTCATATAAACAGTTAACTGATTTTGAGACTCAGGCTGGTGAATTAACTAAAGGTTTTGACAGAGTTTTTAAAAGTATTTTTCCAATAGAAGATTTAAATGATAAAGCAACACTAGAATATGTTTCTTATAATTTAGAAAAACCTAAATTTGATACTGAAGAATGTATTCAAAGAGGGTTATCTTATACTTCAGCGCTCAAGTGCACTTTAAGATTAGTTGTTTATGAAATAGACCAAGAAAATAATACAAAAGATATTTTGTCTGCTAAAGAACAAGAAGTTTATATGGGAGAAGTTCCAATGATGACCGACAGTGGAACTTTTATAACTAATGGAGTTCAAAGAGTTGTAGTTAATCAAATGCACAGAAGCCCAGGGGTATTTTTTGATCATGATAAAGGTAAAACTCATGCAAGTGGAAAGCTTCTTTTCAATTGTAGAGTTATACCAAACAGAGGGTCATGGTTAGATTTTGAATATGATGTTAAAGATTTTTTATATTTTAAAATAGATAGAAAAAAAAAGATATTTGCTTCTACTTTACTTATGGCTTTAGGTTTTACTAAATCTGAAATAGCTGATGAATTTTATGATAAAGAAATTTATACATTAGATCATAATACACAAAAATGGAAAACAAAATTTAATCCAGAAAATTATAAAGCAAAAAATTTTTCTGAAGAAGTTGTTGATTCTAAAAATGGAAAAGTTGTAATTAAATTAGGAGATAAAGTAAATTATTTAACTGCCAAAAAATTAGCTAATGATGGATTAAAAGATATACTTGTTTCTCAGGAGTCTCTTTTTGGAAAATTTCTTCATAAAAGTATTAAGATTAATGATGAAGACGGAGGAACTTTTGAAATTGGTACAGAATTAAACGATACAATTCTCAAGAAAATTTTGGAAAGTAATATATCTTCAATTGAAGTTTCAATTACCAATTCAATTAATAAAGGACCTTATTTATTAAACACGATTTTAAATGATAAAAATAATAATAAAAATGATGCTATTTCAGAAATTTATAAAGTACTAAGACCAGGAGAACCTCCTACTGTAGAAATTGCCACACAAATTTTTGATAATTTGTTTTTTAGTTCTGATAGATATGATTTATCTGACGTTGGTAGAGTTAAAATGAATTCAAGATTGAATTTAGATTGTTCAGATAAAGTTACTATTTTAAGAAATGACGATATTATTGCTATAATTCATAAGATGTTAGATTTACGTGATGGAAAAGATGAAGTTGATGATATAGACCATTTAGGCAATAGAAGAGTTAGATCTGTTGGTGAATTAGTTGAGAATCAAGCGCGTATAGGTGTTTATAGAATGGAGAGAGCAATCAAAGAAAAAATGACAACTCTTGACGTTGAGTCAGCAATGCCCCAGGATCTGATTAATGCTAAACCGTTGACAGTTTCTTTAAAAGATTTTTTTGTTAGTTCTCAACTTTCTCAATTTATGGATCAAACAAATCCATTATCTGAAATAACTCACAAAAGAAGAGTATCTGCATTGGGACCTGGTGGTTTAACAAGAGAAAGAGCTGGCTTTGAAGTTCGAGACGTACATCCAACTCATTATGGAAGAATTTGTCCAATAGAAACTCCTGAGGGACCAAATATTGGATTGATCAACAGTTTGTCCACATATGCTAAAATTAATAAATATGGTTTTATAGAAAGTCCATACAAAAAAGTTAAAAACGGTGTTGTCGAAGATAAAGTAGAATATTTGTCAGCAATGGAAGAAACAAAGTACACCATTGCACAAGCAAATACTAAAGTAGATAAAAACGGTAAAATTATTGAAGAACTTGTTTCATCTAGAGAAAATTTAAACTTTATATTGTCTAAACCAGAAAATATTGACTATATAGATGTTTCTCCAAAACAATTAGTTTCAGTAGCTGCTTCTTTAATTCCCTTTTTAGAAAATGATGATGCTAACAGAGCATTAATGGGATCTAATATGATGAGACAGGCAGTACCTTTACTAAAACCTGAGTCTCCATTAGTTGGAACCGGTATAGAAAGTGATGTAGCATTAGACTCAGGAGTTACTATCGTTGCAAACCGAGAAGGTATAGTCGATAAAATTGATGGAAAAAGAATTGTTATTAAAGCAACAGAAGAAACAGATTTTACTAAATCTGGTGTTGATATATATAACTTACAAAAATTTAAAAGATCAAATCAAAATACGTGTATTAATCAAAAACCATTAGTTAGAGTTGGTGATAAAGTTAAGGCTGGAGATATTATTGCAGATGGCCCTTCAACAAAATTAGGAGAATTAGCTTTAGGAAAAAATGTTACTGTAGCCTTTATGCCATGGCAAGGATACAATTTTGAAGACTCAATTCTAATTTCAGAAAGATGTGTGACTGATGATGTTTTTACATCAGTTCATATTGTTGAATATGAGGTAATGGCTAGAGATACTAAACTAGGTGAAGAAGAAATTACTAGAGACATTCCTAATGTAAATGAAGAAGCATTAAAAAATTTAGATGAGTCAGGCATTGTATATATTGGAGCTGAAGTTAAAGCAGGTGATATTTTAGTTGGAAAAGTTACTCCAAAAGGTGATTCAGCTTCGGGACCAGAGGAAAAATTATTAAGATCAATTTTTGGTGAAAAAGCTATTGATGTTACTGATACGTCTTTAAAAATGTCTAGAGGTAGCAGTGGAACTGTTGTTGATGTGAGAGTTTTTAATAGACATGGAATAGAAAAAGATGAAAGATCTATAACTATAGAAAGAGCTGAAATTGAAACTGTTCAACAAGATAAAATAGTTGAGGAAGAAATTTTAGAAAGAAGCATTAAACAAAGAGCAATTCAAATTCTTTCTGGATCTTCATTAACAAAGAAAATTAAAGATCTTGAAGTTGGAAGTAAACTAGATTTAGAAACTATTAACAAGATAAGTATTAATGATTTATTTAAAATAACTGTAGGAAATGATAATGCCGAGGCAAGTATTGCCCAGTTGAAAGATCAATTTAATAAGGCAAAACAAGATATATTAGAAAGATTTGAAGATAAAGTTTTAAAAATTAGAAGTGGAGATGATCTTTTACCAAGTGTTATGAAAATGGTTAAGGTTTTTGTTGCTATTAAAAGAAGATTAAGGCCTGGTGATAAAATGTCAGGAAGACATGGCAATAAAGGAGTAGTTAGTAAAATAGTTCCAGTTGAAGACATGCCTTACAAAGCAGATGGAAGACCAGTTGATATTGTGCTTAATCCATTAGGTGTACCGAGCCGAATGAACGTTGGACAAATTTTAGAAACTCACCTCGGATGGGCATGTAAAGAATTTGGTGAAGAAGTTAAAAGATTAGTAAATGAAAATAATAAAAAGTTTGAAAAAACTCAAAAAATATCATCATTTTTAAAATCTATTTATGGAAATGAAATTTTTGAT
Source organism: uncultured Pelagibacteraceae bacterium (assembly GCA_902579985.1). GTDB lineage: Bacteria > Pseudomonadota > Alphaproteobacteria > Pelagibacterales > Pelagibacteraceae > Pelagibacter. The sequence continues at coordinate 99,004 of CACHIV010000003.1, read as the reverse complement.
GGAGGTATTGATAAATTAAATAAAACTGAATTCAAAGATTTGTGTGAAAATTTACAAAATGGTGTTGCTGTTGCAACACCAGTTTTTGATGGTGCAAAAGAAAAGGATGTTTCAAAAATGTTGGAGTTAGCAAAACTTCCAACTTCTGGACAAGCATATCTATGGGACGGAAGAACCGGAGAGATGTTTGATAGACCAGTGACAGTTGGAATTATTTACATGTTAAAACTTCATCATTTGGTTGAGGATAAAATTCATGCAAGATCTACAGGCCCTTACAGCCTTGTTACTCAACAACCTTTAGGAGGTAAGGCTCAATTAGGCGGTCAAAGGTTTGGTGAAATGGAAGTTTGGGCTTTAGAGGCTTACGGCGCGTCTTATTCACTTCAAGAAATTTTAACTGTTAAATCAGATGATGTTGCGGGAAGAGTTAAAGTTTATGAGACCATTGTTAAAGGTGAAGAAAATTTTGAATCAGGTATTCCTGAGTCATTCAACGTATTAGTAAAAGAAATCAAATCATTGGCGCTTAACATAGAATTGAATTAAATATGAAAAAAGAATTAACAGATTTATTTAAAAATACTGAAATTTCAGAAGCTCAAAACTTCAATAGTATTAAGATTACTCTTGCTAGCCCCGAAAAAATTAAGTCTTGGACTTATGGTGAAATTAAAAAACCTGAAACAATAAATTATAGAACTTTTCGACCTGAAAAAGATGGTTTATTTTGTGCAAGAATTTTTGGACCTATAAAAGATTATGAATGTCTTTGTGGTAAATACAAAAGAATGAAGTTTAGAGGAATCATTTGTGAAAAATGTGGCGTTGAAGTAACAAAATCAAATGTTAGAAGAGAAAGAATGGGTCATATTAATTTAGCAACTCCAGTTGCTCATATTTGGTTTTTAAAGTCTTTACCAAGCAGAATTTCACTTGCAGTAGATATGAAATTAAAAGAAGTAGAAAGAGTTTTATATTTTGAAAATTTTATAGTTATTGAACCAGGTTTAACCGGTCTTCAAAAAAATCAGCTTTTGAATGAAGAAGAGTTAGCTAAATATCAAGATGAATTTGGAGAGGAAGCTTTTGAAGCAGGTATTGGAGCTGAAGCTATTCTTTCAATATTAAAATCAATGAATCTTGAAGAAGAAAGAGATAATTTAGTTAATACCATTAAGGAAACAAAATCAAAAGTAAATGAAGAGAGATCTATTAAAAGACTTAAATTAATTGAGTCATTTATTGAAACAGGTCAGAAACCAGAATGGATGATTCTGACTGTTATTCCAGTAATACCACCAGAGTTGAGACCACTAGTTCCTCTTGATGGAGGAAGATTTGCTACGTCTGATTTAAATGATCTTTATAGAAGAGTTATAAATAGAAACAATCGTCTAAAAAGATTAATGGATCTTAAAGCTCCAGATATTATTGTTAGAAATGAAAAAAGAATGCTTCAAGAGTCCGTCGATGCTCTTTTTGATAATGGAAGACGAGGAAGAGTTATTACAGGTACTGGAAAACGCCCACTTAAATCATTAGCCGAAATGTTAAAAGGTAAACAAGGTAGATTTAGACAAAATTTATTAGGTAAAAGAGTCGATTATTCAGGGAGATCAGTAATTGTTGTTGGACCTGATCTAAAACTTCATGAGTGTGGATTACCAAAAAAAATGGCTTTAGAATTATTTAAACCTTTTTTATATGCCAGATTGAATAAATTGGGCTTAGCTTCGACAATAAAACAAGCAAAAAAACTTGTTGAAAAAGAAACTAATGCAGTATGGGATGCTTTAGAATTAATCGTAAGAGAACATCCAGTCTTATTAAATAGAGCACCCACACTTCACAGATTAGGCGTTCAGGCTTTTGAACCAAAATTAATAGAAGGTGACGCAATAGAATTACATCCACTAACCTGTGCAGCATTTAATGCAGATTTTGATGGAGATCAAATGGCGGTTCATGTTCCATTGAGTTTAGAAGCTCAACTTGAAGCTAGAATTTTAATGCTATCAACAAATAATATTTTATCACCATCAAATGGAAAACCAATAATTGTCCCTAGTCAGGACATGATATTAGGTATTTATTATTTATCTCAAGAACCATTAACGGACAAGCCTAAAGGATATTTTTTAGATGCTGATCAGATAGAATTTGCTTTATCTTCAGATCAAATAAAAGTTCACAGCACTATTATATCTAGATTTGAAACATTAGATGAAAAAGGTAATAAAAAATATGAAAAATATACTTCAACTGCAGGAAGATTTTTGTTAGCAAATTTATTACCAAAAAATAATAACATAAAATTTTCATTAATTGATCGATTGTTACCAAAAAAGACAGTTTCAGAAATTATTGACATTGTTTTTAGATTTTGTGGTCAAAAAACTACTGTTATATTTTGTGATAAGTTAAAGGACTTAGGTTTCAAACATGCATTTAAAGCTGGTATCTCTTTTGGTAAAGATGATCTTATAATTCCTCAAAGTAAAACTCAATTAATTGAGGATACAAAAAAATTAATTTCAGATTATGAGACTCAATATTCTGAGGGCTTAATTACTAGAGGTGAAAAATATAATAAAGTAGTAGACGCTTGGTCTAAATGTACAGATAAAGTTGCAGGTGAAATGATGAAGGGAATTTCAGCTACAGAAAAAACTTCTGATGGATTAAAAATAAATTCTGTTTTTATGATGGCAGATAGTGGTGCTAGAGGATCTGCAGCCCAAATGAAACAATTAGCAGGAATGAGAGGTTTAATAGCAAAACCCTCAGGTGAGATTATAGAAAGTCCAATTACATCAAATTTTAAAGAAGGTTTAACTGCACTAGAATACTTTAATTCTACTCATGGAGCTAGAAAAGGTTTAGCTGATACAGCTTTAAAGACTGCAAGTTCCGGATATTTAACTCGAAGACTTTGTGATGTTGCTCAAGATTTAACAATAACAAAAGTTAAATGCGATAATCCTGGATTTATTGAGCTTTCTGAAATTTTAGAAGGTGGAAATGTAGTTGTAAGTTTATCTGAAAGAGCCCTTGGAAGAGTTACAGCTGCAGAGGTCAAAAATCCTTTAAGCGGTGAAGTGATTATTAAAAAATCTGAAATGATTGACGAAACAGGATGTGATAAAATTGATTCTGCTGGTGTTAAATCAATTAAAGTTTACTCAGTAATGACATGTAGTTCAAAAGAGGGTGTTTGTGCTACGTGTTATGGAAGAGACTTGTCTAGAGGCAAAATGGTTCATGTTGGTGAAGCTATTGGAATGATTTCGGCTCAATCAATTGGAGAACCCGGAACACAGTTAACAATGAGGACTTTCCACGTCGGAGGAACAGCTTCTGTTAAGCAAGACTCGCAAATTGTTACAAAAAGTGATGGGGTTTTAAAAATAATTAATTCAAATATTCTAGAGGACTCTAAAAAGAATTTAATTGTTATGGGGAGAAACACTCAGCTTTCCATAGAGGATGATAAGGGAGTTCAAATTGCAGTTTATAAAGTTGCTTATGGATCAAAACTATTTTTTAATAATGGAGATAAGATTAAAGCAAATACTAAAATTTGTGAATGGGATCCTTATACTACCCCAGTAATTGCTGAAAAAAGTGGTACAGCAAGTTTTGTTGATTTAATTGATGGCGTTTCTATACAAGAGACAACTGATGATGCAACTGGTATTTCATCGAAATCTGTAATTGACTGGAGATCTCAATCTAAAAATACTGATTTAAAACCTAGAATTACACTTAGAGATGAAAAAGGAAATGTTATAAAAAAAGCTGACGATAATGAAGCTAGATATTATTTAGTACCAGACTCAATTCTTTCTATAAAAGACGGACAAAAAATATTTGCTGGGGATGTGATTGCAAGATTACCAAAAGAGACAACTAAAACTAAAGATATAACTGGAGGACTACCCAGAGTAGCAGAATTATTTGAAGCTAGAAAAGCAAAAGATAGTGCTATCATTGCAGAAAATGATGGGAAAGTTTTATTTGGAAAAGAAGTAAGAGGCAAACAAAGAATTTCAATCCAACCTGAAAACGGCGAACCTTCAAATTATTTAATTCCTAAAGGGAAACATATAAACTTCAATCAGGGTGAAAAAATTAAAAAAGGTGAGTATTTGTTAGATGGACAGCCTTTACCACATGATATTCTTAGAATTTTAGGCATTAAAGATTTAACTGAGTATTTTGTTAATCAAGTTCAAGAGGTTTATAGATTACAAGGAGTGGTAATAAATGACAAACATATAGAAACAATTTTAAGACAAATGCTTAAAAAAATAGAAGTAAAAGATCCGGGTGACTCAAATTATTTACCTGGTGAAATGATTGATAGATTAAAATTTGATAATACAAATGATAAACTTACTGCAGAAGGAAAAAAACCTGCTTCTGGAGAAAGAGTTTTAATGGGAATTACAAAAGCTTCTCTTCAAACAGAGTCATTTATTTCTGCAGCATCTTTCCAAGAAACAACAAGAGTTTTAACTGATGCTGCTATTAAAGGTAAAATTGACCCATTGAATGGTTTAAAAGAAAATGTGATTGTTGGAAGATTAGTTCCTGCAGGAACTGGACATATCAAAAATAGATGGAACAAAAAAGCAATTGAAGATGATAGTAAATTTTTATCTGAACAAGAAAAAATAGAACCTACTCAAGCATCAGAATCTCAAGCAAATCAATAAATAAGCGCGTTTTACTTGTAGTTTTAGTTTGACAAAGTAAAATTTAATAGTATTTTGGCGATGTTTTTGGTTGGAATGTAGTACCTAATTTACGGAACTAAACGCTGCCATTTAATAACCTGTCAGTTATTTTCTTTCAAAAATACAATAATTAATTTTAAATATTTATGCCAACTATAAATCAGTTGTTAAGAAAAAAGAGAACTAAACCGGTTGCCAGGAACAAAGTTCCTGCCTTACAAAAACAACCTTTGAAAAGAGGTGTTTGTGTTAAAGTTTATACAACAACACCTAAAAAACCTAACTCTGCATTAAGAAAAGTTGCAAGGGTAAGACTTTCAAATGGTTTTGAAGTGACAGCATATATTGGTGGTGAAGGACATAACCTTCAAGAACACTCAGTAGTTTTAATTAGAGGTGGTCGTGTAAAAGATTTACCTGGAGTACGTTATCATATTCTTAGAGGAAATTTAGATACCCAAGGAGTAGCAAACAGAAAACAACGTAGATCTTTATATGGAACTAAAAAAGGTAAATAATAATAATGTCTAGAAAAAAAACACAACCAAAAAAAATTGTTACTCCAGATCCAATTTATAATTCAACTATTATTCCAAAATTAATCAACTCTATAATGTATGATGGGAAAAAAGTAGTTGCTGAAAAAATTGTCTATGAAGCTATAAATAAGATAAAGTCAAAAACAAAGGAAGAACCCATAAATGTTTTTAATGAGGCAATAAACAATATAAAGCCCACTGTAGAAGTTAGATCTCGTAGAGTAGGTGGTGCTACATATCAAGTTCCAGTTGAAGTTAAAAGTAAAAGAGCCCAAGCTCTTGCAATAAGATGGTTAATAGATGCTTCCAGAAAAAGAAAAGATAAAAATATGTCAGATAAAATTTTTAGCGAATTATATGATGCTTATGAAAGAAAAGGATCTGCAGTTAAAAAAAAAGAGGATGTTCATAAAATGGCAGAGTCAAATAAAGCTTTTGCTCATTTTAGATGGTAATAAATTATGGTTAGAACGCATACATTAGATAAATATAGAAATATTGGAATTATGGCTCATATAGATGCTGGAAAAACAACCACTACTGAAAGAATTTTATATTATACTGGAAAAAGTCATAAGATTGGTGAAGTCCATGACGGTGCAGCTACTATGGATTGGATGGAACAAGAACAAGAAAGAGGAATTACAATCACTTCAGCAGCAACCACTTGCTTTTGGCAAGACCACAGAATCAATATAATAGATACTCCTGGTCATGTAGATTTTACTATAGAAGTTGAGAGATCCTTAAAAGTTTTAGATGGGGCAGTTGCAGTTTTTGATGGTGTCGCTGGAGTTGAACCACAATCAGAAACAGTGTGGAGACAAGCTGATAAATATAAAGTTCCAAGAATTTGTTTCGTAAACAAACTTGATAGAACTGGAGCAGATTTTTTTAGATGTGTTGATATGATTAAAGATAGGCTAGGTGCTAAACCTTTAATTATACAAGTTCCAATAGGTATTGAGTCCTCTCTTTCAGGAGTTGTTGATCTTGTTAAAATGAAAGCTCAAGTATGGAAAAATGAAGCTTTAGGTGCAGAGTGGGAATATAAAGAAATTCCGGAGAATCTTAAAGAGATTTCAAAAAAATATAGGACTGAATTAGTTGAAATGGCAGTGGAGCAAGATGAAAAATTAATGGAATCGTACTTAAATGGAGAAGAAATTAAAGAGGAAGATTTGATTAAGTGTATAAGAAAAGGAACACTAAATTTTGATTTTGTACCAGTTTTAACAGGATCTGCTTTTAAAAATAAAGGAGTTCAGCCATTATTAGATGCAGTTATTAATTATCTTCCTAGTCCAATAGATATTGGTTTGATAAAAGGAACTAAACCAGGCTCAGAAGATGAAGTTGAAATGAAATTCGAAGATGGAGCTGGTTTTTCTGCTTTAGCTTTTAAAGTTGCCAATGATCCATTTGTAGGTTCACTTACATTTATTAGAGTTTATTCAGGCACAATTAAAACTGGCACAGGCATATATAACTCATCTAAAGAAAAAGAAGAGAGAGTTGGAAGAATGCTTTTAATGCATGCAAATTCTAGAGAAGATATTAAAGAAGCAAATGCCGGTGATATAGTAGCATTAGCAGGGTTAAAATACACTATAACTGGACATACTTTATGTGATGAAGAAAATCCAGTTTTATTAGAACCAATGGAATTTCCAGATCCAGTGATTGAAATTGCTGTTGAACCCAAGACAAAAGCTGACCAAGAAAAAATGGGAGAAGCTTTAGGAAGACTGGCAAAAGAAGATCCTTCTTTTAGAGTAACTTCTGATGAAGAATCTGGTCAAACAATTATTAAGGGAATGGGTGAACTTCACTTAGATATTATCGTAGATAGAATGAAAAGAGAATTTAAAGTTGAAGCAAATGTTGGTGCACCGCAAGTTGCTTATAGAGAAACTTTACAAAATCCTTCTGAAGTCGAATATACTCATAAAAAACAAAGTGGAGGTGCAGGACAATTTGCTAAGGTAAAACTTTTAGTAGAACCTCAAGAACCTGGTGCAGGGAGATTAGTAGAAAGTAAAATTAAAGGTGGCGCTATCCCAAAAGAGTTCATCCCAGGCGTTGAAAAGGGAATTGAAACAGTTTCTGATGGTGGAATCTTAGCTGGATTCCCTATGATTGATTATAAAGTTACAATTCTTGATGGTTTACATCATGATGTTGATTCAAGTGTACTTGCATTTGAATTAGCTAGTAGAGCTTGCTTTAAAGAAGCTTGTACTAAAGGTACATTAAAATTATTAGAGCCTGTGATGAGAGTTGAAGTAGTTACTCCAGAAGACTATATGGGTGATGTCATTGGAGATTTAAATAGTCGAAGGGGACAAATTAACACTCAAGAACAAAGAGGAAATGCTACAGTAATTACAGCTATGGTCCCATTAGCTAATATGTTTGGATATATTAATAGTTTAAGATCAATGTCTCAAGGAAGAGCTCAATATTCAATGTTCTTTGATCATTATTCAAAAGTTCCACAAAATGTTCAGGATGAAGTAACAAAAAAAATTGCAGGATAAAGTTATTATGGAAAAACAAAATATTAGAATTAAATTAAGAGCTTACGATAATAAGATTTTAGATACATCTACTGAAGAAATCGTTAATACTGTTAAAAGAACAGGAGCGACAATTAAAGGACCAATACCACTACCAACTAAAATTGAGAGATATACTGTTCTTAAATCACCACATATTGATAAAAAAAGTAGAGAACAATTTGAAACTAGAACACATAAAAGATTGATCGATATTATCGAACCAACTCCTCAAACTGTTGAGGCTTTAATGAAATTAGATTTAGCATCAGGAGTTGATGTGGAAATAAAGATTTAATTATGACTGAAATAGCTTTAATTGGAAAAAAAATAGGAATGACTAGAGAGTTTTATAAAACTGGTCAACTAGTTCCTGTAACGGTGGTTAAGATGGAAAAAGCTAGAGTAATTAATGTTATAAAAGAGGATAAGCGTGGCTATAAAGCAGTTCAACTAGGTTATGGTAAAATTAAAAATTCAAAAATTACAAAAGCCATGAAGGGTATGTATGCAAAAAAAAATACTGAAGCAAAGAAAAAATTAAAAGAATTTAGAGTTAAAAACACAGATGACTATAAAGAAGGCAATGAGTTTGGATTAGAGATTTTTAAAGAGGTAAAATTTGTTGATACAACATCTAAAACTATTGGAAAAGGGTTTGCAGGCGCAATGAAAAGACATAACTTTAGTGGTCTTAGAGCAACACATGGAGTTTCTGTTTCACATAGATCACATGGATCGACTGGACAAAGACAAGATCCTGGTAAAGTTTTTAAAGGAAAAAAAATGGCAGGTCATATGGGTGATAAAATAAGAACAATGCAAAATTTAGAAATTATTAAAACAGATTTAGAAAATGAACTTTTATATTTAAAAGGGTCTATACCTGGTTCAAAAAATACAGAAATTTTAGTTAAAAAATCAATTAAAAATATAAATAAAATGACAATTAGTCAGAAAATAGAAGCAGCTGAAAAAGCAAAAAAAACCCCAGATAAAAAGAAAAAATCATGAAAATAAACTCAGTCAATCTAGATGGTAAAAAAACTTCGATAGAAGTTTTAGATAAAATTTTTTCTGCAAAAATTAATAAAAAATTAGTTGATAACGTTTTATTTAAAACTAATGCAAATTACAAAGGTAGACATGGAAAAACTAAACAACAAAATGAAATTACTGGTTCTACGTCAAAAATATATGCACAAAAAGGCACTGGGGGTGCTAGACACGCAAGTAGAAAAGCTCCAATTTTTGTTGGCGGAGGTGTTGCTCATGGTCCGAAAGGTGAACTCGCTTATAAAAAAAGAAAATTAAATAAAAGTGAAAAAAAACTTAGCATTGCTTCATTAATTACTGAAAAAAATAATCTTAATCATTTAGTAGTTTTTAATGATTTTACTAATGTAATAAAAAAAACAAAAGAAATGTATTCAATTATAAAGAAATTTGAAATTACAAATTCATTGATTATTTTAGATAAGTCTTCAAAAGAAAAAATAGAAAAATCAATCAGAAATATTCCAAACGTTAAAGTTACAGATATAAATCATTTTAGCGCTTTTGATATAGTAAAATTTAAGAAAGTTGTATTTACTGAAAGTTCAGTAAAAGAACTAGAAAAGAGATATTCATAAAATGTATAAAATTCATTTATACGATAAAATTTTATCTCCTATAGTTACAGAAAAAACTACAAATCTTTCTGAACAAAATAAAATTGTTTTTAAAGTACCAAGAATTGCTACAAAAAATGATTTAAAAAAAAATATTGAAAAAATTTTTAAAGTAAATGTAATTAAAATTAATATAATTAATAAACAAAATAGAATAAAAGAAACTAGAGGAAGAAAAGTGAAAGTTCAAGGTTTTAAAAAAGCTATTATAACTCTTAAAAAAGGTCAAAGTATAGATCTAACAACTGGAATTTAAAGAATGACATTAAAAACTTTTAAACCATATACAAAATCAACAAGAGGAACTGTCTTAGTAGATAGAACAGGTTTATGGAAAGGTAAACCTTTTAAAACTTTAGTAGAACCTAAAAATGCTATGCGTGGAAGAAACAATAATGGTCATATAACATCAAGAAATATGTCGGGTGGTGGACATAAAAAAATGTATAGAATTGTAGATTTTTACAGAAAAAAAATTGACATGACTGCAAAGGTAGAAAGAATTGAGTATGATCCAAATAGATCTTGTTACATCATGCTCGTTAAGTTTGAGGACGGACAGCATTTTTATTATTTAGCACCTCAAAAAATTAAAGTTGGAGATATAATTGAAAATGGTACAGAAAAAGAGATTAAAATAGGAAACTGCATGCCTCTAAGAGATATACCTGTTGGAATTAATATTCATAATGTCGAATTGAGACCAGGTGCAGGAGGAAAAATTGCAAGATCAGCAGGAACATCCGTTATAATAACTGGTTTAGATGGCAATTATTCATTAATAAAAATGACTTCGGGAGAAGTAAGAAAGATAGATTCTAGATGTATGGCTACTATTGGAGTTTTATCTAATGCTGATCAAAAAAATATTAAAATTGGAAAAGCTGGTAGATCAAGATGGCTTGGCAGAAGACCTCACACTAGAGGTGTTGTAAAAAATCCAGTTGATCATCCTCATGGTGGTGGTGAAGGTAAAAGTGCAGGAGGAAGACATCCTGTTTCTCCAACTGGTCAATCCGCGAAAGGATTAAAAACTAGAGATAATAAGAGAACTGACAAATTTATAGTTAAAAGAAGAAATAAAAGAAAGGATACTAAGAAATAATGTCTAGATCTGTGTGGAAAGGACCTTTTGTTGAAGAGAGCTTAATAAAAAAAGCTGAAAAACAAAAAACTGATCCAAAAAAAATACCTATTAAAACATGGTCAAGAAAATCAACTATTATTCCTGAATTTGTTGGAGTAAGTTTTTTAATTTATAATGGCAAGAAATTTATACCGGTTACTATATCAGAAGATATGGTAGGTCATAAACTAGGTGAATTTTCACCAACTAGAACATTTTTTGGGCATACACCAGCTGATAAAAAAGCAGCTGCAGTGAAAACAGAAACAACAGACGGTAAAAAATAATTATGGGTAAAAAAAAGAAAATAAACAAATTGAGAGAAAATACAGTTAGATCAGTTAACAATAATATAAGATCTAGTGTTAGAAAATTAAATCCTATACTTAAAGGAATAGTTGGTAAAAAAGTTGATGAAGCTATAAGAGATTTATTATTTTCAGAAAAAAGAATTACAAAAGAAATCAGAAAAACAGTATCATCAGCTGTAGCAAATGCAGAAAATAATAATCAGTATGATATTGATAAACTAGTAATAAAAGAAGCTTACTGTGGAAAAAAAATTATTATGAAAAGATTTAGGGCAAGAGCAAAAGGAAGAGCAGCACCAATTTTGAAACCATATTCATCAATAACAATTATTTTAGCTGAAACAAAGAAAATGGAGAGTCATGGGTCAAAAAGTTAATCCAGTAGGTTTTAGACTTGGCGTAAATAGAGGCTGGGATTCTGTTTGGTATGCAAAAAAGAAAGACTTTGGGAATTACTTAATTGAAGATTTTAAAATTAGAAATTATATCAAAAAAAATGTAGTTAATTCTGGTGTTTCTAAAGTAATGATAGAACGAACTTCAAATAAATGTTTTGTTACAATTTACACTTCAAGACCAGGATTTGTTATTGGTAAAAAAGGTAGTGATATTGATAAAATTAAAAACAATTTATCTAAATTTACAAATAATGATGTAACATTAAATATTAAAGAAGTAAAAAAACCAGAAACAAATGCTTTTTTAGTAGCAGAAAATATTGCACAACAACTTGTAAAAAGAATTTCATATAGAAGAGCAATGAAAAGAGCTATGCAGTCATGTTTGAGACTTGGAGCAAAAGGAATCAAAGTTTCAATAAGTGGTAGACTAGGTGGAAATGAAATAGCTAGAACTGAATGGTTAAGAGAAGGAAGTATTCCATCTCATACATTAAGAGCTGATATAGATTATGCAGAAGCAGAAGCCTTAACAACTTTTGGTATTATTGGAGTTAAAATTTGGATTTATAAAGGTGAGGTTTTTGCAAAAGAATTTAATCAAGAAACTAATAAAGTTTCTTCAAAAGAAATTAAGGAATAATTATGTTGCAGCCTGTTAGATCAAAATTTAGAAAAGCTCACAAAGGTAGAATTCATGGTACAGCATCTAGAGCAAGTACAATAAACTATGGCTCATTTGCTTTAAAAGCAATGGCACCTGAAAGAGTTATAGGTAAACAAATTGAGGCTGCAAGAGTTGCTTTAACGAGACATATGAAAAGACAGGGACGAGTATGGACAAGAATATTTCCAAATATACCAGTATCTAAAAAGCCTGTAGAAGTTCGTATGGGAAAAGGTAAGGGAGCTCCAGAATTTTGGGCTTGTAGAGTAAAACCTGGTAGAATTTTATTTGAGGTTGATGGAGTTTCAGAGATTATAGCAAAAGAAGCTCTTTATAAAGCTTCAGCTAAATTACCAATTAAAACAAAATTTATTAAAAGATTTACATAAAATGAAAAAACAAGAAATTAAAAAATTGTCTAAAGATCAAGCTATTAAAAGTATTGATAAGTTAAAAAAAGATTTGTTTAATTTTAGATTTCAGAAGATTAATTCACAAATCACTAATCCTTCAAAGATTGGACAGACAAAAAAAACTATTGCAAGATTAAAAACTAAATTAAAGAAAGAATTAAATGCCTAAAAAAATATTAACAGGGATAGTTACTAGTGACAAACCTAATAAAACAATAACTGTTTCTGTAGAAAGAAAATATTCACATCCAATTCTTAAAAAAGTTCTTAAGGTTAAAAAAAAGTATAGTGCACATGATGAAAATAATAAATTTAAAATAGGTGATAAAGTTTCAATAATTGAATGCAAACCTTTTTCTAAAAATAAAAAATTTCAAGTGATGGATGGCTCTAAATGATACAAGTACAAACTGAATTATTAGTAGCAGATAATACTGGTGCAAAAAAAATAGAGTGTATTAAAGTTTTAGGTGGATCTAAACGTAGATATGCAAGCATTGGAGATACTATTGTTATTGCTGTAAAAGAAGCAATTCCAAAGGGAAAAGTTAAAAAAGGAAGTGTTCATAAAGCTGTAGTAGTTAGAGTAAAAAAAGGAATTCACAGAGATGATGGATCAAAAGTTAGATTTGATAATAATGCTGCAGTTTTAGTTGATGATAAAGGTGAACCAGTTGGAACAAGAATTTTTGGTCCAGTAACTAGAGAATTAAGAAATAGAGGGCAAATGAAAATAATTTCATTAGCTCCAGAGGTTTTATAAATGATTAAAAAAGGTATTAAAGTAAAAATTTTAACTGGAAGAGATAAAAAAAAAGAAGGTGAAGTTATTGAGATTGATAAATCTAATAATAGAGCCAAGGTTCAGGGAATTAATATTGTGAAAAAACATATTAAAACAACAAAAGAAAAAAAAGGTGGAATAATATCTAAAGAAAGTTTTATACATCTTTCAAATCTAACGATTGTTAGTGAAAAAAAAAAAATAAAAAAAATTGAAAATAAAAAATAATGACACCAAGATTAAAACAACTTTATTATAAAGAAATTCAACCATCTTTAAAAGAAAAGCTAGGTTTTAAAAATCTTTATATGGGCCCAAAATTAGAAAAAGTAGTAATTAACATGGGTCTTGGACTAGATGGAGCTGACTCAAAGATTCTTAAGTCTACAGAAGAAGATTTAAGTAAAATTGCCGGTCAAAAACCAGTTGTTACTAAATTTAAAAAATCAGTTGCAAATTTTAAAACAAGAAAAGGAGCAAATGCAGGATTAAAAGTAACACTTAGGGGTAATAAAATGTATGAATTTATTGATAGGTTGGTAAATATAGCTTTACCACGAATTAAAGACTTCAGAGGCTTGTCATCAAAAGGATTTGATAAATTTGGTAATTATACTTTTGGAATTAAAGAACATATAATTTTTCCTGAAGTTAATTTTGATAGAATTGATAAAATAAGAGGTTTAGATATAGTTATCGTAATTTCAGCTATCAATACAGAGCATAGTTTAGCTCTTTTAGAAAAATTAAATTTTCCATTCATTAAAAAAGGAGATAATTAAAAATGGCTAAAGCTAGTGCTATCAATAAAAATAATAGAAGAATTAAATTATCTGACAGACTTTTTAAAAAAAGAAAAGCTTTAAAGAAAATTGTCATGAATAAAAAGATTTCATTAGAAGAAAGATTTAAAGCTCAACAAAAATTATCTAAGTTACCCAGAAATTCAGCAAAAAATAGAGTTATGAATAGATGTCAAATTACTGGGAGACCTCATGGAGTTTATAGAAAATTAAAAATATCAAGAATAGCTTTAAGGGACTTAGGATTACAGGGATTAATTCCAGGTATGACTAAGTCAAGCTGGTAGAAAGGAAAATATGAGTTTAAGTGATCCAATAGGAGATATGATAGCAAGAATTAAAAATGCACAGGTAAGAAATCATAAAAAAGTTGCACTGCCTTCATCTAATTTTAAGGTAAAAATTGCAGATATTTTAAAAAGTGAGGGCTTTATAAAAGATTATAAGATTGATAATGAAACAAATAAATCTATTCTATTAGTAGATTTAAAGTACCATTCAGGAAATCCTGTTATAAGTACTTTTGAAAGAATTTCAAAACCTGGTAGAAGAATATTTTCTAGCGCTGCGAGCCTACCAAAAATAAATGGTGGACTTGGTATCGCAATAGTATCAACTCCAAAAGGTGTAATGACTGATGTTGATGCTAGGAAACAAAAAGTTGGTGGAGAGATAATTTGTAAGGTATTTTAATGTCTAAAATTGGTAAAATTAATATTTCAATTCCTGATAAAGTCAAAGCTGCCTTGACTGGAAATGTATTAAATATAGAAGGACCGTTAGGCAAAAAATCTTTAAATATAGATTTAGACATGTTTAAAATTGATATTACAGAAGGTAAAAATATATCAATAAAACCAATTAAGATTAATGAAAATTCTAAAAGATTATGGGGAATGAACAGAAGTTTAATTAATAATGCAGTTATAGGATCAAGCACTGGCTATCATAAAACCTTAGAACTAGTAGGAGTAGGATATAGAGCAGCCCTAAAAGGGAAACAATTAAATTTACAGCTTGGTTACAGTCATGACATAAATTTCGATATACCTGAAGGAATAAAAATTACTGTAGAAAAGCAAACAATTTTAAAAATAACTGGACCCGATAAACAGCAAGTAGGAACTACTGCTTCGAAAATAAAAACTTTCAGAAAAATTGAACCATATAAAGGCAAGGGAGTTAGAGAACAAGGACAATATGTCTTAAAAAAAGAGGGAAAGAAAAAATAATGAAATTAAAATCTGTTGATAGAAAAAAATTCAGAGTAAGAAAAAAGGGAAAAAAAGTATCTTCCTCAGATAGATTGAGATTGAGTATATCTAGGTCTTCTAATAATATTTCTGCACAGATAATTGACGATATAAAAAATATTACTCTTATTTCATGCTCTTCAATTGAGAAAGATATCAGATCTCTAAATAAAGTAAATAAAACAGAATTATCAAAAATAGTTGCAGAAAAATTAGCCAAAAAGGCTCAAGAAAAAAAAATAACAAAAATCTATTTTGACAGAGGTGTTTATAAGTATCATGGAAGAGTAAAAGCCTTTGCTGAAACATTACGTAAAAATGGAATGGAATTTTAATTATGGATATAAAAGAAAAAAAGAATGACGATATTTTAGAAAAATTGGTACATATCAATAGGATTACTAAAGTTGTAAAAGGTGGTCGTAGATTTGGATTTTCTGCTTTAGTTGTAGTTGGTAATCAAGCAGGAAAAATAGGAATAGCCCATGCTAAGGCAAAACAAGTTCCTGATGCAATTAAAAAAGCGAACGAAACTGCCAGACGAAAGTTAATCCATATTCCTCTAAGAGAGGGAAGAACTATTCACCATGATGTTTACGCAAAAGATGGTGCAGGAAAAATTATTTTGAGATCTGCGTCTAAAGGAACAGGAATTATCGCTGGTGGTCCAGTTAGAGCTGTTTGTGAAGTTTTAGGAATTAAAGATATAGTTGCTAAATCTATGGGTACATCAAATCCTCATAACATGATCAGAGCAACTATGAAAGCTTTATCAAAACAAAATTCGCCTAAATATATATCTACAATAAGAAATAAAAAGATATCTGATATAATTGAAAAAAGAGAACAATGAGCACATTAAATACAATAGGAAAAATTAAAAAAAGAAAAATAAGAGTTGGCAGAGGGATTGGATCTGGTAAAGGAAAAACTTCTGGTCGAGGAGTTAAAGGTCAAAAATCTAGATCTGGAGTGGCTATTAATTCTTTTGAAGGAGGCCAGATGCCATTATATAGAAGATTACCTAAAAGAGGCTTTAATTATTTTGGAAAAGAAAATATTGCAATAATGAATTTAGATAAGATCCAGTCTTATATTGATAAAAAAACTATTAAATCTAGTGAAGTAATAAATACAGAATTACTTAAAAAATTAAAACTTATAAATAAAAACTCAAAAAAATTAAAAATATTAGGGACAGGAAAAATTAAAGATAAAGTTAATATTGAGGCTGATTTAATATCAAAATCTGCGCAAGAAAAATTAATAAAAGTTGGTGGATCTGTACATTTAAAAAATAATTAAGACATTATGAGCTCATCTTCTCAGACGAACGATCTTAAAAATAGAATACTTTTTACAATATTTATTTTAGCAGTTTATAGATTTGGTACTTTTGTACCTCTTCCTGGTATAGACCCAGAACAATTACAAATAATGATGAGTGGTAATCAAAAAGGATTACTGGGAATGTTTAATGTTTTTGCTGGTGGTGCTGTAAGCAGAATGGCAATTTTTGCTTTAGGAATAATGCCTTATATTTCTTCATCTATTATTGTTCAATTATTAACTGGAGTATCTGATTATTTCAAAAACTTAAAAGCTCAAGGAGAAATAGGTAGATCTAAAATTACACAAATCACAAGATATGGAACAGTTTTATTAGCTACTGTTCAAGGTTATGGTTTATCAATTGGGTTAGAGTCATCACCGAATCTAGTTATTAATCCAGGTTTATTTTTTAAGATAACAACAGTTTCAACTATAGTCACTGGCACAATATTCCTTATGTGGCTAGGCGAACAAATAACTCAAAGAGGTATAGGTAATGGTATTTCTCTAATTATTTTTGCTGGAATTGTTGCTGAGATACCTAGAGCTTTAGTTACTACGTTTGAACTGGGTAGAACAGGTGCAGTTTCTACTATAATGATTATAGGAATTTTTGTTCTATTAGTTATTACGATTATGTTTATAGTTTTTATGGAAAGAGCATTAAGAAAAATTCTTATAAATTATCCTAAAAGACAAATGGGAAATAAAATGTATGGCGGTGAATCATCTCATTTACCATTAAAAATTAACCAAGCAGGTGTAATACCTGCTATTTTTGCATCAGCATTATTATTATTACCAGTAACATTTTCTAATTTTAGTTTTTCTGAAAATGATACATTTTTAAATTTCAGTTCATTTTTTACTCAAGGTCAACCTCTTTATATGTTGTTGTATGCATCAGGTATAATATTTTTTACCTTTTTTTATACTTCTATAACTTTTAATCCAAAAGAAACTGCAGATAATTTGAGAAAATACGGAGGCTTTATACCTGGTATTAGACCTGGTGAAAATACTGCTATGTACATAGAAAAAATTATTATTAGACTAACTACAATTGGTGCTCTTTATTTAACGTTGGTATGTTTAATGCCAGAGTTTTTAATTGCAAATTATCCAATACCTTTTTATTTAGGTGGAACATCTATTTTGATTGTTGTGGTAGTAGCCATTGATACGGTCACTCAAATTCAAACAAGATTAATGAGTTCTCAATACGAGCAATTAATTAAAAAAACTAAATTCGGTAAGTAAAAGTGAATATAATTTTATTTGGTCCCCCTGGTGCTGGAAAGGGAACTCAAGCTAAAAATTTGGAAGAAAAATTAAATAATTATCAAGTCTCTACTGGCGATATGTTAAGAGATGAGATTAAAAAAGATACAGAAATAGGTAAGAAAATAATTAATTATATGAACGAAGGAAAGTTTGTTGATGATGAAATTGTTAACAAAATTATTAAAAACGTAATATTTGATCCACAAAAAAAAGATAAGTTGATTTTTGATGGATATCCAAGAACTATAGAACAAGCAAAAAATTTGGACTTATGGTTATCAGACTCAAAACAAAAAATAGATTTTATTTTTTTTCTCAATGTTAATAAAGACACATTGATAAAAAGAATTGAGAAAAGAAAAATTTTAGAAAAAAGATCAGATGATGACTTGGATACTATACTTAAAAGGTTTGATACTTATATGGAAACAACTAAACCTGTCTTAAAATATTACTCTACTAAATCTAATTTTAAAGAAATAGATGGAAGCTTAGAAATTGCTGAAATTACTAGTAAAATTCTTAATATTTTAAAGGTTTAAAAGTTGACTTTGGAAGAACTTATTATATAAAAAGGCTAAATTTATTCTCAAAAATATGGCTCGTATAGCAGGTGTAAATATTCCGCAAAATAAGCTTGTCCACGTTGGACTTACATACATATACGGTATAGGTGAAAAATTTTCAAATCAGATTTGTACATCATTAGACATTCCTAGTAAAAAAAGAATAAGTGAATTAACAGATGAAGACATACTTAAAATCAGAGAATATATTGATGCAAATTTTAAAGTAGAGGGTGACTTAAGAAGAGACTATTCTTTAACGATTAAAAGATTAGTGGATTTGGCTTGCTATAGAGGATCAAGACATAGAAAAAAACTTCCAGTTAGAGGTCAAAGAACAAGGTGTAATGCTAGAACAAGAAAAGGAAAAGCAATAGCAATTGCAGGAAAAAAATTAACACCACTTAAGAAATAATTAATTTATGGCTAAAGTAGAAAAAGTAGACAATAAAGACTCTGTTATTGATAAAAAAGTAGAAAAAAAAATTAAAAAAAGTACATATTCTAAAAAAAAAAAAATTAAAAAAAATGTACTTAATGGTATTGCCTACGTTCAATCAACATTTAATAATACAATAATCTCAATTGCAGACACTAATGGAAATGTTATTTCTTGGGCTTCAGCTGGACAAAAAGGTTTTAAAGGTTCCAGAAAATCAACTCCTTATGCTGCTCAAATAGCCGCAGATGCTGCTGCTTCTAAAGCCCTAGAGTATGGAATGAAATCATTAACTGTTCAAGTTAAAGGACCTGGCTCAGGTAGAGAAACTGCCCTAAGAGCCTTACAAGCTAAAGGATTCAAGATTTTATCAATTAAAGATACTACACCAATGCCACATAATGGTGTTAGACCACCAAAAAAAAGGAGAGTTTAAAATGGAAAGCGTAAACGTTAATTCAAAAAATTGGAAAGCACTCATTAAACCTGCCCAACTAGATGTAAAAATAAGTGATGATAAATCATATGCAAAAATTATTGCTGAACCTTTGGAAAAAGGTTATGG
Organism: uncultured Pelagibacteraceae bacterium; assembly: GCA_902579985.1. Lineage (GTDB taxonomy): Bacteria > Pseudomonadota > Alphaproteobacteria > Pelagibacterales > Pelagibacteraceae > Pelagibacter. The sequence continues at coordinate 79,551 of CACHIV010000003.1, read as the reverse complement.
CTTAACTTTAGGAAATTCTTTAAGAAGAATTTTACTTTCTTCTATTAGAGGTGCAGCAGTAACTTCAATACAAATTGATGGTGTGTTACATGAATTTACATCTATAAAAGGTGTAAGAGAAGACGTTACTGATATTGTGTTAAACGTAAAATCACTAGCTTTAAAAAGTTCTTCCGATAGTGTTAAAAAACTTATTTTAGATGCTAAAGGTCCAGGTGAAATTAAAGCATCAGATATAACTCCTGTTACTGATATTGAGATTTTAAATCCAGATTTAGTTATTTGTAATTTAGATGAAAAAACTCATTTTCATATGGAAATGAATGTTGGAACAGGAAAAGGTTATGTTCCAGCTGTAATGAACAAGCCAGAAGAACCACCTCTTGGACTGATAGCTATTGATTCTTTATATAGTCCAGTTAAAAAAGTTTCATATACTATTAGTACAGCAAGAGAAGGAAAAGCTTTAGATTATGATAAATTAACTATGGAAGTTGAAACAAATGGATCTATTTCAGCGGAAGATGCCGTTGCATACTCTGCTAGAATTTTTCAAGATCAATTAAATATGTTTGTTAATTTTGATGAACCAGTTGAAGTTCCGGTTAAAGAAGTATCAACAGAACCAGAGTTTAATAAAAACTTATTAAAAAAAGTTGATGAATTAGAATTGTCTGTTCGATCTATGAATTGCCTTAAAAATGATAATATTATTTATATCGGTGATTTAGTTCAAAAATCTGAGGGTGAAATGCTTAGAACACCTAACTTTGGAAGAAAATCTTTAAATGAAATAAAAGAAGTTTTAACAAGTATGTCTTTATATCTTGGCATGGAGATACCTAATTGGCCACCAGAAAATATAGCAGAAATGTCTAAAAAATTAGAGGAACAAATTTAAATGAGACATGGTTTTGCTAATAAGAAATTAAATAGAACATCTGAACATAGAAAAGCTTTGCTTAAGAATATGTTAAATTCATTAATTAAGTATGAGCAGATTACTACAACACTTCCTAAAGCTAAATTTTTAAAACCTGAAGCTGAAAGAATTATTACCTTAGGAAAGAAAGAAACTTTACAAACAAAGAAAATGTTAATGACAAAATTACAAAATAAAGGTTCTACACAAAAAGTTACTAAAACATTATCTAAAAGATATCTGAAAAGAAATGGAGGATATACAAGAATAATTAAAGCTGGATTTAGATATGGCGACAACGCACCTATGGCTGTAATTGAATTTGTTGATAGAGATGTAGAGGCAAAAAAAATAGATAGAAAAAAAAAAGAACTAGTTAAAGGTAAAACTGAGGAAAAAAAATTAGCTACTGCTTAATTTTTTATATAAAATACGACATCATGAAAAAGTCACTTAGCGTTAACCTAGCGTTTAACGAAATGCGGATTGATAGATGGATAAGAAATAATTTAGGTAATATTCCTCAAAGTTTAATTGAAAAAACCTTAAGAAGTGGAAAAATTAAACTTAATAAAAAAAAAGTAAAAAGCTCACAAAAAGTAAAAACAGGAGACATAATTGATCTCTTTAATTTTGATTATTCAGAAAACAAAGTACAAAAAAAATTAAAATTTATTCCATCTCAAGAAGTAATTAAAGCTAATGAAGATCAAATAATTGATGATAATAATGATTTTATTGTATTAAATAAAAGTTCTGGAGTTTCTGTCCAGGGAGGAACAAAATCTAAAAAAAATCTTGTAGATATTTTCTCTAAAAGTGAAATTTTTAAAAACACTAAGCCTTACTCTGTACATAGACTTGATAAAGATACTTCTGGTGTTTTTATATTAGCAAAAAATAGACAAACTGCTCAATTTTTTACTTCACTATTTAGATTAAGAAAAGTTCATAAAACTTACTTGGCTATTTGTAATGGAGAATTATCAAATAACTCAGGTGAATGGAATAGTGATTTAACAAGATATGAAAATAAAAAAAAAATTATAGAAAAAGCAAAAACTATTTATAAAATTTTGGATAAAAATTCTTTAGCATCACTTGTTGAAATGAAACCTATTACAGGAAGAAAACATCAACTTAGAAAACAACTTTTTGATATTGGTCACTCAATTTTTGGCGATAAAAAATATAAATTAAATAACATTGATAAAGGTATTAATAAGAATTTAATGCTGCACTCATATAAGATTAAGTTTATGATAAAAAATAAAAAATATACTTATACAGCTTTATTACCTGATTATTTTAAAAAATTTCTTAAGAAAAAACGTCTTAGACTTCCAAATTTTTAATTAGGTTTTTAATAACTTTATCTTTTAAATTTTTATAATTTTGGTTTTTAATAGTATATAAATTAGTAACTCCTTTATTTTTAATACCACAGGGAACTATATTCTTATATTTATTTAAATCATTATTAATATTTATGCTGAAACCATGGTATACAATCCATTTACTTATTCTTAGACCTATTGCGGCAACTTTCATAATTTTATTTTTTTTTTTATGCCAAATCCCAATATTTTTTTTATCACTAAAAGTTTCAATTTTAAATTCTTTTAAAGTTTCAATAATTGATTTTTCGATTAAATTAATAAATCTACGAATATCTTTTTTTCTTTTATTTAAATCTATGACAAAATAACAAATAAGTTGTCCTGGTCCATGATAAGTTATTTTTCCACCTCTATTTGTTTTAATAATCTTAATATTTTTATTTAAAACTTCATTTTTTAAGAAATTTTTTCCTACAGTATAAATTTCATCATGCTCTAATACCCAAATTAGCTCTTTAGCTCTTTTTTTATTTAATTTGAGCAGTCTTTTCTCTAAATAATCAATAGCATATTTATATTTTACTGGTTTTATTGACTTTTTGATTTCTATGTTCATTTAAGAATTGTAAATTATCAATTATACATTAATAGTGCCATGTTGAAATATAGGTAATTTATGTCTTTAGTAAAAAAAATAAAAGATAAAAAAGTAAACTTTGAGTTTAATAAAGAATATATAAAAGTAGTCACTGATAAAATTGCTCAAAATGATGCTTTATTTATTACCAATTCATTTAAAGAAATGCATCCTGCTGACACAGCTGACATTATTGAGCACTTAAATCAAAATGATAGAGAAGGTTTAATTAAACTAAATAATTTCAAAATTGATCCAGAAGTTTTTGTTGAATTGAATGAGTCTATTCAAGTAGAAATGATTAATTATTTATCATCTAATTCTATAGTTACGATACTTAAAAATTTAGAGTCAGATGATGCAGTAAAAATTTTAGAAAATTTAAATGAGAAAGATAAGAATGAAATTTTAAGCTCGTTACCTCCAAAAGATCGATTTGCATTACTTGAAAGTTTAAGTTATCCAGAAGACTCTGCAGCAAGAATTATGCAAAGAGAATTTACTGCTATACCAAGCAATTGGTCTGTAGGTCAAACAATAGATTATTTGAGAGAAAATAAAGATCTTCCAGAAGAATTTTTAGAAATATTTATTGTAAATGAAGATTTTAAACCAATAGGAAACGTACCATCTTCTAAGGTTTTAAGAACCTCAAGAGATACAAAAATGAATTCTATAATGTCTGAAACACAATTACTTATTCCAGTTGATATGGATAAAGAAGAAGTAGGTAATCTTTTTGAAAATTACAATTTAAATTCTGCATGTGTAGTTGATAAGAATAATAAATTAGTAGGAATGATAACAAATGATGATATCCTTACTGTATTAAAAGAAGAGGCAGAAGAAGATGTTTTAAGATTAGCTGGTGTAGGTGATGAAGCTATTACTGATGGCGTATTAACTAAAACAAAAAGAAGATTTAATTGGTTATTATTAAATCTATTTACAGCCTTTTTAGCAACATGGTGTATTAGTTTATTTGGAGCAACAATTAAACAGATGGTTGTTTTAGCTTTTTTAATGCCGATAGTTGCTTCGATGGGAGGAAATGCTGGAATGCAAACTCTTGCTGTTACTATAAGAACAATAGCTACCAATGATTTGACTAAAAATAATTTTAACTCAAATGTTATTAAAGAATTTGCAATTGGTGTACTGAATGGCTTTATCTTTGCAGGAATAAGTGCATTTATAGTTCAAATTTGGTTTCAAGATACTTTGTTATCAATTATTATTTCTATATCAATGATTTTGACAATGATTATTGCAGGCTTATTTGGAATTTTAGTTCCAGTAACATTAAAAAGATTAAATATAGATCCCGCTATTGCTTCTAGCGTATTTGTAACTACTATAACTGACGTAATTGGATTTGTATCATTTTTAGGAGTAGGTGCTTATTTTTTATAAATTTTAAAAATTATCAATTAATCTTATATTATTTAAATAATATGAAATAAAAATTTTAGAATTTGAAATTTTTAGTGATTCTTTAAAAGTAAAAATATTTCTTAATTCTAAATATTCAATATTAACTTTAAATTTATTATTAAGCTCAATTTTTTTTTGATTTAAGATTTTTTTTATTTTATTAATATTTTTTAAATTTTTTTTAAATCTAATCAAATTTTGAGCTAATTTAGAAGCAATATTTAATTCCTTTCTAGTAAGAAGTAAATTTCTTGATGAAAGTGCTATTTTATTTGGACTTCTTATAGTTTTACAAGGAATAACTTTACATATATATTTTTTTTCAACATATTTTTTTACCAAATGTAATTGTTGAAAATCTTTTTCACCCATAAATATTTTCTTTGGTTTAATTAGATTGGTAAGTCTATCCATAATATCGATTACACCTTCAAAATGTCCCTTTCTAAATTTAGCACATAAAATTTTATCTTTTTTTTTGATTTTGATTTTAGAAATTCTTTTTTTATTATAGATTTGATTTTTATCTGGCAAATATACAAAATTAACTTTTAATTTTTTTAATATAGACAAATCTTTCTTATTGTTTCTTGGATAATTTAAGTAATCTTTCTTATCATTAAATTGAGTCGGATTTACAAAAATACTAACTACTGTTTTATTACATATTTTTTTTGATTTCTTTATAAGCGATATATGGCCCTTATGAAGACTCCCCATTGTAGGGACAAAACCTAAATTAGAGACATTTTTTAATGCCTCATTTAAATCATTATTGTTTAATAAAATTTTCATTTGTATAAAACATTTTTATAAGTAAAACATTTAAATGATTAAACAAGCAATTATTCCATTAGCAGGCTTAGGTACAAGATTATTGCCACTTACAAGTGTTTTTGCTAAGGAACTTTTACCAATAAATGGTAAACCAGGAATTGAATATATTTTGGATGAATGCATTGATGCTGGAATTAAAGAGGTAATTTTTATAATTTCTAAAAAAAAAAAGATGATTAAAGATTATTTTTATAATGATAAATTTTATAAAAATATTATTAAAAGTAAAAAAGATCCTAGAATTATAAAGGAGTATAAAAAGATATTAAAATACAAAAAAATGATTAAATTTGTTTATCAAAATAAACCTTTGGGAACAGGAGATGCTGTTTTGAAAACAAAAAAATATATTAAAAGTAAATTTTTTTTGATGTTACTACCTGATGATTTAATTATTAAAAATAATTGCTCTAAATCGATGATTAAAATTCATAATCAATATAAATCTTCAGTAATGGCTAGTATGAGTATAAATAGAAAAACTGTTTCTAGATGGGGAATATATAAACTAAAAAAAAAAATTGATAAAAAAAATTTTTTGATAGAAGATGTTATTGAGAAACCATCAAAGAGTGAAGCACCTTCTAATAAGGCTGTAATAGGAAGATATATACTTCCAAAAAAAATTTTTTCTAAATTATTAAAACAAAAACCAGGCAAAAGTAATGAAATTCATATTACAGATTCAATTCAATCTTTAATTAAAGAAAATGAAAAATTTATAGCTCATATTTTTTCTGGTAAATATTTAGATTGTGGCAGTTTGAATGGGTATATTAAATCAACTATAGAAATTTCAAAATTATGAAACTTTGTATGATAGGCACTGGTTATGTGGGACTAGTTAGTGGAGTTTGTTTTTCTGATTTAGGAAATGATGTAATTTGTGTTGACAAAGATATAAGTAAGATTAATCAATTAAAAAAAGGTAATATTCCAATTTATGAACCTGGTTTATCCGAACTAGTTATTAAAAATTATAAAAATAAAAGATTAACATTTTCAACTGATATAAATAATTCAATTAAAAAATCAGATATTATTTTTATTTGTGTTGGTACTCCAACAAAAAAAAATAGTAGTTCTGCAGATTTAAGACAAATTTACAGTGTTGCAAATAAAATAAGTTCTTCAATAAATAAATTTAAAATCATAATTACTAAATCAACAGTACCAGTTACAACAGGTGACGAAATCGAAAAGATTATATCTAAAAAAAATAATAAAAATAAATTTTCTATAGTATCAAATCCTGAGTTTTTAAGAGAAGGTGAAGCTATTAGAGATTTTATTTTTCCAGATAGAATAGTAATTGGTTCTAATGATAAAAAATCTAATAGTATACTTAAAAATTTATATAGTCCTTTAATCTCTAAAGGAGCTCAATATATTCATACTTCAAGAAGAGCAGCAGAATTAATTAAATATGCATCTAATTCTTTTTTAGCTACAAAAATTACCTTCATAAATGAAATGGCAAATTTATGTGAAAAAATAGGAATAAATATTGAAGATATTTCAATAGGAATGGGGTTAGATAAAAGGATAGGTAGTCGTTTTTTAAGAGCAGGACCAGCATATGGTGGTTCTTGCTTTCCAAAAGATACAAAAGCAATAATTTCAACCTCAGATAAGTTTAAAACAAATTTATCCGTAATAAAGTCTGTTATTAAATCTAATGAAAATAGATCAAATCTTTTATTAAATAGAATTTACGAAATTTTAAATAAAAAAATTAAAAATAAAAAGATTACTTTTTTAGGTGTCACCTTTAAGGCAAATACTGATGATATGAGGGATTCATCATCTCTTAAGATGATTCCAACCTTATCAAAAAAAGGTGCAATAATTAAATATTTTGATCCTACTGGATATAAAATAGAATTTGAAAAAAATAAAAATGTTTTTTATGAAAAATCTGTAAAAAAATCTGTAGAAGGTTCAGATTTAGTAATAATTCATACCGAATGGAATGATTTTAAATCAATAAATTTTAAAAACTTAGTAAAAGGAAAAAAATTTATAATTTATGACATGCGAAATATTTATTCCCCAGCTAAAATAAAAGCTCAGGGTTTTAAATATTTTAGCATTGGTAGATAACTGATATTTAATTTAATTCAAAAATTGCATCAACTTCAACAGAAACTCCCAATGGAAGACTATTCGTACTCACAGCTGCTCTTGTGTGCATTCCAGCATCTCCAAATATAGACGCTATTAAATCAGATGCACCATTAATTACCTTTGGTTGATCTATAAAATCATCAGTTGAATTAACAAATCCAGTTAATTTAATACATGATTTAATTTTTGATAAATCATTGTTGCAAGCTTTTTTTACCTGAGCAACAATACTTAATGCACATCTTTTCGCTGCATTATATCCCGCTTCAGTATCTAAATCTTTTCCAACTTTACCTTTTATTAATTCACCATTTTCATTTATTGAAATTTGGCCTGATATAAATAACATTTTACCAATAATTTTGGTTGCAACATAATTTCCAACTGGAGCTTTCGCCTCAGGTAATTTTATATTATGTTTTTTTAAATTATTTTCATAATTCATTTTGATTTCCTTTTTTTTGATTTTTTATTTTTATCGTATTCTTTTCGTTTCTCAATAAGAATTAAAGCTTCTTCCATTGTTATTTCTGTTGGATCTTTTTCCTCTGGTATCGTTGCATTTAGAGATTTATACTTAATGTAAGGTCCATACTGTCCTTTCATAATTCTGACTGGTTTTTTATCGTCTGGATGTTCTCCTAAATTTTTTATCATTGATGAAGATATTCGACCAGGTTTAGCTTCTGCTATTAGTGCAATTGCTCTATTTAAACCTATAGAAAATATATCTTCTACATTTTCTATTCTTGCAGATTTATTTTCACATTTTAGGTATGGACCAAACCTTCCTACATTTAGTGTAATTTCTTTTTGATTATCTGGGTTTATTCCTAAAGATTTAGGTAACGAGCATAAAAATTGAGCTTTTTCTAAATCAATAGTTTTTAATTCTAACCCTTTAGGTATTGAAACATTTTTTAAAAGTTCATTAATATTTGATTTAGATTTTTTATTTTTTTTCTTTTTGTTAGTGGTTTTTTCAATCTCAATATCACTAGGGATTTTTTCGTATTGGAGGTAGGGACCAAATCTTCCATTTTTTAAATATATATCATTTCCGTTTTCATGTTTTCCAATAAACTTTGGTTCAGCTAATTGTGCTTGAGCCGCGGCTTTTGCTTTTGATAATGGTCTTGTAAATTTGCATTCTGGATAATTTGAACATCCTATAAAAGCACCACCTCTGAAGCTATTTTTTAAGCTTAATGTTCCAGAACTACATAATTGGCATTTTCTAACTATATTTCCTTCTCTATCTTTATCAAAAATTAGATCCCCCAAACTGTCATTTAACAAATCTAAGACTTCTCTTGTTCTTTTTTCTTTAACTTTTGAAACATTGTTATAAAAATCTTTCCAAAAAAGCTCTAAAACTTTAATCCAACTTTCTTTGCCAGTGGTAATTTCATCAAGTTGATCTTCTAACCCTGCTGTAAAATTATAATCTACATATTTTGAAAATAATTTTTCCAAAAAGGCAGAAATTAATTTACCTCTATCAGTAGGAAAAAACCTTTTATTCAATATTTCTGCATATCCTCTATTAGTGATAGTAGAAATTATACTTGCATAAGTAGAAGGTCTTCCAATACCAAGTTCCTCGAGTTTTTTAACTAAACTAGCTTCTGAATATCTTGGTGGTGGTTGTGTAAAATGCTGTTCATCTAATAAAGCCTCAATATTAACAGCTCCCTTAGACACAACCGGTAAAATACTTTCATCATCATCTTTACTTTGATTATTATAAATTTTTAAAAATCCATCAAATTTAATAACTGATCCACTAGCTTTACAAATGGTATCATTATTATCAGAAGTTATTGTAATAGTATTTCTATCAAACTTAGCAGATTCCATTTGAGAAGACAAAGCTCTACTCCAAATAAGGTCATAAAGTTTATTTTGATCTGTACTTAAATATTTTTTAACATTTTGAGGAGTTCTAATAATATCTGTGGGTCTAATTGCCTCATGAGCTTCTTGAGCATTTTTAGCTTTTTTACCAGAATAATTTAAAGCATCTTTAGGTAAATATTCACTTCCAATTTCTTTTTGGATATAATTTCTGAAAGTTGACACAGCATCTTTAGATAAATTAGTTCCATCAGTTCTCATATAAGTAATCAAACCAATTGTTTCACCTTCTATCTCTATACCCTGATATAGTTTTTGTGCAATTTGCATTGTTCTCGATGCTCCAAAACCCAATCTACTTGAAGCTGTTTGTTGAAGGGTAGATGTAGTGAAGGGGCCAGATGGATTACGATTAATTACTTTGCTTGATATATCAGTTATATTAAATTTTTTTTCTTTGATACTTGATATAGCTTTATTAATCTCATCTTTGTTTTTAAATGAAAGTTTTTCAATCTTATTATTATTTAATTGACTGATATTTGCAGTAATATTTTGTTTTTTTTGATCTGCAAAAGTAATATTTAAAGTCCAAAATTCCTCAGGTTTAAATGACTCAATTTCATGTTCTCTTTCTGTAATAAGTTTTAAAGCTACTGACTGGACTCTTCCGGCAGATTTTGATCCTGGCAACTTTGTCCAGAGAATTGGTGAAATATTAAAACCAACCAAGTAATCTAAAGCTCTTCTTGCCATGTATGCATCAACTAATAATGGTTCAATTTGTCTAGGGTTTTCAATTCCATGGATAACAGCTTTTTTAGTTATTTCATTAAATACAACTCGTTCAATTTCTTTATCTTTTAAAAGTTTTTTTTCATTTAAATATTCTTTTACATGCCAAGCAATAGCCTCACCTTCACGATCAGGGTCAGTAGCCAGTATAATCTTAGCTGAGTCTTTAGCTGCATCTGTAATTTCTTTAAGATATTTTTTTGAAAAACTGTCTATTTCCCACTCCATTTTAAAGTCTTGCTCTGGATCAACAGAGCCGTTTTTTGATGGTAAGTCTCTAATATGGCCATAACTTGCTAAAACTTTATAGTCATTACCTAAGTATTTATTTATAGTTTTAGCTTTAGCAGGACTTTCTACAATGACTAAATTCATAAGCTACAAACTACTTAAAAGACTTAGATAGTCAATTTAATAAATTTTTGTCTTAGTTTCTTCTTTATTTTTCAATCTTTTAATATTTTCTCTATGAGTGAAAAATATTAAGACAAACATAATTATGAAAAAAATTACCTGATCGAATTGAGTTAAAATTAATAAATAAATCGGTATAGAAGCAGCACCTATTAAAGAAGAAAGAGATGAAAATTTTGAAATGAAAAAAGTTATAAACCAAGTAATTGCAAAAATGATTCCAAAATAGATATTAATAGCAAATAAAATTCCAACATAAGTAGCAACACCTTTTCCACCTTTAAATTTGAGCCAAATTGGAAATACATGACCCAAGAATGCACATAATGAAGCAATATATAAAAAATCTTGATAAAAAATTTTTACATAGATAACTGGAGTTATAGCTTTTAAGATATCTAGAATTAATGTTAAGTAGCCAATACTTTTATTTCCAGTTCTAAGGACGTTAGTTGCCCCAATGTTACCAGAGCCAATTTCTCTAATATCTTTTTTTAAGAATAATTTAATTAGTATAAATCCAAATGGAATGGAGCCCATTAGGTAAGAAATTGTACCTATCAAAAAAATATCCATACTACAGCTTAAATAATTCTTTACCTTTTACAAATGTATTTGTTACTTTTCCTTGAAGTTTTCTATCTTCAATAGAGGTATTTTTTGATTTTGAAATTAATTTTTCTTTTTTTACAATCCATGGTTTATCTATATCAACAAAACACATATCCGCATCATTTCCTACAGATAAATTTCCTTTATTTATTTTAAGTATTTTTGCTGGATTAGAAGTTAGTGCTTTGACTATTGTTTCTAGTTTAAGTGACTCATTGTGATATAATTCTAAACTAAGAGATAATAGTGTTTCAATTCCTGAAGCACCAGTAGCAGCTTGTGCAAATGTTAATCTTTTTGACTCCTCATCTTCAGGTTTGTGATCCGAAACAATGACATCGACTAATCCATCTTTTAATCCTTGAACTAAAGCTAATCTATCCTCCTCTCTTCTTAAAGGGGGAGATAGTTTCAAAAAGGTTCTAAAATCTCCTATATCATTTTCATTCAAAGAAAGATTATTAATAGAAACTCCAGAAGTAAATTTAACAATTTCTTTTCTATATTTTATTACCTCGATTGATTTTTGTGATGATATCTGAGATATATGATATCTGCATTTAACTTTTTCTAGTAATGTCAGATCTCTTTCAATTAAAATTCTTTCAGCAATTTCTGGGATACCAGATAATCCTAATTTAGAAGCAATGATACCAGAATTTATCATACCATTTTTCGCCAGCTCATAATCCTCAGCGTGTTGCATTATTAAACAACCTAAATCTTTTGCTGAATTCATTATTCTTGACATTAATCTAGGATTTTGAATTGTTTTTATTCCATCCGTGAAAGCGATTATTCCTTTATTTTGTAAAAGGCCGAATTCTGTCATGTTTGTACCTTCAACATTTTTTGTAAGAGAGGCACATGGGAATATATTTATTTTTGATTTATCTCTTCCTCTTCTTTTTAAAAAATCAACTATAGATACATTGTCTATTATTGGATCTGTATTAGGCATTGTAACTACAGAAGTAACTCCTCCAGATAAAGCGGCATTACTTAAGGTTCTAAAATTCTCTTTATATTCATATCCGGGTTCACCAACAAAAACTCTCATGTCTACTAATCCTGGAAAAACATGTTTTCCTTTTAAGTCAGTTGTTTTTTCTCTACTTGGTAGATTATTGGTATTTACCTTTTTTCCTATGGCTTCTATTTTACCATCTTCGCTTATTATCAACCCTCCAATTTCATTTATTGAATTATGAGGGTCTACTATATTTGCATTTATAAAATATTGTTTTTTCATTTATGTACAAAATATTTTTAAGCACGCCATTCTTACAGCCACACCTAACTCAACTTGTTCTTTTATAACACTTTTATTTATATCATCCGCTAGCATTGTATCTATTTCTATGCCTCTGTTCATTGGACCAGGATGCATTATTAATGCATCAGATTTAGCATGTTCTAATTTGTCAGGTGTTAATCCATAATATTCATAATATTCTCTATTTGATGAAAGATATGAACTTGCCATTCTTTCATTTTGTAATCTTAACATCATTACAATATCACAGTCTTTTAAACCTTTTTTCATATCGGTAAAAGTGTTAACACCAAATTTTTCAATTTCATTTGGCATAAGATTTGTTGGAGCAATTATATTTACTTCAGCTCCCAACATATTTAATAAATAAATGTTTGATCTGGCTACTCTTGAATGAAGTATATCTCCACATATTGCAATTTTTAAACCCTCAATTTTATCTTTGCGTGTTAAGATAGTTAAAGCATCTAATAAAGCTTGAGTCGGGTGTTCTCTTCTGCCATCACCAGCATTTAAAACAGCACAATTAACTTTTTGAGACAGCAAGTTGCATGCTCCTGAGTCTTGGTGTCTAACTACAATAATATCAGGATGCATTGCATTTAAAGTCATAGCTGTATCTATTAATGTTTCACCTTTTTTGATTGCAGAATTACTGATGTTCATTGACATAACATCTGCCCCAAGTCTTTTGCCAGCTAATTCAAATGAACTTTGTGTTCTTGTAGATGGCTCAAAGAATAGATTGATTTGAGTTTTTCCTCTCAAAACATCATTTTTTTTATTTTTACTTTGATTAACTTTTATAAATCTATGCGCTTCATCAAGAATTAAATTAACATCATTAATTGATAAATCTTGAATACCTAACAAATGTTTTTGGGAAATTTTAATAGCTTTATTAGTTTTAATTGCCATTAAAACCAACTCTATAGCTATAAACCACTACAATAGCAAGTATTAATTATTTAAAAAATCTATTGCTCCCTGCAATATAAAAGCAGCAGCATTTTCATCGATTTTCTTTTCTCTTTTACTAACATTGATATCTAATTGACTGGATAAATTAAAAGCTCCAACTGTTGATAACCTCTCATCCCATAGACAAATTGGAATATTGATGTTTTTTTCAATGTTTTGAGCTGAATCTTTAATAGATTGTGCGGATCGGCCAAATGAGCCATCCATATTTAGAGGATTTCCAATAATTATTCCCTTAATATTATTTTCATTAATAATCTCCTTAAGCTTTTTAATCAACTCTTCTTGGGAATTTTTAATAATTGTTTTTAAAGGAGTAGCAATTAATTGTTTTTCATCACAAATTGAGACCCCGATTCTTTTAGAACCAAGGTCTAGACCTATCAATCTACACTTATCTGAGTATTTTTTTTTAAATTCTTCTAAAGTGATCATATTGTATATTTTAAGCTTAAATGGTAGTTTGCGTCATATTAAAATAGCATATGAGTATAGATCTTAAAACAATAAAACATATCTCTAAATTATCAAGAATTTCAGTTGATGAAAGAAAGGCTGAAAAATTAGCTAGTGATTTAAATTCAATTTTTGATTTTATTGAAAAACTTAATGAATTAAAAACAGACAAAGTTAAACCTTTAACTTCTATTGCCGAAACAACTCTAAAATTAAGGTCTGATGAAGTAAAAAGTAAAAATATCAGGGAACAAATTATTAAAAATTCTCCTCAAGATAATGAAGATTATTTTGTTGTACCAAAGGTAATTGAATAATGTCAGATATAACAAAACAATCTTTAACAGAACTAGTTGAAAATATTAAAATTAAAAAACTTTCTTCAACGGACATAACTAAGGCATTTATTGAAAGATCTGAAAAGTCTAAAGAACTAAATGCTTATATTACAGATGACTTCACATCAGCTTTAGATAAAGCAAAAAAATTTGATCAAAAACCTAATTTGGATTTAAAATTACCTGGTATTCCAATAGCAGTAAAAGATTTATTTTGTACAAAAAATATTAAAACAACTGCTGGTAGTAAAATTTTAAATAATTTTGTACCAACTTACGAGTCAACAGTAACTGAAAATATTTGGAATGAGGGTGCAATTCTTCTCGGTAAATTAAATTGCGATGAATTCGCTATGGGCTCATCAAATGAAACTAGTTTTTTTGGCAATGTGCAAAATCCAATTAATAAAGATTTAGTTCCAGGTGGTTCATCTGGTGGATCTGCTTCAGCAGTCGCTGGACAATTAACACCAATTACAATTGGAACAGATACTGGTGGATCAATTAGACAACCAGCTTCATTTACAGGAACAGTCGGTTTAAAACCAACATATGGAAGTTGTTCACGTTATGGAATTGTTGCATTCGCTTCATCATTGGATCAAGCGGGACCGATGGCTCAAAATGTGAAGGATTGTGCTTTGTTACAAGAAGTAATTAGTTCTTATGATACAAAAGACTCTACATCAATAGATTTTAAAAGAAATAAATATAGCAAAGAACTTACTAACAACATAAAAGGAAAAAAAATTGGAATTCCTAAAGAATATAGAGTTGATGGGATGTCAAAAGAGATAGAGGATCTTTGGCAAAAGGGAATCCAATATGTGAAAGACTGTGGTGCCGAAACAATCGATATTTCTCTTCCACATACAAGCTACGCTTTACCAACTTATTATATTGTAGCTCCTGCTGAAGCTTCTTCAAACTTAGCAAGATATGATGGTGTTAAGTATGGATTTAGAGCTAAGGGTGAAAACTTAATCGATATGTACGAAAAAACTAGATCTGAAGGTTTTGGTGCAGAAGTACAAAGAAGAATTATGATTGGAACTTATGTATTATCATCAGGTTATTATGATGCGTATTATCTCAAAGCACAAAAAGTAAGAAAACTGATTAAAAATGATTTCGATGAGGTTTATAAAAAAGTTGATGCAATTTTAACTCCATCTACACCAAGCTCAGCATTTAAAATAGGTGAAAAAACAAACGATCCAGTTTCTATGTATCTTAATGATATATTTACAGTGCCAGTTAATCTTGCAGGACTTCCAGGAATTTCAATCCCAGCAGGTCATGACTCAAAAGGTTATCCTTTAGGTCTACAAATTATTGGTAAAGCTTTTGATGAACAAAATATATTGAATATAGCATATGCAATGGAAGAGAAGATAAATTTTAAAAACAAAATTACTGACTGGTGGATTAAGTGAGCAAAAAAGATTTAGAATACTTAATTAATAGAAAAGATAATCAATATGAAGTTGTAATTGGTTTAGAAGTTCATGCACAAATATTATCTGAATCAAAGTTATTTTCTAGCTCATCAACTAAATTTGGAGCTGAACCAAATACACAAGTAAGTTTAGTTGATGCAGCATTTCCAGGAATGTTACCTGTGATAAATGAATTTTGTGTTAAACAAGCAATTAAGACTGGAATAGGCCTTAATGCAAAAATTAATAAACGTTCAGTATTTGATAGAAAAAATTATTTTTACGCGGATTTACCTCAAGGATATCAGATTTCACAATTTAAATATCCTATAATAGGTGAGGGTAAAGTAATTTTAGATATGCCAAGTGGACAAAAAGAAGTAGGTATAGAGAGATTGCATTTAGAACAAGATGCAGGAAAAAGTATTCACGATCTTGATCCACAAAATACATTTGTAGATTTAAATAGATCAGGTGTAGCTTTGATGGAAATTGTAAGCAAACCGGACCTTCGGTCACCAGATGAAGTTAGTGCATATATAAAAAAATTAAGATCAATTATGCGATACCTAGGTACATGTGATGGAAATATGCAGGAGGGATCATTAAGGGCAGATGTCAATGTTTCTGTTAGATCAAAAGGTTCAAAAGATTTTGGAACAAGATGTGAAATTAAAAATGTAAATTCTATCAAATTTATGCAAATGGCTATTGAATATGAAGCAAATAGACAAGTTGATTTAATCGAAGAAGGTAAATCTATTGATCAAGAGACAAGATTATTTGATACTAAAAAAAATGAAACAAGATCAATGAGATCAAAAGAAGATGCTCACGATTATCGATATTTTCCAGATCCTGATTTATTACCTTTAGAGGTTTCTGATGAATTCATTAATGATCTTAAGAATAATGTTCCAGAATTACCAGATGATAAAAAGAAAAGATTTATTGATGAATTTAAGCTGTCGCAATATGAGGCGACAATCTTAGTTTCAGATATTGATATAGCAAAATATTTTGAAGAAGTTGTAGCTAAGATGGGTAAGAACAAAGATATTAAATTAGCTGTTAACTGGATTACAGGTGAATTATTTGCAGTTTTAAATAATAAAAACCTAGAAATCTCTCAAAGTCCTGTAAGCGCAAAGAATTTAGCCATACTAGTTAACTTAATTAAGAATGGAACAATTTCAGGAAAAATAGCAAAGACTGTATTTGAATTAATGTTGGATGGGGATAAAGATCCTCAAAAAATTGTTGAAGAAAAAGGATTAAAACAACAAAGTGATCCAAAAGCTATAGAGTCTTTAATAGATAAAATAATTAATGATAATAGAGAAAAAGCTATTGAATATAAGCAAGGTAAAGAAAAATTATTTGGTTTTTTTGTTGGGCAAGCAATGAAAGCCTCTGGAGGTAAAGCTAATCCTCAACTTATAAATGAGATATTAAAGAAAAAACTTCAATAGAATGGGTGCAAACCTTGATATTACCGAAAAGTTGCAAAATTATATTAATGATTTTAGTTTAAATTTGCATCCAATTCAAAAAGAGATAATTAATTACAATAAAACTCTAGGTGACATCAAAAGAATGCAGATTGATCCTACTCAATGTCATTTTCTTCATCTAATTATAAAAGTTTCAAATATCAAAAATGTTCTTGAAATTGGAACTTTTACAGGACTTAGTGCTCTCTCAATTTCACTTGCATTACCTGATGATGGAAAACTAATTGCTCTGGATAAAAATGAAGAGACAAACAAAATAGCATTAGATTTTTTCAAAAAAGCTAATCAAGAGCATAAAATTAAAACAATAATTAAACCAGCTTTTGAAAGTTTGAAAGAATTAAAAAATAATAAATTTGATATGGTATTTATTGATGCTGATAAAATGAATTATAAGAAATATTATGAAAATTCTTTAGAGCTTTTAAATAAAGGTGGGTTAATTATTATTGATAATGTTTTATGGCATGGTGAAGTCGCTGATGAAAAAAATAATGATAAATTTACTATAAATATTAGAAAATTTAATAAGTTTTTATCTGAAGATAAAAGAGTAGAGCAAATCATTATTCCATTAGGTGATGGAATGACTGTTTGTAGGGTTTTATAATGTTTAAAGTTTTAGGTTTTTATAAATTTATAAAGATTAAATCTTTAAAAAAAAATAAATATTTTTTACAAAAGTTTTTAAACTTAATCAATATAAGAGGGACTATAATTATTGCTAAAGAAGGATTAAATGGAACTATTTCTGGCCGTTTAAAAGATATTGATAAAACGACAAAAAAATTAAAATCTTTATTTTCATTTAAACAATTTGACAGTAGCAATGAATCTAAATCTAAATTTCAGCCATTTCACAAATCTAAAGTTAAGATTAAAAATGAAATTGTTCCAATGAATTTAACTATAAATTCTAAAGAAAGAAATACGAAAGCTCATTTAGAACCAAAAGAATGGAATAAGCTTATTAAAAATAAAAATACTCATATAATTGATACTAGAAAACCTTTTGAATATAAGATTGGAACTTTTAAAAAATCAGTAAATCCAAATGTAAATAATTTTAGGGATTTTCCTAAATATCTAAATAAACTCAATAAAAATAAATCCGTAGCAATGTTTTGTACTGGCGGAATACGCTGTGAAAAAACTTCAGTATACTTAAAAAACAAAGGATTTAAAAATATCTATCAACTAAATGGAGGTATCTTAAATTACCTCAAAAAGATAAAAAAAAAAGAAAGTTTATGGAAAGGGGAGTGTTTTGTTTTTGATAACAGAATTAGTCTTAAACATGGATTAAAATTAGGTTCTTATTCTATGTGTAGCGGATGTAGAATGCCCATATCTATAAAAGATAAAAGATCGAAGAAGTACGAGGAAGGTGTTTCTTGCCCTAATTGTTATGACAAAATAACAGAAACTCAAAAATCACGTTTTAGAATGAGACAAAGTCAGATATATAAAGCTAAACAATCTGGAAAAAAATACATTTTTCAAAAAGAATATAAATAGGAAATTTTAATGAAGTCAATTAAGTTAACTAAAGATCCTATATGGACGTTACTAAGAAAAGTTACAATACCTGCAAGTACAGGATCTTTATTTCAGACTTTTTATAATTTAGTTGACACTTGGTTTGCAGGTAGAATTTCTGCAGAGGCAATAGGTGCTATAGCAAAATCATTCCCCATTTATTTTACTATTATTGCTGTTGGCGTTGGTTTAGGTGCTGCAACAAATGCTTTAATTGGTAATTCTATAGGTGAAAAAAAAGTAAGAGTTGCCTCTATGTTTATTGCTCAGTCTTTAATTTTTGCTTTAGCAATATCAATATTTGTAACTTTATTTGGTTTGAACTCATCAAATTATCTATTGGGTATTATGGGATCTGATGCTGTAGGTATAGTTTTAACTAGAGAGTATTTAGATATTATTTTTTATGGAACTTTTATTGTATTGATACAAATTTCGTTAAATGGAACCCTAAATGCCCAAGGTGATACAAAAAGTTATAGAAATGTTTTAATCTTTAGTTTTTTTCTAAACATTTTTTTAAATCCTCTTTTTATATGGGGATATGGTTTTATTCCTGGATTTGGTATTGCTGGATTAGCGATAGCTACAGTAATTTCACAATTAATTGGAACAATTTACTTAGCTTACAAAGTTAATGATTGCAAAATTAGAGAGTATTTAAAATTACAATGCTTCATTCCCAAGCTTGAATATTTAAAACCGTTAACGACACAAGCGGTTCCTATTATGTTCAGCATGTTATTTATTGGAGTAGGTATATTCAATATCTTATATTTTATTGGGCAGTTTGGTGAACTCGCTACAGCTGGTTATGGGGCCGCATTAAGAGTTGAGCAAGTTTTTTTACTACCAGTTATTGGATTAAATACAGCAGTTCTTTCAATTGGTGGACAAAATTTTGGCGCTAAAGCTTATGATAGAATTAGAGAACTATACACTAAGGCTCTATTATTCGGCTCTTCATTCATGGCAATTGCTGGAATAATAATTTTTTTTGGTGCAGAATTTTTTGTTTCTTTATTTACTGATAACCAAGAAGCAGTTATGAGTGGAGTTATTTATTTAAAAGTCGCAGCATTAATTGGACCAATTTATCCAGTGTTCTTTATTACCACAGCGGTATTTCAAGCTGTTAAAAAACCTCTTTATAGTCTTTATTTAAGCATCTTAAGGTTAACAGCATTTCCTTTTCTAAGCTTATGGTATGTAATTAATATTAGGGGCGGTGATTATGAGGATATTTTTTATACAATTATGGCTACAAATTGGATAATGGGAATTGCTGTTTTAATATTTATTGGTTATTTTCTAAATAATGTATTTAAACAAAACAAACTTATTTTTAGCTATTAGTATCTGTCTAATATTTTTTTTTCTTACTTATTTTGATGTTAAATCAAAAGAAATAAAAATTATTGATGGTGACACTATTCATTTAAACGATGAAAAGATTCGCTTTAGTGGTATTGATACTCCTGAAATTAAACAAACTTGCAAAAAGAATAATGAGGTCATTGAATGTGGCATTCAAGCAAAAGAATTCCTAGCTAAGATAATTGAAAATAATGAAATAAATTGTATCAGAGAAGGTAAAGATCAATACAACAGAACATTGGCTGAATGTTTTGTAAATAATCTTAGCTTATCAAGTTATTTAGTGAAAAACGGATATGCTTTTGCATATAGAAAGTATTCTAATAAATTTATTGCTGATGAAGATTTTGCAAAATCTAATAATTTAGGATTATGGTCTATGAGCTTTGAATATCCTTGGGATTGGAGAAAAAAAAATTAGTCTTTTTGTAATTTTTTTTCTAATTTCCTTACCAAATAAGAAACAATTAATATTAAAACCAAATACTCTAAAATTAAAAATGTATATATTTCCAAAGGTCGATAAGTTGTAACAACAAGTTCATTTGCTTTTCTAGTTAAATCACCAATACCAATAATTGATACTAACGAAGACATTTTTAAAACATAAACAAATTGATTTCCAATAGCAGGTAAAATATTTTTAATTGCTTGCGGGAGAATAACTAACTTTAATTTTCTAAAAAAATTTAGTCCTAATGAACTTCCCGCTTCCCATTGAGATTTTTTAATTGAGTTTATACCTGCTCTAAAAATTTCAGCTTGAAAAGCGCTCTCACTAATAGATAATGCGATGATACCAGATACAAATGGGCTAAAGCTTATACCGGTCATTATAGGTAAACCATAATAAATCCATAAAATTAAAACTAATAATGGGATAGCTCTTACAATTTCCACATAACCTATATTTATATAAGTTAGAAATTTGTTTTTAGCTAAAGATGGTATTGCAACAACAAGTCCCAGAAAAATAGAGATAATTATTGAAACAATTGAGATAAATATAGTTGTAGTTAAACCACTTAATAAAAATTTAAGATTGGTTAGTCCCTCTATATTATTTGGTGATAAGATTAACCAATTTAATTCACTCTTCCCACATGAAGTTAAAGGCAAAACTAAAAGTAAAAAAAATAAATTTCTCACTCTTAAAGTTATAAAGAATTAAAAATTAATTACTAATTGATTATAAGCTCTTTAGATTATATTTAGCTAGTAACTTAGTAAAAAATCCAGATGATTTTTTCTTTTTTATCCAATCATTAACATAATCATTCCATTTATCATCACCTTTTGGAACCATCATTGCTAAAAAGGCTGGGTTTTTTTCCCCATCAGGAACTATTGCTAATTGTGGATATTTGATTACTAGTTTATTAGCTTCAGTAGAGCTAGTTATATTTCCATCAGCTCTTCCAGCTAAAACTTCTTGAAAGTCTCTTGCAGGAGCTTCAACTGAATTTAATTTAGATTTTGGGAAAAATTCTTTTGCCTTTTCTTCTTGTGAAGTACCAAGAGTAGTAGCTATTGTTACATTTGAATTATTAAGTGAGTTCCAAGTTGAAAATTTTTTCAAATTTTTTTTTAAAACTAATGGTACAGTTCCATATTTGTAATAAGTATCAGTAAATCCAGCTACTTCAGCTCTCTTAGGTGTTTTAGTTACACTTGTTGAAATATCATATCTTTCAGATGTGATGCCTGAGACTATAGTTTTCCATTCAGCAGGTACAAATTCAATTTTAACACCCATATCTTTAGCCAATTCATTCATAACATCAATATCAAATCCTTTGTATTTATTAGTTGCAGGATCTTTAATTGTCATTGGATCCCAATCTCCAGTTGTACCAACTTTTAATAAGCCTGAAGATAAAATTTTATCTAGATTTGAATCTGCATTTAAAGAAAAGGGTAAAAGAGCGAATAATGCTATAAATAATGTTTTTTTCATCCTAACGTATTAACTTATTTAAAAACTAAATGTGACTATAATCTTGACGCACTATCATTCATCCACGAAAATAAATGTTGTGAAAATGAGCGTCTAACAAAGAGATTTACTTCGTTTTTATTTTCATTTTGAATAATCACATCAATTTTGGCAAGAATTGTTTGAGTAACAGAGCCCTTTTTGTCTCTAAAATTATTAAAGTTAAAGGGAGACCCTGTTTGAAATAAGTCATAAATCTTGTTTCCCTTAAGATTTATTAACACAAATTGATCAGTTACGTCTATTATCGCACCCAAATTGATATTGGAAATATTCTTATTTAATAATTTTTCTACTTGATATTCATTGGAATTTTCATCGATAATTTTATTAGAAAAAATCATCCATTCATCAGGGCTCAACCACAAAGCAGTCAATTTTTCACTTTGAGATGATGTATTAGCTTCTGTTGGTAAAAGTATATTTAGGGACTTACCAATAGCAGAAAAAAATTCTCTTTTTTTACCTCTTAAAATTAATTTCATTACAGGTTTAATTTCTTTCATTTGAAGATCTTGATATAATTTTTCTTCTGTAAGTGCTGGATTATAATTAAGCATTTAATTTTTTATTCTCCTTATCTAAAAAAACTGGATCAGATATAGTTACATTAATTAATTTATTTTCCATAGGTACAATTAATTTTTGTCCCATCATTTTTTTTCCACCTTTAACAACACCTAGAGCGATAGATTTTTTTAAATTGGGACTGTAGTAGCTTGAAGTTACATGACCCAACATTTCTATAGGTGTTTTTTTTACATTGGCAATTATTTGAGCTCCTTCTTCTAATACTTCTTCAGGGTTATCAGTTAATAAGCCCACTAATTGTTTTCTATCTTCTCTGATTGTGTCTGATCTATATAAAGATCTTTTTCCAATAAAATCATATTTTTTTTTACTCACTATCCAATCCATTTGTAAATCAATAGGTGTCATTGATCCATCCGTATCTTGACCAACAATTATAAAACCTTTTTCAGCTCTAAGAAGATGCATAGTCTCTGTTCCATAAGGAGTGATATTAAAATCTTTGCCAACCTCCATACACTTTTCCCAAATTGATTTTCCATAATTAGCTTGTACATTAATTTCATAACTATGTTCACCAGTAAAACTAATTCTCATTATTCTGCAATTTATTTGTCCAATTTTTGTATTTTTAAATGACATATGAGGAAACTTTTCATCTGAAAAATCTAAATCTGCAAAAATTTTTGACACAATTTTTTTACTATTTGGACCACAAACACTTATTGTTGAATAATGATCTGTAACTGATGTTAAATAAACATCTAGCTCTGGCCATTCAGTTTGAAGGTAATCTTCTAATTTACCCATAACATTGGCCGCACCTCCAGTAGTTGTTGTCATAATGTAATGATTTTCAGCTAGTCGAGTTGTAACTCCATCGTCATACACCATTCCATCTTCATTAAGCATTAATCCATATCGGCATCTATTCACAGCAAGTTTAGACCAAGCATTAGTGTAAACACGATTTAAAAATTCAGATGCATCAGTTCCTTGAATATCAATTTTACCTAAAGTAGAGGCATCTAAAATGCCAGCACTATCTCTAGCAGCTTTACTTTCTCTTTGTACGGCTTGGTACATATCTTCATTATTTTTTGGATAATACCAAGGTCTTTTCCATTGTCCCACATTTTCAAATTTTGCATTGTTAGAAATATGCCATTCATGAATTGGAGTTTTTCTAAATGTATCAAAATACTCACCAACATTTCTTCCAACTATAGTACCAAAAGTTAATGGTGTATAAGGTGGTCTAAATGTTGTTGTTCCAAGCTCACCCATTTTTGTACCTGCAGTTTCAGAGATAATTCCTAAAGCATGCATATTGCCTAACTTACCTTGATCAGTACCCATACCAGTTGTTGTGTATCTTTTAACATGTTCTATTGAACGAAAACCTTCTCTTAAAGCCAACTTTATATCTTTTGAAGTTGCATCATTTTGATAGTCCACAAATGATTTAGTTTTACCTAAAATTTTATCTGAGGGAAGAAGCCAAATATTTCTTTTAGACTTATTAATTTCAGATAAAATTTCAAAATTTTCATATTCTGTTTTTTTAATTTTTAAGAATTTTTTTAATGATTTAGGTACATTTATAAAAATATCATTTAAAGTAAAATCACCATTACAAGAGCCAATACAGATTTGTTCTGAAGGATAATTACTAGGAATAAATATTTGATCATCATCTCTGAACTTTAACTTACCACCAGATTGAGTAAATAAGTGTACTGCAGGAGTCCAACCGCCAGATACACCTAAACAATCGCAAGAAAGTTTTATTTTAGATCCAACAACTCTTTGTCCATCTTTAGAGAGCTGCATAACTAAAATTTTATTTATCTTTTTATATCCTTCAGTTCCAACAACAGTAAAACCTTTATAAATTTTAACATTATTTTTTTCTAAATCATAAAGTAATTTTGAATCAATATTCTCTCTATTATCTATTATTGCTTCTACATTTATACCTTTTTGAATTAAGCTTATTGCGGTTTCATAAGCAGTATCATTATTTGTTAAAAATATATTTTTTTCACCACAGGCAACACCAAATAAATCTACATATCTTTTAATTGCTGAGGAAAGTAAAATTCCAGGTCGGTCGTTATTATCAAATATTAATGGTCTCTCAATAGATCCTGTAGCTGAAACTACTTTTTTTGCTCTGATTTTGAGTAATCTATGTCTTATTTTGCCTTTTCTATGTTCAATAGGCAAATGATCAGTAAGATTTTGTCGAGCTAATAAAAAATTATAACCATGAAAAGCTGCTACAGTTGTTCTAATTTTAATTTCAAGATTTTTTAATTTTTTTAATTCATTTATTTCATTTTCTAACCATGAACCTGAGAATTGATTATTTATTTTAAAAATTTCTGATTTTTGATAAATAGTTGATCCACCTAGATTTGGTTTTTCTTCTACTAAAAGTGTTTTTAAACCATTTTTGGCAGCTGTTTTGGCAGCCATAATTCCAGAAATACCTGATCCAATTACTAAAACATCGCAATGAATATATTTATGTTCATATATATCTGGATCAGATTTTGTAGGAGATTTACCCAGACCTGCAGATTTTCTGATAAAATATTCATATTTTTCCCAAAAACTAGCAGGCCACATAAAAGTTTTATAATAAAAACCTGCTGGTAAAAAGGGAGATAAGAAATTATTAATTCCACCAATATCAAAATTAACACTAGGCCAACAATTTTGACTTGATGCCTCTAAACCTTCATAAATTTCAACCTCAGTAGCTCTTACATTTGGTTCTGTTCTAGCGGTTTTATTGTGAAGTTGAACTATAGCGTTAGGTTCTTCTGAGCCAGCTGTCATAATTCCACGAGGTCTATGGTATTTAAAACTTCTTCCGACTAAATGAATATTATTAGCCAAAAGAGCAGAGGCTAAAGTATCTCCTTTAAACCCATAATATATTTTTCCATTAAACTTAAATGAAATTCTATATGTTTCGTCAATAAATTTACTAGTTTTAACTCTTAAATTTTTTGTCATTTACTATTTTATTGGTGGTTTTGTGCCCATTTTGTAAACTACTTTAATTTCATCATTAGACGTGTCTCGAACTATATTAAACCATTTTCTACAACCATGAACATGATTCCATCTCTCAAATTGAATACCTTTAATATTTTTTCTCATAAAAAGATATTCAGCCCATTCATCATCGCTTAATTCTGTTGGTTGTTTAGGTCTAACTATGTGTGCCTCACCACCAGCTTTAAATTCACTTTGTTCTCTTTCACCGCAAAAAGGACAATTAATTAAAAACATTTAATGAGCTACAGCAGCAGCACCGTGTTCGTCAACAAGGTCACCACTAACAAATCTATTAATATTGAATGCAGCATTTAATTTATGAGGCTCATCATTTGCTATAGTATGGGCAAATAAATCACCTGAGCCAGGAGTTGCTTTAAAACCTCCTGTTCCCCAACCACAATTAAAATATAAACCCTTAATTGATGTTTTGCTTATTATTGGACTTGCATCAGGGCATATATCGACAATTCCTCCCCATTGTCTTAGCATTTTCATTCTACTAAATATTGGATACAATTCTAATATTGCATTCAAAGTTCCTTCTACAATATCATGACTTCCTTTTTGGGAATAGGAAATATAGTCATCTGTACCAGCTCCAATTACCAACTCACCTTTGTCAGATTGACTTACATATGCATGAACTGCATTAGACATTATAACGGTATCAATAATTGGTTTTACAGGTTCAGACACTAAAGCTTGTAATGGTTTACTTTCTAAAGGTAATTTTAAATCAACCATGTTAGCAATAACACTTGAATGACCAGCAGCCACTACCCCAATTTTTTTAGTTTTAATAAATCCTTTTGTAGTCTCTATACCTTTTACTTCATTATTTTCTCTTTTTATTCCTTTCACTTCACAATTTTGTATTATATCAACACCCATTTCATCAGCACCACGAGCATAACCCCAAGCAACAGCGTCATGTCTAGCTGTACCAGCTCTTTTTTGTAATGTTCCTCCTAGTACTGGATATCTAATATTTGGTGAAGTATTTATAATTGGACAAAATTTTTTAATTTCTTCTGTATTTAAATAAATTGCATCTATACCATTTAATCTATTAGCATGTGTTCTTCTCTTTAAATCTCTTACATCTTGAAGGTTATGAGCAAGATTCATAACACCTCTTTGACTAAACATTATATTATAATTAAGTTCCTGTGTTAAACCTTCCCAAATTTTTAAAGCATGATCATATAATCGTGCACTAGCGTCCCATAAATAATTTGATCTAATTATAGTAGTATTTCTTCCAGTATTACCCCCACCGATCCAACCTTTTTCTAAAACAGCAATATTTTTCATATTATGTTTTTTCGCCAAATAATAAGCTGTAGCTAATCCATGCCCGCCACCACCAATTATTAAAGCATCATATTCTTTTTTAGGAGATGGATCTTTCCAAGCTTTTTGCCAATTTTCATGATGTGAAAATGCATTTTTAATCAGTGAAAATATTGAATATCGATTTTTCATAACAATAAACAATAATTACTTTATAAATATTGAATATTCAATACAATCAGATATATCAATGTCGCAGTGGAAGAGTGGGTGAGAGGCTTAAACCAGTCGTTTGCTAAATGACCGTGCGAGGAAACTTGTACCGAGGGTTCGAATCCCTCCTCTTCCGCCATTAATAAAGAGGCTGATCTTTAAAAAAGTTCTTCATTTCAATTGGTTTTTTCTCTAAAATGTATCTGTATACATTATAATTTTCTAAAACACGTTGAACATAATTTCTTGTTTCCTTAAATTTAATTAATTCAATCCAGTCTACATAATCGACTTGTTTTTTTTGGGGATCTTTATTTAATTTTTTCCAATACTTGACTCTTTTTGGTCCAGCATTATAAGCAGCTGTTGCAAATGGATATGCACCTTCATATTGTAATATTAATCCAGCTATATAATGAGATCCTAAATTAATATTATATTCAGGGTCTGCAGTTAATCTAGATTTTGAATAGGGTAGTTTAGCTTGTTTAGCAACTAATTTAGCAGTATAAGGCATCAACTGCATTAAACCTTGAGCTCCAACACGACTATTAGCTTTCATATCAAATTCACTTTCTTGTCTAATAATAGAAAGAATAAATGCTGCTTCAGGTATTTTTCGACCATCAACATAATTAGGAGTACTTATTATTGGATAATTAAAATCATTATGAAATCTTTTTTGATAAGAAGCTAGTTTTGAAATCTGAATTGCAAAATCATATCTTGAAATATTAGTTGAAAGTTCTGCAGCTAATATTTCACTTCCATTATCAACATTGTCGTTAGCAAGATATTTTAAAATATTTTTTGCATATTTGTCTTTATTCAATTCATTTAATAAATGAACAATTTTAACAAGATCAATTTTATAAAAATATTTTTTATATTCTTCATTTACTTTTTTTTGTTCTTCAAGTTCAAATTTTTCGTTTGGTTTAATCTTTAAATGAGCTAATTGACCATAATATGTGGTTAAATATTTTGTAGCTTCTTCATACCATTCCTGAGATTTATTGTTGTCACCAATTTTTTCATAAGATCTTCCAAGCCAATATGCTCCTCTTGATAAACTAATAGGATACCCAACATTTTTATAAAAATTATTAAAATGATCAATTGCCAAAATTGGATCATTTAAAAAACTTAAAGCAATCCATCCACTCATCCATTCAGCTTCAGCAAATTCAGGTCCATTTTCAAGGGCGTGTTTACTAGTTATCTTGTAAGCTGTCGCATATCGTTTTTTATAAATTAATGATCTTGCTATTATAGATCTTTCTTTCCACCATTTATCTGGTCTAATCATATATTCTTTAGTATTTTTTATTTTAAGCAAAATTTCTAGAGAACTATCGACTCTTCCTCTTTTTCTTCTCCATTTAAGTCTGTCATAATTTAAACCAGGATCATTTTTAAATTTAGAGGGAACATCTGCTATAGCTTTATCTACTCCATAAGATTTACTCATTAAAATCTGCCTTGCTGTATAAAGCAGTTGATAATCCTTTGGTAAATATCGTAACATTCTTTTTAAGTCCCAATGTTTACTTTCCCAAGCTAAGTAATCTGCTCTTTTAATGTAATCGTTTGCATCTAAATATTTTTTATATTTTTTTCTAAAAAATTTCATTTCAGATCTGTTTAAATCTGCGGTTATCCATCCATTTTTGATAAGAGCCATACCTTTATCAACTTCGCCTCTTAATATTAGGCTTTCACCTAAAATTAATTTTCCAAATCCACTTAAGGGATCATTAAAGCCAAACCAATCTATAATTTTTTTTGGTGAAACTTTTTCTGTAGATAATTTATGTTCTGCTAAATATCTAATTCTATTAATTCTTGGATAATTTTCATTTTTTTTAATAAATAAATTGTAATCATAAAAACTAGCCTGATTACCTTTAGTTAATAAATGTCTCCATTGAATAAAGCTATGTATAGATTTATCTTTAGCTTTTTTTGAAATTGAAACTGCTGAACTCCATTGGCGATTTTCCATAGCTTTAATTGATTTTTTTGCTATATCAAAATCTTTTTGACTGTAATATTTAGATTTTGTTTTGATTTTTGTAGTAGATTTTTTAACTATAAGTGGTTTGTTTTTTGGTATTAAAAAATCAATTTTGCTTTTCTTTTTTTCTATATTTTCTATGGTCTTTTCTTTAATTTCTTCTTTTTCTTTTGTAGCAATCTTAGTTTCTTTACCTTCATCTATTTTTGATGGTTTTGATTTAGGTTGAATAATTTCTTTAGATAATTCTTTTTTCTCTACTTTTAATTTTGGCTTAGATTTTGGTCTTATAATGCCCTGTGTTATTTTTTTTTGTTCTGTTATTTTATCTAAAATTGGTTTTTTTAGAGGAATTATCACTAATTCTTGCGCATATATATTTGTTATATACATTAAAAATAAAGTTATTATTTTTATATAAAAGGATATATTTCTAAGCATAAATTTACTAAATGAATCGTTAAACTATGTTATAAGTATTTATGTTTAAAGGATCAAATGTTGCATTAATTACCCCATTTAAAGATAATCAACTAGATGTTGATAGCTACATTAAATTAATTCATTTTCATTTAAAAAATGGTACTAACGGCTTAGTTCCTGCAGGAACAACCGGTGAATCTCCAACATTAAGCCATAAAGAACATGAACAAGTCATTGAAATCTGTATTAAGGAAGCAAAAGGTAAAATTCCAATAATTGCTGGAACAGGATCTAATTCAACTGAAGAAGCAATTTCATTAACGAAACATGCTGAAAAAGCTGGAGCTGATGGTGCATTGGTAGTAACACCATATTATAATAAACCCACACAAGAAGGATTGTATCAACATTATAAAGCTATAAATGACAATTCTAATCTTCCTATAATAATTTATAATATTCCAAGCAGATGCGTAATTGATATGTCTGTTGATACTATGGCTAGATTATTCGAATTAAAAAATATTGCAGGCGTTAAAGATGCAACAGGTGATTTAAATAGACTTGAGCAAACAATTAAAAAATTAGGAAATGAATTTATACAGCTTACTGGAGAAGATGGACTTGCTTTTGAGTTTAACAAAAAGGGTGGGGTAGGAATTATTTCTGTTACAGCAAATATTGCTCCTAAATTATGTTCAGATATGCAAAAATATTCAAAATCAAAATTAGATAATGAAGTAAAAGAAGCTGAAAAAATAGATCAAATTTTACAACCTTTACATAAATCTTTATTTATTGAAAGTAATCCTGCTCCTGTTAAATATGCAGCAAAACTTTTGGGATTATGTGATGATGCAATAAGACTGCCTTTGGTTAAAATTAAAAAAGAAACAGAAGAAAAGGTTAAAAAAGCTCTATCATCAGCTAAACTTATTAGTTAATGAAAAAAAAAACCAATCTTGGTTTAAAAATAATTTGCTTAAACCGAAAAGCAAGTTTTAATTATTTTTTTAAAGATTTGATAGAAGCGGGAATAGTACTTAAAGGATCTGAAATTAAATCAATAAGAGAAGGTAAAGTTAATATAGCTGACTCATATGCTATAGAAAAAAATGGCGAAATAGTATTAATTAATTCTCATATTGCTGCTTTAAAGCAAGCTAGCACTTTAAGTCATAATACTATGGATGAGAGAAAACTTTTATTAAATAAAAAAGAAATAAATAAATTAATAGGAAAAATGCAAAGAGAGGGTTTTACCCTTGTTCCAACAAAAATGTATTTTAAAAAGGGTAAAGCTAAAATAGAATTAGCTGTTGCTAAAGGAAAAAGGCAATTTGACAAAAGAGTCACTAAGAAAAACAGAGATTGGAATCGTGAAAAATCAAGACACTTCAGAAAAACAAGTTAATAAAGTATATTTATCTATAGGATCTAATTTAGGAAATAGGATAAATAATATAGAAAAAGCTAAATTTGAGTTGCAAAAATATAAGATTAAAATCTTAAAATGTTCATCTAATTATATTTCCGAATCCTGGCCTATTTCTTCATTTCCATATTATATTAATATCATCTTAAAAGTTGGAACAACCTTAAAACCATTAGAATTTTTAAAAATTTGTAATTTAATTGAATTAAAGCTAGGAAGAGTTAGATCAAAAAAAAATTACCCAAGAACGTGTGATATAGATATTATTGATTATAATAAAAAAGTTATAAATTTAGCAAATAATAAGTTGATTTTGCCGCATGTACGAGTTAATAAAAGAAATTTTGTATTATTGCCTTTATTTGAAATAGATAAATCCTGGAAACATCCAAAATCGAAGAGAAATATAGTTGATTTAATTAATTCCTTATCAATTAAAGACTTAAGGTCTATTAAACAAATCTAAATTAATGTTATAATTAAGGATGCTTAATTCTAAAGAATTGATAAATAAAGTTAAATCATATAACAAATTTTTAAATATAGAAAAATTAGATAAAGCATATCATTTTGCTATTAAAGCACATCAAAATCAAAAAAGAGAGTCAGGAGATCCATACGCCAACCATCCAATTGCAGTAGCAAACATACTTACAGAATTAAAATTAGATAGCGCTACAGTTACAACTGGTTTATTGCATGATACCATTGAAGATACTCATGCAACCTATGAAACTATTAAAGAAGAATTTGGGCAAGAAGTAGCTGACTTAGTTGATGGTGTTACAAAGATTTCTGTAATTGAAAATCAAGCCTCATCAAATTCTAAAGCTGAAAATTTTAGAAAATTAATATTAGCAACATCAAAAGATATTAGAGTTTTATTAGTTAAAATAGCTGATCGATTACATAATATGAGAACAATAGATGCAATCGTAAAAATTGATAAAAAAGAACGAATAGCTAAAGAAACTATGGAAATATACGCACCATTAGCAGACAGAATGGGAATGCATAGAATTAGAGACGAATTAGAAGATTTGTCTTTTGAAGTCTTAAATCATAAAGCAAGAAAACTTATTAAAAAAAGGCTAGATGAAATTAAAGAAGATAAAGTAAATAGTTTTAATTCAATTTCCTTAGAATTAAGTAAATTATTAAATGAAAATATGATTAATGCTGAAATTATAGGTCGAGAAAAAACACCTTTCTCCATTTGGAGAAAAGTTCAAAAAAAAAGAATTTCTTTGGAACAAATTTCAGATATTATTGGATTTAGAATAATTGTTGAAAATACTGAAAATTGTTACAAAACTTTGGGTGTATTTCATAATAAATGGAATTGTATTCCTGGAAAATTTAAAGATTATATTTCGTCTCCTAAAATAAATAACTACCAATCTTTACATACTGCTGTTATTGGTCCAAATAGAAGACCTATCGAAATTCAAATTAGAACAAGTCAAATGCATGAATATGCAGAAAGAGGAGTAGCCTCTCATTGGAAATATAAATCTTCAGAAAAATTTAACTCATTAACATGGAAAGAATATGATTGGCTAGCTGATCTTGTTGAGATTATTGATAAAAATGAAAATCCAGAACATTCTTTTGAATATACAAAATTACAAATGTTCCAAGAAAATGTTTTTTGTTTTACTCCTAAAGGTTTAGTAATTAAATTACCTAGAAACGCAACACCTATAGATTTTGCTTATGCTGTACATACGAAAATTGGTAATAAAACAACTAGTTGTAAAATTAATGGAAAAGAAAGTGAACTTCAAAGTATTCTTCATAATGGGGATGTTGTAGAAATTATTACATCAAAAAATAAATCTCCATCACTTCATTGGATATCAATTACAAAAACAGGTAAAGCAAGATCGGCTATTAGAAAATATTGGCATGAGCAAGGAGAAAAAAAAGATCAAGAAGCAAAAAAATATAACACAACTTTATGGATGTCTTTACCTGACAAACCTGGAAAATTAGGAGAAGTAACTACTTTAGTTGGTAAACATAAATTGAATATTTCTGGAGTTGAAATGCAGGAAAAAACTAAAGATTATATAAATTTTAGATTTAGCATTATCGTTCTAAATTTGAAGAACTTTACAAATTTTTTAAGTCAGTTAAAACAAATGCAGATTAAATTTAAGATAATCAGACATGAGGACAAAAGGAATGCTTTCACACAAAAAATCTTTAAATATTTTAAAAAAAACTAATGCCCTTTTAGAGGGTCATTTTGTTCTTTCTTCAGGCTTACATTCATCTAAATATATTCAATGTGCTAAATTATTAAGTTATCCACATTTAGCAAAAGAAATTTGTACAACATTAGCAAAAAAAATTAAAAAAAATTTTAAATCTATAGATTTAATCTTAGCTCCGGCTATGGGAGGGATTATTATAGGATATGAAGTGGGAAGATTATTAAAAAAAGAAACTATATTTTGTGAAAGAATTCATGGTAAATTTGTATTGAGAAGAGGATTCAAAATTAAAAAAGGATCAAAAGTTTTAATACTTGAAGATGTAATAACTACTGGTAAATCAAGTTTAGAATGTGTCAAATTAATAAATAAATCAAAAGCTAAAACAATAGGGTTTGCATCTATAATAGATAGATCAACAAAAAAATCTTTAAGAATTAAAAAAAAAATTATTTCTCATATGAAAATAGATGTACCAACTTTTAAAAAGAATAATCTTCCTAAAAATCTTAAGAATATTCCTATTACAATTCCAGGTAGCAGATTTATAAGATGATAAGATTAGGAGTAAATATTGATCATGTAGCAACTGTTAGAAACGCTAGAGGTTCATTTCATCCAGACCCTTTTAATATTGCAAAATATGTAATGAGAGTTGGTGCAGACTCTGTAACTATTCATTTGAGAGAAGATCGAAGACATATTAATGACTCTGATGTTCAAAAAATTTGCAAAAATAAATATGTTAAAACAAATTTAGAAATTTCTTTGAATAAAAATATATTAAATATAGCATTGAAAAATAAACCTAATTTTATTTGCATAGTTCCAGAAAAAAGAAAAGAAATAACAACAGAAGGTGGAATTAATTTAAAAAAAAATATGAATAAAATTAGAAAAATAATTTCAAAATTTAAAAAAAAAAAGATTAGAACAAGTCTTTTTATCGACCCTAATTTAAAAGATATTAAAATTGCTAAAAAATTAGAAACTGATTGTATTGAACTTCACACTGGAAAAATTTCAAATTTAGTTAAATTTAACAAAAATTATAAACACGAATATAATAAAATTAAGAAATGTTGTATACTTGCCCAAAAGATTGGATTAGAAGTTCACGCAGGTCATGGATTAGATTACAAAACTGCAGCAATCTTATCTAAGCTTAAGCAAATTGAAGAATTTAATATTGGTCATTTTATTATAGGTGAGGCAATCCTTCATGGTATAAAAAATACAATCAAAAGATTTAAAAAAATAATAAATAAATAATTATGAAAATACTAGGCATAGGTGTAGATTTAGTCGAAAATTTAAGACTAAATAAATCTTTAAAAAATAAACATTTTATTGAAAGAATATTTTCAGATAGAGAAATTTTAATATCTAAAAAAATAAGCAATAAAACTAGTTATTACTCAAAAAGATTTGCAGCAAAAGAAGCTTTTGCTAAATCTATTGGCACAGGTTTTAGAAATAATCTAAATTTTAAAGATATTACAGTAATAAATAATAAAAATGGAAAACCATCTTTTATTATAACAGATAAAATAAAAAAAATTGTAAAGAAAATATTTAAAACTTCATCATTTAATTTTTTATTATCAATTTCAGATGATAAAAAATATTCTATAGCATATGTAATTTTACAAAAAAAATGAAAATAACTAAAAATATTATAATAGATAATATCAAAACTCTTTTCTATGCTCTTATTATAGCTGTATTTATAAGATCTTTTTTTATTCAACCTTTTTATATACCTTCTTCATCTATGGAACCAAGTTTATTAGTTGGGGATAGAATATTTGTAACGAAATATTCATATGGCTACAGCAAACATTCTTTTCCATTTAGTCCACCAATTTTAAATAATAGAATATTTTGGAAAAAACCTAAAACTGGTGATGTAATAGTTTTCAAGACTCCATCTGATAACAGGACAGATTATATTAAACGTTTAGTAGGTTTGCCTGGAGATAGTATTCAATTTATAGAAGGTGATTTATTTGTTAATAATAATCAGATATTAAAATCAAGAATATCTAAAAGTGATACTATTTATTGTGGTAATAAAATTATTAAAGTTAACACATTCGAAGAAAAACTTGAAAACGGTAAAATTTATAAAACAGTATATTTAAAAAATTATAGTTTTCAAAATTCAGATATTTTTGTTGTTCCAGAAAAGCATTATTTTTTTTTAGGAGATAATAGAGATTGTTCAAAAGACAGCAGATTCTTAACTAGTGTAGGCTACGTACATGAAAATAATTTAGTAGGAAAAGCTCAATTTATTTTTTTTTCATCAGATTATAAAATTGGAAGTATTCTTTCATTTTGGAAATGGCATAAAACAATTAGATTTGAAAGATTTTTTAAAAAAATTAATTAATGAAAATTAATCCTTTAAATCTTGAAAAAATATTAAAGATTAAATTTACTGATAAAAAAATTTTAATCAAAAGCCTAACTCATAAAAGTTATGACTCAAAAAATAATAATGAAAAAATAGAATTTCTAGGTGATAGAGTTTTAGGACTTGTTATTGCCAAAAAATTACTTGAAATATATCCAGATGAAAAAGAAGGAATACTTGATAAAAAATTTGCTTCGTTAGTAAATAAAAAAAAATGTTTAGAAATTGCAAAAAAAATTCATTTAGAAAAATATATATTAGTTTTTAATCCAAAAAATAAAAACATAATAATAGAAGATAAAGTTATAGCAGATTGCTTAGAAGCATTAATTGGAGCTATTTATCTCGATAAAGGATATTATATTTGTGAAAAATTAATATTAAGATTATGGAATGATCATATTAAAGCTAGTATTATAACTCAGATTGATGCTAAAACAAAATTACAAGAACATTCTTTAAAAGTTTACAAGGTATTACCAATTTATAAGTTAATATCCAATACTGGACCTAAACATAAACCATTATTTAGAATTGCAGTTAAATTAAAAGATACTAAATTTTTTATTGCTGAAGGTAAATCAAAAAAAGATGCAGAACAAAATGCTGCCTCTTTATGTCTTGAAAGCATTCTAATAAAATGAATTGGGATGATAATGCATATTTGATTTCTAAAAATCGATATAGTGAAAATTCTATAATCGCTGAATTTTTTACAGAAAACTATGGAAAAATATCAGGTATAATTTTTGGTGGTACCTCAAAAAAGAATAAAAATTATTTACAAATAGGTAATAAAATATATGTAAGTTACAATTCAAAAAGCTCGACTCAGATTGGTTATTTTAAAATAGAAATTTTAGAAGCTCTTACTCCACTTTATTTTGATGATAATCAAAAATTATCATGCATTTCATCAGCGATGAATTTGATAAAACTATTAACTGCAGAAGCTCAATCTAATAGAGAAATATTTTTTTTAATTGATAAATTTTTTAGAATTCTTATTTCAGATGATTGGATTAAAAACTATATTTTTTGGGAATTAGAATTATTAAAATTGTTAGGTTATGATCTAGAACTTGATAATTTGGTTAAAAAAGAGTTAATTAATGGAAAAATTCGTTATTTTGTATCATCTTCATTTGAAAAAAAGATTGTTCCAAATTTCTTAATAGATCAAAATGATAAAAATGTAGACTCTGAAAATTTAATTAAAGGACTTAAACTTGTTAGTGACTATCTTGAAAAAACTATTTTAAAACCCAATAATTTAAATCTTCCTACTTCACGATCTAACTTGGTCAATTTGATAAAATAAAATTATTTTATTAATTTATCTATTCTGTCAGCGTAATAACTTACTATTGCATTGGCTCCCGCTCTTTTAAGGGCAATTAAACTCTCTAAAACTGCATTTTCATTAATTATTTTATTTTTTATACTATTAGAAATGATACTATATTCACCCGATACTTGATAAGCCAAAACTGGTATCTTAAAATTATCTTTTACGGTCTTAATTATATCTAAATAAGGCATTCCAGGTTTAACCATAACCATATCTGCGCCCTCCTTTATGTCTAATGCAACTTCTCTTATTGCTTCATTCGTATTTCTAAAATCCATTTGATAATTTTTTTTATTACCTTTTAATAAACCACGTGAACCAACGGCATCTCTAAAGGGTCCATAAAAATTTGATGCATACTTTACAGCATAAGAAAGTATTTGAACCATTTGATAATTTTGTTTATCGAGAGCTTTTCTAATTCTTCCAATTCTTCCATCCATCATATCTGACGGTGCGAGAACATCACATCCCATTTCTGCTTGAAGTAGTGATTGATTAATAAGAACTTCTATTGTTTCATCATTTATAACATAACCGGATTTTAATAATCCATCATGTCCATGAGATGTATATGGATCTAAAGCTACATCACACATAATTCCTATTTGATTTTTGTATCTTTTTTTAATGTATCGAATGGCTTTACAAACTAAATTATCTTCATTTAAAGCTTCAGTGCCTAGATTGTTTTTTATTTTATTTTTTGTGTAAGGAAATAATGATACTAAAGGTATTTTATTTTTAATTGCTTTATCTATTATAATACCAAGTTTATCTATAGTGTATCTATATACCTCAGGCATTGTTTTAATTGACTGTTTTGTATTTTTTCCATCAATCAAAAAAATAGGCAATATAAAGTCACTTGGAGAGAGGCTATTTTCTTGAATTAATCTTCTAGACCAGTCATTTTTTCTACTTCTTCTTAGTCTTAAATTAGGGTATTTTCCTATAATCATATTTTTTATATATTTTTAAAATGCGACAAAAGTATTATACAAATATATATTAAAATAAGTACAAAACAATCGTATGAAAACAGATAGTACAAAAATTATAGAACTAAATTCGAAAAAAGAGGAAAGAATTTTAGATTTTAGTGATTTTCAAAAACAAGACATAAAATTTGATATTGATAAGTTACAAGAAGCTTACAATCAAATAATTAAAACTAAGAAATTTGATGATGGTGGTGGAATAGCACACTTTGGAGCTATATCTTTAACAAGAATACCTGGAGATCCAGATTCTGTAAAAGGAAATAAAGCCAGAGGTGTTTATTGGACTAAGCCAGATAAATCAGGTCAAGAAGTCACAAGAGACGTAATGATTGACGAAGCTGCTTACTCTGAATTTATTCCAGATTATGAAAATACATATTTTAAAGAAGTATACGATGTACTTTCATCAAAATACAAATTGGGTAGAGTTAGAATTTTATTAAAAGAACCTAGATCAACTTTAAGTTGGCATAGAGACCCTGAACCAAGATTACACATACCTATAATTTCAAATCCAGGTTGTTTAATGGTTATTGACAATGTGGCTAAACATTTGCCTGCAGACGGGTCAGTTTGGATCACAAATAATACAAAATATCATAATGCATTTAATGGTGGAGAGGAAAATAGAATTCACTTAGTTGCATGTGTTTTAGATTATAGATTTAATTAATTTGAAAAAAATATTTATTTCATCAGATCACGCAGGTTATAAATTAAAAGAATTAATTAAAGACTACTTCAACAAAAAAAAAATTAGCTATAATGATCTAGGACCAGAAAATGATAAAAAAGTTGATTATCCAGATTATGCCCACAAAGTAGCAAAAAGAGTAAAAAAAAATAAAAATCATGTTGGAATACTAGTTTGTGGATCTGGAACTGGTATGAATATGGCCGCAAATAAGCATAAAAATATACGTGCAGCTCAGTGTTTTAATTTAAAATCGACTAAATTATCAAGATTGCATAATAACGCAAATATCATTACATTGGGATCAAGGCTATTATCTAAAAATATTGCTTTAAAATGTGTTAGCATTTTTTTAAGCACTGAATTTGAAGGTGGTAGACATATAAAACGAATTAAAAAAATTTAATTATGTCTAGTGAAAACAACTATATTAATGACCAATACAAAAGTTTTTTTGAAGATAGCTTATCTAAAGCTGACCCTGATTTATATAAAGCAATAAGTAAAGAATTAAAAAGACAGCAACAGCATATTGAATTAATTGCTTCTGAAAATATTGTTTCTCAAGCTGTTTTAGAAGCCCAAGGATCTGTTTTAACTAATAAATATGCTGAAGGATATCCAGGTAAAAGATATTACAATGGGTGTGAATATGTTGATGTGGCTGAAAATTTAGCAATTGATAGATTAAAAAAAATATTTGATTGCAAATTTGCAAATGCTCAACCTCATTCAGGTGCACAAGCGAATGGAGCTGTATTTTTAGCATTATTAAATCCTGGTGATACTTTTCTTGGAATGAGTTTGAATTCTGGGGGTCATATTACTCACGGATTAAAAATTTCAATGTCAGGTAAATGGTTTAATGCAATTGGATATGATGTAGATAAAGAGACTGAGCTTATAGATTATGACAAAGTAGAGAAACTTGCTTTAGAACATAAACCTAAACTTATAATTGCTGGTGGTAGTGCATATTCTAGAATAATAGATTTTAAAAGATTCAGAGAAATAGCTGATAAAGTTGGTGCTTATCTTATGGTAGATATGGCACATTTTTCAGGTTTGGTCGCTGGAAAAGGTTATCCAAATCCATGTGAATATGCTCATGTAGTTACTTCAACAACTCATAAAGTTTTTAGAAGTGCAAGAGGTGGAATCATTTTAACAAATTATGAAGACTTGGCAAAAAAATTTAATACAGCTGTTTTTCCAGGCTATCAAGGTGGACCATTAATGCATGTAATTGCTGCAAAAGCTGCGGGTTTTTTAGAAGCTTTAAGACCTGAGTTTAAAGATTATATAAAAT
This sequence comes from uncultured Pelagibacteraceae bacterium, assembly GCA_902579985.1. Classification (GTDB taxonomy): domain Bacteria; phylum Pseudomonadota; class Alphaproteobacteria; order Pelagibacterales; family Pelagibacteraceae; genus Pelagibacter. The sequence continues at coordinate 39,677 of CACHIV010000003.1, read as the reverse complement.
CTGTTATCGCGAATGCTAAAATTTTATCTGAAACACTTAAAAACAATGGATTTAAAATCTATTCTGGTGGTACTGATACTCATTTGATGTTAGTAGACTTAAGACCATATAATGTAAAAGGTAATCTTGCATCAGAAAGCCTTTCAAATGCAAATATAACTTGTAATAAAAATGGCATACCATTTGATACAGAAAAACCTATGATTACTTCAGGTATAAGACTTGGAACACAAGCAGCAACTACTAGAGGATTTGGTTTAAAAGAATTTCAAAAAGTTGGAGAACTAATAACTAAAGTTATAAAAGGATTGTCTGAAAATCCTAATGATAATAGTAAAATTGAAAATGAAGTTAAAAATGAAGTTATTAAATTAACTTCTTCTTTTCCAATATATAAAAATTTGAAATAAATGATTTGTTCAATATGTAAAAAAGGTGAGACCTCTGTTGTCGACTCTAGACCAACAGAAGATGGTACAGCTATTCGTAGAAGAAGATTATGCACATGTGGAGCAAGATTTACTACTTTTGAAAGAGTACAATTCAGAGAAATAATGGTGGTTAAAAAAAATGGAAGAAAATCTTCTTTTGATAGAGATAAATTATCAAAATCTGTATATATCGCTCTAAAAAAAAGACCAATAGATACAGAAACAGCAGAAAAATTTATTAGTAAAATATCAAGAGCTTTAGAAGAACTTGGACAAAGTGAAATTTCTACAAATACAATTGGAACTATGGTTATGGAAGGTTTGAAAGATCTTGATCCTGTAGCATATGTTAGATTCGCATCAGTTTATAGGAATTTTAGAGAAGAAAAAGATTTTGTACAATTTGTCGACAAATTAGATGTCCACAAAAAAAGATAAATTTTCAAAAAAAGACTCTCAATATATGAAGCTTGCATTAGATCTTGCAAGTGCACGGCACGGTTTAACAGGAACAAATCCATCAGTAGGCTCTATAATAGTAAAAAAAGATAGAATCATTTCAATTGGTCAAACTAGTTATAATGGTAGACCGCACTCCGAATATAATGCAATAAGAAACTCCCATGAAGATTTAAAGGATTCCAAAATGTATATAACATTAGAACCATGTAATCATTATGGACATACACCTCCATGTACTAAAGCTATTATTAAAAGTAAAATTAGAGAGGTTATTTATTCAATTGATGATATTGACTCAAAAGTAAAAGGTAAAAGCTTTAATATATTAAAATCAAATAATATAATTGTTAAAAAGGGACTTATTAAAAAAGAGATAAAAGAATTTTATAAACCATATTTTTATAATAAGAAAAAAAAATTACCTTATGTAACGGGCAAAATTGCTGTTTCAAAAAATAATTTAATTTATAGTAAAAATAATAAAAAAATTACTGATAAGTATTCGGATAAATTAACACATTTATTGAGGTATAAAAATGACTCAATATTAATATCTTATAAAACTTTAAATAATGATAATCCAAAATTAAATTGTAGGATCATCGGGTTAGATAAATCACCTAGAAGGATTATTATAGATAAAAGTTTAAAAATGAAAATTAATTCATATATTTTTAAAACAGCTAAAAATAAAGATACAATTATTTTTTATAATAAAGCCGAAAAATCTAAAGTTTTACTTTTTAAAAAAAAAGGGTTTTTCTTAATAAAACTTAAATTAAATAAAAACAAATATTTTGATTTTAAATTAGTATTAAAAAAACTTTACAATTTAGGTTGTAGAAATTTGTTAGTTGAAGGTGGAAATAATTTATCTAAAAATATTTTACAAAATAGATTATTTAATCAATTTTATTTATTTAAAAGCCCAAAAAAATTACCTAAATTAACAGAATATAAAGAATTTAATTTTTTTAAATCATTGATAAATAACTATAAAAAAAAGTCCAAAATTAATTTAAACTTTGGTAATGATAAAATAACAATATTTAAGAAATAAAAATGTTTAATGGAATAATATATAATCAAGGCATAATTAAAAAGATTCAAAAAAGATCTAAAGGAAAAAATATTTTTATTAAATCAAAATTAAGATTAACTAATAAAGATATTGGTATTTCAATTTCCTGTGATGGCGTATGTTTAACACTTATTAGTATTCAAAATAAAATTATGGAATTCTATCTTTCAAACGAAACAATTCTAAGATCCAAATTTAAATTTTTAAAATTGAATGATAAAATTAATCTCGAATTACCTTTAAAATATGGTCAAAAAATTTCGGGTCATATCTGTCAGGGTCATATTGATACTTCAGGGAAAATCTTAAATATAAAAAATATTGATAAATCCTATTTATTTGATTTTGAAATTGATAAAAAAGAAAGAGTCAATTTAATAGAAAAGGCTTCTATTTGCGTTAATGGAATCTCCTTAACAATATCAAAAGTCACAAAAAAAGGTTTTCAAATATGGGTTATTCCACATACATTTAGAATGACAAACTTATCTTTGTTGAAAAAAAATAGCTTAGTAAATATAGAGATAGATATACTATCTAAATACGTTAAAAATTATTTTAATGAAAAAAAATAATTATTATCCAATAGAAAAAATTATAAATGTTGCCAAAAAAGGAGGCATGTATATTTTAGTTGATGATGAGAATAGAGAAAATGAAGGTGATTTAGTTTTTTGCTCATCTGATGTAAATTCTGAAAAAATAAATTTCATGGCAAAATATGGAAGAGGCTTAATTTGCTTAACACTTAATAGTGTTCAGGCAAAAAAATTAGATTTATCCTATATGGCTCCAGTTAATCAATCTAGAAACCAAACAGCTTTTACTGTTTCGATTGAAGCCAAGAAAGGGATAACAACAGGTATATCTGCGCAAGATAGGGCAAAAACAATTAGAGTTGCAACTAAAAAAAATGTAAAAAAAAAAGAAATTGTGTCACCGGGGCATATTTTTCCTATCATTTCTAGAGAGGGAGGCGTTCTTGTAAGAGCTGGTCATACAGAAGCTTCAGTAGATATCTCTAAATTAGCAAAAAAAAATGAGTCTGCTGTAATCTGTGAAATTATGAATGAAGATGGCACAATGGCAAAAGGTGAAAAGTTATTCAATTTTGCCAAAAAACATAAATTAAAGATTGGAAGAATCGATGATCTTATTTCTTATAGATTAAAAAAAGAAAAACTTATTAAACTTAAAAAAAAAACAAATATAATAGTACAAGATAAAAAATATTTAATAAGAGTATATGAAAATTTATTAGATGGCTCTGAACATTTTGCTCTTATAAAGGGAAATATCAAAAAAGGAATATTGCCACGAGTTAGAGTGATTTCATCAAATGTTGTTCAAAATTATCTTTTAAATGAAAAATTACCAAATTCATTTAGCAAAACTTTAAAATATTTTAAAAGATATAATAATTGTGTTTTAATATTTATAAGAGATACTAATTTAAAATCTGTGACTCAAACTTTACGTGACTATAAAAGTAGAGATTTTTATAAAAAAGGAAAAGATAAATTAATAAAAAATTATGGTATAGGTGCCCAAATAATAAAATCTTTAAAGATAAAAAATATGATATTAGTAACAAGATCTAGAAAACAAGTTGTTGGTTTAGATGGATATGGAATTAAAATAACAAAACAAGAAATTATAAAATGAAACCAAAAATATTAATTATAATAGCTAACTACTATAGAGAGATTTCAAACCAAATGCTTAAATCTTGTATTAATTATTTAGATAAAAAAGCAAGATATAAAATAATTAAAGTACCAGGTGTTTTTGAAATACCAGTTGTTATATCAAGGAATATAAAAAAATACGATGGTTTTATCTCATTAGGTTGTGTAATTAAAGGAGAAACTCCTCATTTTGATTTTATTTCATCTGCAACCACAGATGCAATAATGAAACTTTCAATAGAAAATAAAAAGCCTATTGGTAATGGTATAATTACATGTTTAAATATGAAGCAAGCAAAAGTTAGATCTAAGTCAAAAGGAATAGAAGCAGCAAAAGCTACAATATCAGTACTCTTAAAATAATAATGAAAACTCAATATAATCCAAATCAGAATCCAAGAGTTATAATTATACAAAAGTTGTATGGTAGTTTTTTTAATAATGATACAGATTTGATTTTCAAAAAACATAGATTTAAAAAATTTATTAAAGATGTTGTCTTTGGTACTATTGAAAGAGATGAAATCATAACAGAAGAAGTTAAAAATCATTTAGATAAAGATTTAAAATTAAATAATTTAGATAAGGTTTTTCAAATTATTATTAAGTCAGCTATATTCGAATTTTTATATAAGCCAAAAATTTCGTCTAAAATAATCATTAAAGAATATCTTGATGCATCGAATTTTTTTTTAGAAGATGGGCAAACTAAATTTTTGAATGCTATTTTAGACAAAATATCAAAAAAAATAAGAACACCTAATGAATGAATTTGAATTAATTAAGAATTATTTTCAAAAACTTTCAAAAAAAAACTCAAACTCTTTATATTTAAATGACGATGTTTTTTTTGATAAAAAAAATAAATTTGTAGTCTCTGTAGATACTTACTTAGAAGGTAATCATTTTATAAATTTTAAAAAACCTTATTTAGTTTTTAAAAAAATATTAAGAGCATCAATTTCAGATCTCATTGCCAAAGGTGTTAAACCAAAATATTATTTTATTTCTGCATCAGGTAATAAAAAAAGTTTTTCTAAATCAAATTTATTAAAAATTAAAAAATCTTTAAAAGAAGAACAAAATAAATATAAGATTTATTTAAGTGGTGGTGATACAATTTTTTCAAATAAATTAAGTTTTTCTATTACTTCAATTGGTATTTCAAATAATATTATTTATCGAAATAAAGCTAAAATTAATGATGATATTTATGTTTCAGGAAATCTAGGTGATAGTTATATGGGATTATTAATTTTAAAAAATAAGATTAATTTCAATAATTCTCTAAAAAGTTATTTTATAAATCAATATTATAAGCCTGATATTCAAATCAAATTAGTTGATAAATTAAAAAATTTTGCCAATACTTCTATTGATATTTCAGATGGATTAGTAACCGATTTAGAAAAAATGATTAATAATCAAAAACTTTCATATAAACTCAACTTAGAATATATTCCAATATCTAATAATCTTAAAAAAATAATAAAAATAAAAAAATTAAAAAAGATTAATTTTATTTCACATGGAGATGATTATCAAATTTTGTTCACTGCATCTAAAAATAAAAGAAGAATCATTAAAAATATTGCTTCAAAATATAGAATTAAGATTACCAATATTGGAAAGATTCAAAGTATTAATAAAAAACCTTCAATAGTTAACAATAAAAACCTAGAAATTACGCTTAAAAATAAAGGTTATTTACATGAATTTTATTAAGTTAAATATTGCCTTTTATTCCTTTTTTTGTATTGTCCGGACTTTAATACATTAAAATTTAAACAACCAAACAAAAAAACAAATAAAAAGGCATTATGGACATTTCAGCAGAAATAATTTTACTTTACACAATTGCGGCAGGATTTTTGTCAATCGTATATGGATATTTGACTGGAAAAAATATTCTAAACTCAAGTTCAGGTAATGCAAAAATGCAAGAAATAGCTTCTGCTATTCAAATCGGAGCAAAAGCTTACTTAGCAAGACAATATAAAACAATTGCAATAGTGGGAGTTGTTGTTTTAGTAATTATTACTTTTGTATTTAGTCCATTAGTTGGTCTAGGTTATTTGATCGGTGCAACTTTATCGGGTATTGCTGGTTATGTTGGTATGTTAGTTTCAGTTGAAGCAAATGTTAGAACAGCTGAAGCATCAAGAAAAGGTTTATCAAGTGGTTTATCAGTAGCTTTTAAATCTGGTGCAGTTACAGGCATGCTTGTTGCAGGACTAGCTCTTTTGGCGATTGCAGTTTATTATTATTTTTTATTGAAATTTGGCGTAGAAGAAAGAGAAATAGTTAATGCCTTAGTTGCTTTAGGTTTTGGAGCTTCACTAATTTCAATCTTTGCAAGACTTGGAGGTGGAATTTTTACTAAAGGAGCTGATGTTGGAGCTGATTTAGTTGGAAAAGTTGAAGCAGGAATTCCTGAAGATGATCCTAGAAACCCTGCAGTTATTGCGGATAATGTTGGTGATAACGTGGGTGATTGTGCGGGTATGGCTGCAGATTTATTCGAAACTTATGCAGTTACAATAGTAGCTACAATGGTTCTATCTTCAATATTTTTTCAAGGTGATATGAACATGATGATTTATCCTTTAACTATTGGTGCAGCTTGTATTTTAACATCCATACTAGGAACTTTTTTTGTTAAACTTGGAAAAAGCAAAAATGTAATGAATGCTTTATATAAAGGTTTCGTAGTAACTGCTATTTCTTCATTAGCAATTTTATATCCAGTTACAGATTATGTAATAGGATTTACTTCAGAATATTTGGTTGGTGATAAAGAATTTAATGGAATGAATTTATATTTCTGTGGAATAGTAGGCTTAGTAATAACTGGCTTATTAATTTGGGTTACAGAATATTATACTGGAACTAACTATAGACCTGTTAAAAGTGTTGCGTCATCTTCAACTACTGGACATGGCACTAATGTCATTCAAGGTTTAGCTGTTTCAATGGAAGCAACAGCAATACCCGCACTTATTATTGTTACTGGTATACTAGTAACAAATTCAATTGCAGGATTGTATGGTATTGCTATAGCAGTTACAACTATGCTTGCTTTAGCTGGAATGGTTGTAGCTCTTGATGCATATGGACCAGTTACAGATAATGCTGGAGGTATTGCAGAAATGTCAAAATTACCTAATAATGTTAGAAAAACTACTGATGCATTAGACGCTGTGGGAAATACAACTAAAGCAGTTACAAAAGGATATGCAATAGGATCTGCTGGTTTAGGTGCTTTAGTTTTGTTTGCTGCTTACACCGAAGATATAAAACATTTTTCTAAAGTAACAGGATCAAAGTTAGAAGGAATAGTTGTGACTTTTGATTTATCAAATCCTTATGTAGTTGTTGGATTATTGATTGGTGGAATGCTACCATATTTATTTGGATCTATGGGAATGCAAGCAGTAGGAAGAGCCGGAGGAGCTGTCGTAGTTGAAGTTAGAAGACAGTTCAAAAAATTTCCTGGAATTATGAAAAGAAAACAAAAACCAGATTATGCAAAATTAGTAGATTTATTAACTGTAGCTGCAATTAGAGAAATGATTATACCATCCTTATTGCCTGTTTTATCTCCAATTGTTTTATATTTTGTAATATTTTCAATTGGTGGGCAAGTAGCTGCTTTAGCATCAGTTGGAGCTATGTTACTTGGTGTAATTATAACAGGATTATTTGTTGCAGTATCAATGACAGCAGGTGGTGGTGCATGGGATAATGCTAAAAAATATATTGAAGATGGTAATCATGGTGGCAAGGGTTCCGAAGCTCATAAGGCAGCAGTAACTGGTGATACCGTTGGAGATCCATACAAAGATACGGCTGGTCCAGCAGTTAATCCAATGATTAAAATTACAAATATTGTAGCATTATTACTTTTGGCAGTTATTGCAGGCTAATCTTATTAATTAAATTTGTTTATTTTGCTTTTTTGATTCCAAGAGGATCATTAATTTTTTGTCTTAAACTTGTCAGAAAACTATCAACAAAAGAATCTTTTTTATTAATAATTTGAGTTTTATTAGATGAAACTTTTATATTATTCATATTTTCTTTTGTTAAATACTCTTTCTTAACCAACATACCCTTTGTATCAAATTCTAATATCAACACATCATTAAGTAATAACTCTTGTTTTCCTAGATTTCTAATTTGACTTGAAGATGTCTTTCGTTCCATATAAATCCAAACTTCAGTGTCAAAAGTACTTTTAGTTGAGGGTAATCCAAGTTTTTTTATTACGTCATTTCTATTTGTGTTTAAAATATTTAATTTTTCGTTTTTTTTTTTTAAATTGTGTACTCCGTGATGTTTTACAACTTTATTTAATGAACAATTAGTTATAAGTATAAGAATAAAAAATAAATTTAAAAATTTCATGTCTACAAAATATATTAATATTTACAATAATTTAATCATATTAACTAGAAATAAAGAATTATACAAAGACTTTAAATCACAAGATACATTTTCAGATCGATTAATTTTTTTTTTACTACATTTTGCCTTTTTTCTAAAAGTTTATAAAAACAATGATAATAGAGTACTAATGCAAGAGATTTATGATTATATCTTTAGACAAATAGAATTAAGTATTAGAGAAATTGGATATGGTGATCAATCAATAAATAAGAAAATGAAAGATTATTTAAATTTATTTTATGCAATGATTAATGAGATTCATGATTGGGATAAACTTGAACCAAAATTTAAAGAATCTGTATTGATGAAATTTTTAGACAATGCTACTAATGCTGATTTTTTAGTAAAATATTTTGAAAAATATAGGTTATATTTGTTAAATAATACTTTAAATTCATTTATAAAAGGTGTAATTAAACTATAATTTTATTATGGCTGTACCAAAACGCAAACAATCTCCGTCAAGAACAGGAATGAGAAGATCTCAAAATATGAAGTTCTCATCAAAAAATATTATTGAAGATAAAAAATCTGGCGAGTATAGACTTTCACATCATCTTGATATGAAAACTGGAATGTATAAGGGTAGACAAGTTTTAGACCCTAAGGAATAAAATCTTATTTTAAATGAATAAAATTATAAAAATTGCAGTTGATGCAATGGGTGGAGATGGATCACCAAAAAAAATTATAGATGGAATTGATCATCATTTTAAAAAAAATAAAAATTCTTTTTACCAAATATTTGGCAATAAAGATAAGATTATCAGTCATATTAAAAAAGATTTTCCTAAATCTTCTTATGAAATAATACATACTACTGATACTGTTAAAGGTAGTGATAGCCCTTTAGAAGCTGCTAAAAGGGGAAAAAATACAAGTATGTGGCTAGCTATTCAAAATGTTAAAGAAAAAAAATCTGATATTGTAATCTCAGCAGGAAATACTGGTGCTTTATTAGTTATTTCTAAATTAAATCTGAAAATGATTGAAAATATTGACAAACCAGCTTTATCAGCATTATGGCCAAATAAAAAAGGAATGAGTGTTGTATTAGATCTAGGAGCCAATATTGAATGCAGTCCAAAAAATTTAATTGATTTTTCTATAATGGGATCTTCATTATTAAAATCATTATTTCCAGAAGAAAATGCGAAAGTTGCTTTACTAAATATCGGTTCTGAAGAATTTAAAGGTAATGAAGTTATTAAAGAAACTTATCAAAAATTAAATTTAAGAAATAACAATGATTTTGAATTTAAAGGTTATATAGAAGGCAATCAATTAATGAATGGTGATGTAAATGTTATAGTGGCTGATGGTTTTACAGGTAATGTTGCTCTTAAAACAGCTGAAGGAACTGCAAATTTTATTACTAGCGAACTTAAAAAATCAATGACAGGAAGTTTGATGGGTAAAATTTCAACAATTTTAAATATTTCTAATTTAAAAAAATTTAAAGAACGATTAGATCCAAGATTATATAATGGTGCTATATTTATTGGTTTAGATTCACCAGTTATTAAAAGCCATGGAGGCACTGACTATATTGGATTTTCAAATTCATTAAGCGTTTGTACTAGAATTATTAGTGGTAATTTGATAGATAAAATTACAAAAAATATTAATTAATGATTAGATTAAATTTAACCAAAAAAGATTTAATAAATTCAATTTATATGCAAATAGGTTTTTCTAAAAATATTTCTGAAAACCTAATAGAGGATCTTTTGAATACAATAATAGAAAGTTTAAAAGATGAAAAAAAATTAAAATTATCTAAATTTGGTACTTTTTCAATACGTTCTAAAAAAAGTAGAATTGGCAGAAATCCAAAAACAAAAGAAATTAAGACTATTACAGATAGAAATGTTGTTTTATTTAAAGCTTCTAAAGAATTTAAAGATTTAGTAAATTCAAATAATGATTCATAAAAGTAATAAAGCCTATAAATCTATAGGAGAGGTTGCTAAAATTCTTAATCTTACAAATAAAAAAAAAGGTACATTAAATACACATACAATTCGATTCTGGGAAAAAAAATTTAAGCAAATTAAACCAAATATACTAAATGGTAATAGAAGATATTATAATGATAATACAATAGAAATTTTGAAAAAAGTTAAATATCTACTTAAAGATCAAGGCATGACAATTTATGGAGCTCAAAAAGTTCTTAATTCAGACAAATCTTTAAAACTTGACGAATTTTCAAATAATTCTATAAATGCTGGTTATAATATTAAAAATAAAGTTAAAAATATTTCAAATTTAATAAAACAAATTAAAAGTTTAAAATAAAATGGCAAAAAAAACACATGTTAAAGTTAGATTAGTTCCTGAGTCAAAACCTGATAGTCCTTTTTTTTATTATGTTAAAAAACCTGCAGGTGGTGAAAAAGCTAAAGTTAAATTGTCAGCAAAAAAGTACAATCCCTCTACAAGAAAGCACGAATTATTTGTTGAGAAGAAATTACCACCTCACAGCAAATAATTTATTTTTTTCTAAAATTCCTTTTTTCATAATCTATAAATGACCAAATCATATTTTTCCATATTCTATTAGTAATTTTTGGATCAATTTTTTTTTTAATAGAGTCTTTTTTAATCTTATTTAATATTTTATTAATTCTTGGTTTATCTATTATTTCGGATTTACTAGTTTTTAAATCTAAAACTTTTTTTACGACTTGAGATCTTATCTTAATTATTTTTAATAATTGATTATCAATCTTATCTAATTTTTTCCTTAATTTATTAAGTTTTATTTTATTATGTGGCGACATTTATTATATTGGATTTAGTTATAATTATTATACTTATTTTAATATGTACATCGAAAATAACAAAACAAAAAATCATATATCTACCTGGTTATGCTTAATGTTTTTAATTATCTCAATTATGATTATTGTTGGCGGTTTAACTCGATTAACAGATTCTGGCTTATCAATAACTGAGTGGCAACTTTTTTCAGGTTTTCTTCCACCTTTAAATTCATCAGATTGGAATAATTATTTTGATTTATATAAAGAAATTCCTGAATTTAAGGAGCAAAATTATTATATGTCTTTACAAGAATTTAAAGTAATTTTCTGGTGGGAATGGGCGCATAGATTTTTAGGTAGAATTATAGGAATTTCATTTTTAATACCTTTATTGTTTTTTACTTATAAAGAAGGATTTAATAAATTGATTAATTTATATTTAATTTTCCTTTTAATATGTTTTCAAGGTTTTATCGGTTGGTACATGGTTAGTAGCGGTCTAGTTAATAGAGTTGATGTAAGTCATTTCCGGTTATCTGTTCATTTAATAATTGCCTTTTTGATTATAACTTTAATTTTATGGAATTATCTCGGTTTAAGAATTAAAAAAAATTTTGGTAATAAAATTACATACATATATCCGTTATTTTTTTTATTTTTAATATATTCACAAATTATTATAGGTGCTTTTGTTTCTGGTATGGACGCAGGACAGATTTATAATTCTTGGCCATTAATGGGCAGTTCATATTTTCCAGATGATAATGAAATTTATAATATTCTTAAACTCTCAGCTTTTAGTGACCCATCTTTAGTACAATTTATTCATAGAAATTTAGCTTATTTAATATTATTTTTTTATTTAATTATTTTTATAAAGGTTTACAAAAAAAAACTTACTAATTTATATCTCACTATAAATATCGTTGGAGTTATTTTAATTATTCAAATTTTACTAGGTATAATAACTTTACTTTATGGTGCACAGATAATTTTAGCTTCTATGCACCAAATAAGTTCAATTTTTTTAGTTAGTTCCTCAGTATATTTTTTATACTTAAATTCTAACTAACTGCTTTTAACTTAGTTTTTGAAGACTCAGTTAATGCTTGATCTAAATCTGCTATAATATCATCTGGATGTTCTATTCCAATTGATAATCTAACATATCCAGGTGTAACACCAGCTGCTAAAAGTTCTTCCTCTGTTAGCTGACTATGAGTTGTAGTTGCTGGATGAATAGCTAAACTTCTTGCATCTCCGATGTTTGCAACATGATAAAACATTTTTAGAGCTTCAATAAATTTTTTACCAGCTTCAACACCACCTTTCAACTCAATACCCACCAAGGCACCGTTACCACCTTTCAAGTACTTTTTTGATCTTGCTGCTATCTCACCTTTATGAAGTGTAGGATAGATTACTCTTGCAACATTTTTATGTTTTTTTAAAAAATCTACCACTTTATCTGCGTTAGAGCAGTGTTGTTTCATTCTTAATGGAGCTGTTTCTAAACCTTGAATAATACCCCATGCATTATCTGGTGCTAAAGGAGCTCCTAAATCTCTTAACAGAACTACTCTGGCTCTAACTGCAAAAGATACATTCGCTCCAGTCAATTGAGGAACAACTTCTCCCCATTTAGCTCCTCCATAACTCATATCGGGTTCATTAAAAAGAGGTTGTCTTTTTGGATCAGCAGTCCAGTCAAAATTTCCTCCATCGACCAAACATCCACCTATTACCGTACCATGGCCTCCAATGAATTTTGTTAAAGAGTGAACTACTACAGCAGCTCCATGTTCTATTGGTTTACATATAACTGGTGCTGCAGTATTGTCCATAATTAGTGGTATATTATGTTTCCTACCGATATCTGAAACTTCTTTTATTGGAAAAACTCTAAGATAAGGGTTGGGTAATGTTTCAGCATAAAAACATCTCGTTTTTTCATCTATAAGTTTTTCAAAATTTTTTGGATCCGCTGGATCAGCATACCTACACTCTATACCAAGTTTTTTTAGTGTATGAGTAAATAAGTTAACTGTTCCACCATATAAATCTGTTGAACTTATAAAGTTATCGCCTGATTGACATACATTCATTATAGCAAATGTTGATGCAGCTTGCCCAGAACCAACAGTTACTGAAGCCAGGCCTCCTTCTAATGCAGCAACTCTTTTTTCTAGTACATCATTAGTAGGATTCATGATCCTTGTATAGATATTACCAAATTCTTTAAGTGCAAATAAATTTGCCGCATGATCTGTGTTATTGAATTGATAAGAAGTAGTTCTGTATAAAGGCACTGCTACAGAAGTAGTAGTGGGATCACTTCTATAATCTCCACCATGCAATGCTATTGTTTCAGGATTATTTTTTTTTGTACTCATTTAATCTCCTTTTTAGTGCTTTAACTTCATGTAAGGTGCACAATATAGTTCAAATACCTTTGTTGATTTAGTAAAATTGAAGCAAAAAACCACCAGCTAAAGCGGTGGTACTTAATGTAATTCGCTTTAGCAGTTTTTATTTTACGCTCTGCAATTTGACATTAAACCAGCGCAATATTAGTATTTAATAAATACTAATAATTGTCAATAAAAAAAATTTTTATTTAAACTTAGAAGGGTAATTTGTAGTTATAAATTTCTTTAATACTTTTAAAACTCTATCAGCTTCTTCTAATAACATCATATGACCACAGTTATCAATAATATCAACTTTACTTCCTTCAATTAAATCAGCCAATTTTTTACCTTCTTTAACAGGACACATTTTATCGTCTGTAGCGAGTATTGACAATGTAGGGATTTTTATTTTTTTTGCTGCTTCAAAACCATTTTTATAATTATCACATGCACGAAAATCGACACCAAGTGTATCTTTAATTGTTCTTGACTTAGCTAACATACCACCAGTATTTATATGATATAATCCTGGAACGGGGTGACCACCAAAATGACCTGCAGGTCCGTGAGCCCAATCCATCATTAAATCAACAGCTTTTGGATCATTATTTTCTGCTAATGATAGTAATTCAGGATTCATAGGAATGGCTCCAGCACCTCCCATTAAACTTAATGTTTTGATCTTATCGGGGTATCTAGATGTACACTCTATCGTTACTAAACAGCCCTGAGAATGTCCAACTAGAGAAGCTTCTTTATAATCAACAGCATCGATAACAGCTTTTATCCAATCAGCCATATCTTCAATTGATTTTAAACTCTTACCACCTGATAACCCGTGGCCTGGCATATCTAGAGCTAATACACTATAACCATGAAATGCAAAATACCTAGTTTGAAGAACCCAAGTCATATGGGTTAATCCACTACCGTGTACAAAAATAATTAAAGGTTTATTTTTATCAAAAGGTCTACCACCTGTTGAGGCATATACTTCTTCATTATTTACTTTAAACTTCATTGATTTGAAACAAGTCTTGGTTTTATAGCTGCTCTAAAACCAATTTCAAAATCATTTTTAATATCATTTATATCTTCAATACCAACAGACAATCTTATCATGTCATGTGATAAACCTGCAAATTTTAAAGTAGCTTCATCCATTTGTGAATGAGTTCCAGAAGCTGGATGAATAACTAAAGTTCTTGTATCTCCTACATTAGCAAGATGAGAAGCTAGTTTAACATTATTTATAAAAGCAACACCTGCATCTTTCCCTCCTTTAATCCCAAATGCTATCATTGATCCTCGTCCATTAGGTAAAAGCTTTTTTGCCAATTCATGATCAGGATGATCTGGAACACTAGGATGTGAAACCCAAGCAACACTTTTATGATCTAATAGATATTTAACCATTTCTTCAGCATTTGAGCAATGTTTTTTCATTCTCACAGATAGAGTCTCTATACCTTGTAGTACATTCCATGCATTTTGAGGACTTAAACAAGGACCAAAATCTCTCATACCTTCAGCTCTAGCTTTCATAGTAAATGCAGTCGGTCCAAATTCTTCTGCAAAAGATAAACCATGATAACCTTCATATGGTTTTGTCATTGTAGGAAATTTATCGTTTTGCATCCAATCGAATTTTCCACCTTCAACTAAAATACCTGCCATAGATGAGCCGTGACCAGCCATCCATTTAGTTAATGAATGTATTACAATATCAGCACCATGTTCGAATGGTTTACATAGATAAGGAGTTTGATAAGTTGCATCAACCATTAAAGGTATTCCTGCATCATGAGCAATTTTGGCAATTTCAGGCATATTCATAATTTCATTTCCAGGATTACCAACTAGTTCACCAAAAATACCTTTAGTATTTTTTTGAATTGCTTTTTTAAAACCTTCTGTATCTCTAGGTTTAACAAATGTACATTTAATACCAAATTTCGGTAAAGTAAGTCTAAATAAATTTACAGTACCTCCGTATAATTGAGATGAAACAACTAAATGATCACCAGCTTCACATAAAGTCATTACAGTTAAAAATATTGCACTCATACCTGAAGATGTAGCTAGAGCAGCAGTACCACCTTCAAGAGAAGCTACTCTTTCTTCTAAGACACCAACTGTAGGATTTGAAATTCTACTATAGATATGTCCGCCTCTTTCTAAATTAAATAGGGCTGCAGCATGATCAACATCATCAAATAAATATGATGTTGTTTGGTAAATTGGAACTTGTCTTGACCCAGCATTTTTATGTGGTTGATAACCAGCATGTAAACTTAAAGTATCAAATTTGTAAGTATTTGGATTTGTAGTTTTCTTTTTATCACTCATATAAAACTCCCTAAAATTATTAATTTATTGAAAGAACTAACATTTATAGTCAAAATATAATAAATTGACAATATAAGCATTTATAGTATTAATCCACGCACTATGGCTAAATTCTTAAAAAAAGACCAAATTACATCATCTTGGTATGAGATTGATGCTAAAAATGCAGTTGTTGGAAGGTTAGCATCTATTATTGCATTGATTATAAGAGGAAAAAATAAAACCACTTATACACCTCATATGGATGATGGTGATTTTGTCATTGTTAAGAATGCCGAACATATAAAGTTTACTGGTAAAAAATATACTGATAAAAAATATTACAGACATACTGGATATCCTGGCGGAATAAAAGAAATGACTCCAGAAAAATTTCTTAAAAAAGATAAACCTGATGAATTTTTAAAGTTAGCAATTAAGAGAATGTTACCCGGAGGAGTACTTGGTAAAAAACAATTAACTAAAGTTAAAATTTATACGGGTGAAAATCATCCACATACAGCTCAAAATCCTAAACCATTAGATTTAGGTAAATTAAATAGTAAAAATTTAATAAGAAATTGATATGGAAGCCACAAACAAAATAGCTGAAAAGAAATCAAAAATTAAATTAGATTTTAAAGATAGTAAATACGCTACAGGCAGAAGAAAAAAATCTATTGCAAAAATTTGGGTTAAGAAAGGTTCTGGAAAAATTTATGTGAATGGAAAACTTATGGATGAATATTTTACTAATAGTACTCATAAAATGCTAATTACGAGACCATTTGAAGTAATTAATCAATCAACAAATTATGACGTTAGATGTAAAGTATCTGGTGGTGGCCATACAGGTCAGGCTGGAGCTATGGTTCATGGAATTTCAAAAGCTTTAATTCAATTTGACCCTGAATTAAAATCTACATTAAAAACTGAAAAACTTAATACCAGAGACTCAAGATCAGTTGAAAGAAAAAAACCTGGTCGAAAAAAAGCAAGACGAAGCTTTCAATTTTCAAAAAGATAATTTTTTTTTAGTTATAAACTGTTATAATAAAAAATGTCCAAGCTTAATGTTTTAATTGCCGGATCTAATGGTTACATAGGAATACAACTAGTAAAATTACTAGTGAAACATAAAGGTGTTAATATTAAATATCTTTGTGGAAATTCGTCTGTCGGAAAAAAAATTTCTTTTTATGATAAATCATTAAATAAAATAAAACTACCTAGAATTTCTAAATTCAAAAGATCTTATTTAGAGAATGTAGATATAATATTTACAGCATTGCCCAATGGACAAGCTCAAAATATATCAAATAATTTATCGGAAAAAAATACTTTAATAGATTTAGCTGCTGATTTTAGATTAGATAATTCTTCTGATTATCTAAAATGGTATAAAAAAAAACACAAATCAATTAAGAATATAAAAAAATCTATTTATTCTTTACCTGAAATTAATGGTGATAAGATTAAAGACTATAACATTATAAGTTGTCCTGGTTGTTATCCAACATCTATATTATTACCTCTTATACCTTTGATTAAAAAAAACTTGATTAAAAAAAATAATATAATTATTGACTCAAAATCAGGTTTTTCTGGCGCTGGAAGAGGAGTACATAAAAAATATAAAAATAAAAATCTTTATAATTCTTTAAGTGCTTATGGTGTGGGTTTTCATAGACACAATTCAGAAATTCAACAAGAAATAAATAAATATACTAAAAAAAAAATTATATTTACTTTTACTCCACATTTATCACCTATGTTTAGAGGAATATTAAGTACAATTTATATTGACCTTAAGCCAGGTATTTCTCCAAAAAAATTAGAAAATACTTTAAAAAAAGGATATTTTAAAAATAAATTTATAAAAATTTTAAAAAATAACTCATTAATAAGCACAAATGATGTGATTAATACAAATAATTGTCATATATCTATTTGTGAAACTAAGTATAAAAATAAAGTTATAATATTATCGGCGATTGATAATTTGATTAAAGGTGGTGCAGGTCAAGCAATACAAAATATGAATATTAAATTTAATTTTCCCGTTGATAAAGGTTTATGATTAAAAGGATAATAGTTTTGCTTATTTTAAGTTCTTGTAGCAATTACAATTCTACAACAACTAATTCAAATGATATATTACAAAGTTTCAATAATGATTTAAGTTTTGATGAATTTAAAAGAAGTTTGATTGAATATATCAAAAAAACTCCTTATCCAAATATAAATGAATAATATAATAAATATTGCTGTTGTAGGTTTAGGTCAAATTGGCATTTATTTGTTAAATGAACTAAATAGAAAAAAAGATGAAATTGAGTTAAAAACTGGAAAAAAAATTAGAATAGTAGCTATTTCAGCAAAAAATAAAAATAAAAAAAGACGTTTTAGAATTAATAAAAGAATATTTTATTCAAATCCACTAAAAATCTTTAAAGAAAAAAAAATTGATATATTATTTGAAATAATAGGTATGTCTGATGGCATCTCTAAAAAAATTGTTGAAACAGCTTTAAAAAATCGAATACATGTAATAACTCCAAATAAAGCTTTAATAGCAAAACATGGTGATTATCTCTCAGGATTAGCTGAAAAAAATAAAGTTAATTTAGAGTTTGAAGCATCTGTAGCAGGAGGCATACCTATTCTTAGAACAATTAAAGAAGGCCTAGCGACTAATCAAATTAATAAAGTTTATGGAATACTAAATGGTACGACTAATTATATTCTTACTGAAATGGAAGATACTAATGAAAATTTTAATAAAGTTTTAGAAAAAGCACAACGATTAGGATACGCAGAACCAATTAATCCTAAACTTGACTTAAACGGTTTTGATGCTTTTGCAAAAGTTAGAATTTTATCAGCATTAGCTTTTAATAATAAAATCTCAAAACATAAATGCATTATGGAAGGAATTGACAACATTGATCTAAAAGACATTAAGATAGCTAATCAGCTCAATTTAAGAATTAAATTATTAGGAATTTCTGAAATGATTAATAATAAACTATTTGAAACAGTTCATCCATGTTTAGTAAGTAAAGATTCATATATAGGTAATGTTAATGGTGTAATGAATGCTGTTATAATGCACGGAAAACCAGTTGGAGAAAATGTTTTACAAGGTGAGGGAGCAGGTCCCGGTCCAACTTCTTCATCCTTATTATCTGATTTATTGTCTATTTTACGAGGAAATATTAAAAAACCGTTTGGTATACCAACTTTAAAAAGAAAAAAAGTAAAACCTTTTAATAATAATAATTATACAAATTCATTATATTTACGATTTGAAGTTAAGGATAAACCTGGCGTTTTATCTTCTATAACGAATCGTTTAGCTAAATATAAGATTTCAGTGAAAAGAATAATTCAAACACCAGATAAGAAAAACAATAAAGCTACAATTATAATAATTACTCATAAAACTACTGAAATAAATGCAAAAAATTGTTTATCAATTTTTAAAAAAAACAATAATATTCTTAAATTTCCAACTTTAATTAGACTCTATAATTAAATGGAAATTTATATAAAACTTTTTGAGGTTTTGTTTCCGGTTTTTTTTGTAATTGGAATTGGATATTTTTTAGGTAAAAAAAATCCTAAAATAGATACCACATTTATTACCAATTTTGCTGCAAATATAGGTACACCCTCAATGATTATTTACGCAGTGACGTCAACAGGTATAACCTTTGATATATTTAAAGACTATTTTTGGTATTATTTATTAGCAATAATTGCTTTTGCATTAGTTGGTATTCCAACACTTTTTTTTTTAAAAACAAAAGATATTATAAGAGAACTTCCTCCTTTAATTTTGCCAAATACAGGTAATATGGGTATTCCTATTTGTCTATTTGCTTATGGTACTGAAGGTCTTGGTGTTTCTGCTTCAATTACTTCTATTATAATTTTATTCCATTTTACTATTGGTGTATTTCTTGCTGATAGAAAGTTCAATCTTAATGTAATATTAAAAAATCCTCCTTTCTACGCTATAATATTATCTGCTTTTATACTTTATAATGACATAACTTTACCTACCGTTATCATAAATACTACTGAATGGTTAATGTTCGCTACCATTTTCTTAATCTTAATGTCTTTAGGTATTGCTTTAATCAGGTTGAAAGTTTTTTCATTTTACAAAGCTATAGTAGCATCTCTTACTAGAATGATATTTGGTCCGATTATTGGGCTTTTATTAATTTATTATTTTAATTTAAATGGTTTTGCAGCGGGTGTTTTACTTATTCAATGTTCTATGCCTAGCGCAGTCCTTAATTACTTAGTTGCATCTATTTATTCACCAAAAAAGATAATTGATAGTGTTGCAAGTACAATTGTTGTGTCAACCTTAATGTCTTTTTTAACAATTCCAATCGTTGTATTCTTTGCTTTAAAATACTTTAATTAATCTATATTCTTTTAGTTAATGAAGGCTATAATTTTTAATTTACTAGCTTGGGTAATGCTTCCTATAATGGATGGATTTGCAAAATACTTAAGTGTAAATCTTCCTGTATTACAAATTACATGGGCCAGATATTTTTTTACAGTAGCTTTTACTTTACCAATTATGTTTTTCTTTTTTCGAAAAAACCTTGTTTGGACTAACAAACCTAAGCTACAATTTATAAGAGGTTTAATTCTTTTAACTGCAAATATTTGTTTCTTTTATGCAATTTCAGTAATTTCTTTAGCAAAAGCATTAACATTGGCTTTTGTTGCTCCTTTAGTAGTTACTGCTTTTTCTCCAATTTTTTTAGGTGAGAAGGTGGGTTTTAAAAGATGGTCTGCTGTAATTATTGGTTTTATAGGTTCTCTTATAGTTATAAGGCCTGGTTTTGTAGAAATTAATTTAGCAAGCTTAGCTGCTCTAGGAACTGGAATATTGTACGGCTTTTATTTAATTATAACTCGTAAATTAAGTACCTCAGATAATCCTTTATTAACTTTATTATTAACCGGTGTAGTAGGGGCCATTATCATTTCCACAGTAATGCCATTTGTTTGGGTTAAACCGACACTAAACCAGTGGTCAATGATGGCAGCTATTGGTGTATTTGCCTGCATAGGTCATTTATTTTTAATATTATCTCTTAAATATGCTGATGCCTCTAAATTAGCTCCATTTAGTTATTTTGAGATTATAACTAATATCATTATAGGCTATTATTTCTTTAGTGATTTTCCTGATAATTGGACTTTTTTAGGCTTATTCATAATTGTATTAAGTGGTATCTATATCTCTAGACGTGAAAACTTGTTTAAAAAGATTAAATAATAGGTACTATTTGTTTACCAATATATAAAGTATTACTTTAAGTATTATATATAAATTATTGTAATTGTTGAATTTTTTATATATTATAAAATATATTAAAATCTGATTATAAATTATAATTATTTAAAAAAAATTTTAAATTTTAGTCTAGTTATTAAAAATAATTAAAAATCGTTTAAAATTAAGAGTTTTATATCATAAAGATTATGAAAATTGTCTAAAAATAGGGTAGTCTTAAAGTGTTGATATAGTAAAATACTAGAGCAATGCACTAATTGAATATACCATTTAAACGTCCATATAGGGGTCAATTTTAAGTATAGGTTCATATATGGTACAACTGAAGGGTGAATTATACTATTTATTTATAAAATAGATAAAATGATCAAAAAATGTTGATTTTATTATTATTTTTAAGCTGAAAAGACACTAAAAAAAGTCTAAATTGCTACTTTTTCTGATCTAAGCAATCTAAGCTTTTTTTTAACTCCACCTTTACAAGAGTAGCCTCCAAGGCCTCCATCTGATCTAATCACCCTATGACATGGTATTTCAGGAGGATATGGGTTTTTAGCACAAGCATTAGCTACTGCTCGAGCCGATTTAGGACTTTTTATTGCAATTGCAATTTGTTTATAGCTTTTAACCTTACCTTTGGGGATAGTTTTAAGATATTTCCAGACTTTTAATTGAAATTTTGTTCCAGAAAGCTTAGACATAAAAAAAAATTCTGTATCTTCACACTTTTTACAGTGTAAAGACCAGAATTTTTATGGCTCGTCGTTGTAGTCGCTACCGCCGAACCGACCACCCCACATGTTTAGCGCTGCTTTATGAGGTTTTCTGCCCTCCAGGCTTGAGTCTCTCGACCTTTCCCTGGCTGGCCAGTTAAGAGTTGCCTCTTAAGTTAAAAATATAATACTATAAAGAAAAGGTTGTATATATCACTTTTTAATTGATTCATGCATAAACTAAAATTGCTTGTGAATAGTGTGGATAAAAATTTCTATGTCAATACAAGTGTTAAAATAAGAATAAATCCAATAATTATAACCCCTGAAACAATGATAACTAATCTAGTTTTGAACTTTTCAGATAATTTTGACCAAAAATACATAGTTAGAAAAATTATTATCGGAACACTTAAACCTAAAAGAATATATTTTGGCATAATTTTCATTTAACTTATTTGCTTGACAACTTAAATGTGATATATTATTACTATTGATAATTAATTGTTATCAATAGTAATATTATGAATGAGTTAACAACAGATTTAAAATCACTTCATGAGGCAACTCTAAATAACCTCAAAAGCTCTAAAGCTAATAATACTTTAAGAGCTTATAAATCAGACTTTAAAGACTTTGGTGCTTTTTGTTCCAAACATAATTTAAATTCATTACCAACTGAGCCGAAAATAGTTTCATTGTATCTTACCCACTTATCAAAAAACTCAAAAATAAGCACACTCAGGAGACGATTAGTATCAATAAGTATGGTTCATAAGCTTAAAGGTCATTATTTAGATACTAAACATCCAATTATTGTTGAAAATTTAATGGGAATAAAAAGGGTAAAAGGAAGTATTCAAAAAGGTAAAAAACCTATATTAATCAATCATTTAAAATTAATAATTAATGTAATAAATGAACAAAAGACTGAGGAAATTAAAAGACAAAGGGATAAGTCTATAATCTTAATAGGTTTTGGGGGTGGTTTTAGACGAACAGAGCTCATTTCTATTGATCATGAAGACTTAGAATTTGTACCCGAAGGAGTCAAAATAACTATTAAAAGATCAAAAACAGATCAATTTGGTGAGGGAATGATTAAAGGACTACCCTACTTTACAAATGAAATTTATTGTCCGGTAGTAAATTTAAAAAAGTGGTTAGAAATTTCTAAAATCAAATCAGGACCTATATTTAGAAGATTTTCAAAAGGATCAACTTTAACAAATAAAAGATTAACAGACCAATCTGTAGTTTTGTTAATGAAAGAATATTTAAATTTAGCAGGAATAGAAAATAAAAATTTTGCAGGTCATAGCCTAAGATCTGGATTTGCAACAGTAGCAGCTGAGTCTGGTGCAGATGAACGTAGTATAATGGCTATGACAGGACATAAGACAACGCAAATGGTTAGAAGATATATAAGAGAAGCTAATATATTTAAAAATAATGCATTAAATAAAATTAAGATATAAAAAAGTACAGATGCGTAAAATTTTAAAAGAGATAGAAAGATTTTATTGTAAACTGATAGACCATTTTTTTTTAACAGAAAATTTTCACAAGTATCAAATTAAACATTCTAAAATATATTCTAATACTTACAATCTTGAAGATGATCAATATAGTTTTGTGCACCCTCCTAAATCAGCAGGCACATCAATAAGTACTTTTTTATATGAAAATAATATAAAAATATTTAATTCTGCACATAATTTAGTTTCGATAAATTGTAATCCATCAAAATTTAGATATATAACAGTTATACGTAATCCAGTGGATAGGATTAAGTCTTTTTATGAAATGCAACTTAATAATAAAAAATTATCTTTTCACAATCAAGCCAAAAAAGGCTTAAGTTATTTTGTTACACAAGTAAAAATTAATCAAAATTGTTTATGCAAATTTTTGATTGGAGATCTGACTTGTGACATAGATGAAAAAAAATATGAAAAAGCAAAACAAAATCTTAATAACTTTTTTTTTATAATAAATTTTGAAAATTTGGATAAAGATATTGATATTTTAAAGTCAAAACTGAATATTCAAAAAGAGATGAAACATATAGGAAAAAGACAAAAAGAAAAAAAAACGTATTCAATTGAAGAAAATAGGGATATTATTAATAACAATAAATATGATATAAAATTGTGGAATTATTATCAAAAGAATATTAAAAGCCTAACTTAATCCATTCATTAGGCCAAAAATCTCTATTATTTACTCGAAAATTAGAAAATAATTCATCATCTGGTCTAATTATAATTTTATTTTTATAATTAGATAACCACGCTCCCCACCAGTTAAACGTAGATGTGGTAACAACGAAATGTTTGCATTGAGATAATAAAAAAAGACTATAAATTCTTTGATCAAATTCAATTTTCTGCGATGTTAAATCAATTTTTTTAAATTGAAATTCTAGTAAATCTTCAGGTATTGAATATAAATCATTCGACCAAAGATAAAAAATTGGATTATTTACTTTTGTTTTCATTAATGAAACCGATTTATTGATATATCTGATTTGTTCTAAAGTAAATTTACGAGATTTTTCATCATTTTTTGAGGTATTTTTTCCTCTTCCTTCTGAGAATCTATTTTGTCTAATACATATTCCTACAGAATTCTCATCATTAATTCGATTGAAAAAAGGAATATTTTTAAGTTTTAATTCATCCTTAAATTTAAACTCATTTATAATATCTTTTTGATGATTAATAAAATATTTTGGACTTTCAAAATGTCCTTCTAAATAGATTACATCATCAAACTTATTATTGATAAATTTTTCATCAAAAAACGTAATCTTATATTTATCTTTTTTTTCAATAAAAAATTTTTTTGAAGGCCTTAAAAATTCTGTTTTTAAAAAAAATTTTCGTTTGATATAACCATACTTATTTTTGAATTTTAGTTTATCTTCAGCAATAGGAGAAGATATTTTAAAATTATATAAACCATATTTGCTTACATTTTTTTTTGATAAAAATGCAGTTTCATTATCAAGAAATAAATTTCTATTCATTTTTTTAGATATTGAGTAGGCAGATGCATACATAAACATTTGATTACCTATCTCATTCGAGAGTCTTAATATGATCTTTTTCATTTAAATAAAATTAGACAATTTTTTTATTGTTTTAGTAATTTTTTTACTAGGAATAATAAAATCGTACCCATTGTATTTCGGTTTAAATTCATAAAATGCATTTCTATAATTTCTATAGTCATTATAATTTTTGATATCACAAAACCACATATCAATTGTTTCTTTCTTTTTTATAGAGGCTAAATTAGTCATCATTCCATGAAAGGCTATCACTTTTGAGGAACTAGTAATTGTATTGTATAAATCTTCACCTTTTATATTATCAAATAAAAGTATTTTTGAATTTAAATTTTTATTTATTATTTTTCTATTTTTAAAGTCAATAGTTTTAAATTTTTCTTTTAAAATATCTTTTTTATTATTATTTTCTATATCTCTAGAAAAAACAACGTAGTCGTAATGTTTTAAAAAAAAATTAAATAATTTTGATAAATCATCAATGTTCCAATTTAATCTTTCAGTAATATTCATCTTTAAATGAAAATATACAAAGTTATTTGGTAGATTTATTTGAAGAAAATCTGATACACTTAATTTAAAATTATTATTACTACTACTTTTATTATCTCTTTCTTTTGTAAGATCTTCCTGGAGTTTAGTAGTATGATCTCTTTTATAAATAGCTTCTCTATCATTAATTACGTATTTAAATAGATATTTTCTTAAAAATATAGATGGTCTTTTATAATTATTCGGACCATTAATGCATAATGCATAAAACTTAATATTGCGAAATAATATAGGTAAAAAAAAATAAAAATTCTTTGGTGTTAAAATATAAATTTTAGTTATCTTATTTTGGATAAGATAGAATAAAAGTTTAATCTTTTCTATAAAACTTAGATCATAATTGATTTTTTTATAAACAATATTTTCATTATTAATTAAGAATCTAAACTTTTCACTTCTTTCAGATAAGTAAATTTCAATTTGTTTTTTTTTGTGAAAATCTATTATATTATTAATTGCGTTTAAGCTTTGAACTAAGTCCCCTACTGCATCGTTTTTAAATACAATAATTTTTTCAACATTAGAATTCATTTAGTGTTTTTATTATATAATTAAGTTCTTTTTTTGAAAGATTTGGATCTATTGGTAAACTTATTGATTTTTTCGCTAAAATTTCTGCATTTTTATATCTTTGATTTTTAAATGTGTTTTTAAATACGTTTAATTGATGAATCGCATATGGATAATGGAAACCATATTGTATTTTTTTGTTATCAAATATTTTTATCAAATTTTTTCTATTATTAACTAAGATTACATATTGATGATAGACACATGATTTTGAATATTTAAGTTTTGTAATTTTCTTATTATTTATATTATTGTTATAAAATTCAGCAATTTTTTGTCTCTTTTTATTATTAAAAGCTAAATTTTTTAATTTTTCGTTTAATATAATAGCTTGAATGGTATCTAATCTACTATTTAATCCAACAAAGTCGTGAATAAATTTTTTATCTGAACCTAAATTTCTAAGTTTTTTTAATTTTAAATAAAAATTTAGACTATTTGTTGTTATTATGCCAGCATCTCCATAAGCACCTAAATTTTTTCCTGGATATAAACTAAAGCAAGAAATGTCAGTTGTTGATCCAATTTTTCTCATTTTTGAATCAGAATCATCAAATGCGCCGTGAGCTTGAGAACAATCGTCAATTAAATAAATCTTTTTTTTGTTTATTATTTTTTTAATTTTTTTCAAATTTGCCGTTGAACCGTATAAATGTACTGGCATTATTACTTTGGTCTTGTTAGTTATCTTTTTTTGTAATTGTTTTAAATCTATAGTCGAAGAAAATTTTTCTGTATCTACTAATACAGGAACTAAATTGGCTTCAATTACAGCATAAGCTGTTGAACAATAAGTCATGGCTGGAATTAAAACCTCAGAATTTTTGGGGAGATTTAAAGATTTTAAAGCTAAAGTAAGAGCATCTGTGCCGTTGGCACAGCTTATAGCATATTTAGATCCACAAAATTTACTAAAATTTTTTTCAAAAAGTTCAACTTCTTTTCCTAATATAAAATCACCTTTTTTAAAAAGTTTACTTATTTTTTTTAAAATTGATTTATGTATATTCTTATCCTGTTTAATTAAATCTAAAAACTTGATCATTTCAAATTTTTTCCAAAACTCTAGTTATATCAATATTAAAACTATTTTTAAAAATTAAATTTGAATTAGTCTTCATTGATTTTGCCACATATTCAATTAAATTAAATAAAGGTTCAGATAAGTCTATTTCTGGTAATTCTAATTTATAGATTGTTGTTTTATTATTTTTACGAGTAAAAACTTTAAGCTTATAAATTGGTTCATTTTCGTCACAAATTATTATTCCCCTTTCAAATTTAAACTTCATAATTCTTATTTTTAAAGGCGAGATCCAAGAATTTTTTATAAAAACTTTTAGATTATTTCTATAATTTAGGTTGATATAGGCAGTATCTTTTTGTTTTGTTTTTATAGTATTATACTTTATTGATTTTATTTTTATAGGATTTGATTTAAGTAAAAATCTTAAAATTGAAATGTCATGAACACACAAGTCCCATACAACGTTGGAATCTTTTCTAATGGGAGCTTGTTCTCTAAAACTTTCAATTTCTAGAAGTTTACCATATTTATTTTTCTTTATTATGTCATTGATAAATCTAATTGATCCAGAAAATATAAAAGGATAATCAACAAATAATTTTTTTTTGTTTTTATGTGAAATATTTTCTAGTTTTCTTACATCATATTTGTTTAAAGCCAAAGGTTTTTCGATTAATACATTTGAATATTTCAAAAAATATTTTGCTAATTGATAATGAGTAATAGTTGGAGTAGAGATGATAACTAAATCAATTTTTGAAGCATCTAATCTTTTATAATTAGTAAGAAATTTAGATAATGGAAAATTTTTCTTTGCGTTATTTAAATTTTTTTTAGACTTATCTACAATATAATCTATTTTAAACTGATTTGAGTTTTGAATATTTCTGGCAAGTTTAGGCCCCCAATATCCGTATCCGATTATAGCAACTTTATAAATCATTATAAAAATTTAAGTTTTATTTTTTTATTTTTAAAAACTGATTTAACAATTTTATTACCATTATATAATGGTAATTGAAATGGTTGAAATATTAATGCTCTAATCTTGTTATGAGTCTTTAAATTATTTTTAATCAAATTAAAATGAATTAATTTATTATAATTTACACTTTTTCTACTAAAGTAACTTCCATTCTTAAGTTTTTGTTTTTTTGATATGTAATTATTATTTAAAATTTTATTTATATTTTTTTTAAATAAAGTTACGGATTTAGACATAAGTTTAAGATAATTATCATATGCTGTAATATTTATAGGAATATTAAATTTAATTTTGTCAATTATTTCACCTGTATCTATACCTTCATTTATTTTATGCAATGTAACACCTGATTTTTTTTCACCTTTTGCTATCTGAAAATAATTTGTATGACATCCACGATATTTTGGCAACAAACTGAAATGGATATTAAATAAATTTTGAGATTTAAATTTTTTTGTTTTCAAAATTTCTTCATATTCTAAAGAAAAAAAGTATAAATTTTTAAAATCATATAATTCTTTCAATTTAACAATCTTAATATTCTTTTTTAAAGCAAATTTTTTGAATGATTTTTGCCATTTATCAATACCATTATCAGATTTATTTGGTAATGCTAAAATTTTATAATTTTTATTTTTTTTTATAATAAAATCTAAACATTTTATTGCACACTCATTTTTACCAGCAATACAGATAATTTTATTTTTCCCATGCATATTTATATTTAGGTGTATTACCAAATGTTTTCGATATTATTGAATCTGCAACAATATTATTATTAAAAATTCTAAAATATTTTTCCCTTCCCTTTTTTGAAATGTTATTAATTTTTGCCATATCACCTTTTAATTCATTTATCTTATTGATTAAATCATCCTCATTTTTATAAAAAACCATTTCATTTTTAGAAAATAACTCTTGGAATTTAACTTTTTCATTAATAAAGGTTAATATTCCATTTCCAACATAGGATGCGATTCTATTGCTCGAAGCATATTTTAATGGTTTTCCTCTGCTTAAATTAAGAGACATTTTGCAAATCATCATTTCTTTATAGAAATCATAATTCCATTTAGGTTTATCATTATTAATGCCTAATATATGGAAATTTATACCTTGTCCTTTGTTTAAAATTTTTTTAAGGAATTCTTCTCTTTCATCATTAGAACCATTTCTTAAACCACCGTAATTTACACCATGACTAAGAGCAAAAAATAAGTCTTTATATCTATGTTTGTGATTATAAATCTTAAGATTCTCTATATTTTCATCAACTGGTATTGGTAAAAAATTAATTTTGTTCTTTTTAATTTTACTTTTAATTTCACTAGGATGAGTTGTTATAAAATATTTATCAATAAATGAGTGATTTTTTTCAATTAGTTCTAAATTTTTTTTCCAATTAGGCCCATAATTTACAACATGATCTTCATACCATAAAGAAATTTTGATTTTATTATCTTTAATTTTTTCCATTGTATTACTTTTTAAAATATTATTATGTCCAAGCAAAATCAGATCAGGTTTATAATTGTTTGATATATCTAAAATATCACTATCTAAATTAGGGAATACTTTTTGTGATAGATAATTTCTATAGCTGAAATTAATTACATCACATTTGTTTCTAATTAAACCATTTGTTAATTTAGTTGCTATAGATATATTAAATAATCTTTGATTATTCTTTTCATTAAAATTTGAAATGTGAAGAATTTTAGGACCAGCAGAGTTATTAATATAAATATCTTTTTTTAATAAATTGAATTTAATTTTATCTAAAAAATTTACCAAATTCTCAATTAGATGTACTGGATTCTTGAAATTTTTTAATTGGTAGTATCTTAATTTTTTAGGATTTTTTATTAAAAAATCTATCATTCTAAAAATTTCTGATGAATTCAAATTTTTTAAGTATAAGTCGTTGTTAAAAGTTTCCATCAATCCTCCTTTTTGTGAAGTTATGGTTGCACATCCACTAGCAGCTGATTCCATTGAGGTTCTACCGAAAGGCTCTTCCCATCTAGATGGAACAACTGATATTGAAGATAATTTATATAAATTCATAATTTTAGAATGAGGTAACCAAGAATAAATATTTAAATTTTTATGATTGAAATCATATTTTTCACGAGGTTCATTGTCAGCAACAATCGCTTTCCATTTTGGATATTTGTTTAATATCTTAATTATAGCATTTCCAAATAAATCGTATCCTTTTGATGAATTTAATTTCCCTGTAAATATAATTTGCTTTTTTTTACTATAATTAAACTTTTGTAATTTTTTGATTGATGGGTATAAAATTTCACAGTTAGATTTAGTTTTAAATGGCAATCCTTCAAAAAACTTTTTTTTAGTCCACAAACTTACAAAGAAGACTTTATCTGTATTTTCGATAATTTTTATTCTTTCATTAATTGTTTTGGAACCTCTAATATCTTGAGGATTATTATGAAAAAAAAATATTAATCTAGATTTAACTTTTTTATTAATTAAAAAATTTAAATATTCAGGTCTATTATGTATCTCAATGATTTCAAAATTTTTTTTTAAATAATCTTTATAAAAAAAATTTATATATTGTTTTGTTTTTGAAAAACTAGTTTTCGAAATATTTATATTCATAAAATTCTTTGTAAGGGGTTTGAGCTTATCTTGTAAATTTCCATAAATAATAGTTTGTGATGAAAGTGATGAAAGTGTTGAATAATCTTTTACCCATATTGATGCTGCCCCAGCGTAGTTTTCTGAATAAATTTCTTTATAAGGTAAAATAATAGCAATTTTTTTTTTCATCTATTTATTTATAATTTTTTCTATGATTTCTTTTTTTAATTTATTATTTTTTTTAAGTTTATATTCATATGACATAGCTTCAGATTTTGATATAAATCTTTTTTTATAAATTAATTCCCATTTATGACCTTTTGTTGATTTTGCACCTTTATTATTGTTATGATTAAATAAGCGTTTTTTAAGATTGTTAGTGTAACCAACATAAGTTTTGTTAATTTTTGAAAACTTAGTTCTAATTATATATACAAAAAAATGCATTAGATAATGGCGGTCCCTAGGGGAATCGAACCCCTCTTTCGAGGATGAAAACCACGTGTCCTAACCGATAGACGAAGGGACCATGAGGTGAACTTTTATTTTAAAAGTAATTATTTATCAAGTTTTTATAGTATCTTCTCTTATAACAATTTTACACATATTTGAGCTTTTGTGAGTAACTAAGGTTTCAGTAATATACTTATTATCTTTTATATTAATACCATTCACTAAATCTCCAGTAGTTATGCCGGTAGCACAGAATATTGAGTCTCCTTTGATAATTTCCTTTAAATTATATTTTTTTTTTAAATCTTTAATACCCATTTGTTGGGCTCTAGCAATATCTTTATCATTATCGAAAAGAAATCTACCCTGAAATTTACATCCGTAAGCATCAATTGCAGATGCTGCTAAAACACCTTCAGGGCCTCCTCCAATTCCTAAAAAAATATCCACATCATATTTTTTATCTGTTACCATTAAAGCTCCAGATATATCACCATCAGAAATTAATTTCATTTTTACATTCATTCTTTTTAATTTATCAATAATTTTGTCGTGTCTCGGTCGATCTAATAGACAAGCAGTAATATCTTTAACATCTTTGTTTAGAGATTCAGCTATATTTCTAATATTTTTTTCTAGTGGAAAATCTAGATCAGTTGCATCATAAGGTATATTTTTGGAAACTGCAATTTTATCCATATAAGTTTCTGGTGCATTAAAAAGATTTCCTTTCTCAGCAATTGATATGACAGATAGTGCACCTGGTAAATTTTTTGCAACAAAATTTGTACCCTCTAGTGGATCTACTGCAATATCAATAGTCAAATTTCCACCTAATCCTAATTTTTCTCCAATATACAACATTGGTGCTTGATCAAGTTCACCTTCACCAATTACGACTTCACCATTAATTTCAAGTTTATTTATTTCATTTCTCATTGTGTCAGTAGCAGCTTTATCAGCATTTATTTTATCATTTTTACCAATAAATTTATTACAAGAAATTGCAGCCTTAGATGTAACAGTGATAATTTTATCTATTAATTCTTTTGTTAAAGTCACTAAATTTTTTCTCTAGAAATCTTTTCAGTATTAATTTTTAATTTATTTTCAAACTCATTTAATCTTTTCCAAACAGAAATTAATTCAACTATTATTGGCCAACTTCTGACTAAATATTGTAATGAAGTTTCTACTCTTCCAAATGCTCTAATAATTTGTTGAACAAAACCTAAAGTAATTGCTCCTGTTATTATTGTTGGAGCTAAAGCAAGATATGGAACAATGACCATACCTTGAAGGTAGCTCCATTTAACAGCATTAAAATATAAATAATGAAAATACATTTTATAATGTATTTTTCTTACACCACCATATAGATTATCAATTTTAACTGGTTGAGCACTTTCTTTAAAATCCTCACCCAAAACTAATTCTTTTCTATATGCTGCTTCTTCTTTCTGAATATCATATTCAATACCAGGTAATTTAATTCCTACTGCCGCAAGAATAAATGTACCTCCCAAAGCTGAAATAATTGCAACCCATACTAAAGCATGATTCACCTCACCTATCCATGGAAGTACTGTAATACTTTTAGATAAACCCCATAAAATTGGAGTAAATGCAATTAATGTCATTATACTTCTCAAAAGTTCAGCCCCCAAACCTTCCATTATTCTTGCAAACTTAAGTGTATCTTCTTGTACTCTTTGAGAAGCCCCCTCGATTGATGAGGCAAAATTCCATTTATCATGATAAAAATCAGCCATGGCAGTTCTCCATCTAAAAGTCCAATGACTGGTAAAATAATCACTAAATATGATAACCAATATGTAAATAGCCGCAATTTTTGCAAAAGTAAAAAGATAAGCGATAAATTCTTTTTCTGTTACAGCTCCTGGCTCAGCTAAGGCCTTTTGTAAAGTATCATAAAACTCACCAAACCATTCATTAATTCTAACATCTAGTTGAACTTGGTACCAGGTAGCAGCAAGAATTATTATTGTTCCTCCAATACTCCACAAATGCCACCTTTTGTCTGTAAAAAATTTAAACATTAAAATTATTTAAGAAAATTATCTGCATAAGATTTTTTATTTATCTTTCTTTTTTTGGGTTCAATTATTTCAAAATCTATTTTATTTTTTTTTGCATAATCAATAGCCATTTGTTTTGATGAAAATTCTAAATTTAGTTCAGATAATGTATTGGTACTAGTTTCCCATCCCATCAATGGATTAATACCCGAATCACTAGACTCAAACTCGATTATCCATTTATCAGTTTTCCCTGGACCCGATTGCATAGATGTTTTACTAGGTATGTATATTTTCGCTTTTTTCATAAATATGGTCGGGGAGAGAGGATTTGAACCTCCGACCCTCTGGTCCCAAACCAGATGCGCTACCAGGCTGCGCCACTCCCCGAGTGATGTACTAATACAGTAGATATTAATAATTTCAAAGGATAAAGATTGTCAAAAACAAGGTTTTTTTAAAAGAATATGTTATATTAGAAATAATGATAATTACATGTCCGAATTGCAATAAAAAATTTGATATCGATTCAAATTTAATACCTGTAAATGGAAGATTGCTAGAATGTAGCAGCTGCAATCATCAATGGTTTTTTAAATTAGAAACAAAAAAAAATATTGATCAAGAAACAGAAAAAAAAGCATATATTGATCAAAAAGAAGCAAAATTAAATGATGAAGAAACTATCGATGATAATGATTATAATAAAGATTTAAATATAAAAAAAAACAATAAAAATGTTAAATTTCTTAATATAATTATAGTTTTTATTATATCATTTGTGGCATTTATTATTTTCATAGATACTTTTAAATATCCTATTAGTAAAATTATTCCTAATATTGAATTTATACTTTATAATTTATATGAATCCGTTAAAGATATAAAATTATTTTTTAATGATTTAATATAAATTTATGATTAATGTAATATCAAAACCTTTTAAATGGTTTTTTAAATTAGAAGCCGCTAGTGGATTAGTTTTATTATTTGCGGCAATAATTGCTCTAATTATTAGTAATTCAAATTTATCAAATCTATATTTTTCAACATTAAATAAATATATTTTTTTAGGAATAAACGAATTTGGACTTAAACTTAGTGTTATTCACTGGATTAATGATGCTTTGATGGCAATATTTTTCTTCTTTGTTACGCTTGAAATTAAAAGAGAATTTATACAAGGTGAACTTTCAAATATTAAACAAGCTTTATTACCTATTATCGCTGCTGTCGGTGGTATGCTTGTTCCTGCATTAGTTTATATTTATATCAATTATGGTGATAGTGAAACCTTAAATGGTTGGGCTATACCATCTGCTACAGATATAGCTTTTTCATTAGGTGTTTTATCTTTGTTAGGAAAAAGAGTACCTCTATCATTAAAAGTTTTTTTAACTGCACTGGCTATTATAGATGATTTAGGTGCAATCGTTATCATTGCCTTATTTTATTCTGGAGACTTAAGTATTAAATATTTAACTTTAATGCTAATAGCTTTTTTAGTTCTCTTAATAATAAATAAATTTAATATTAAAAAATTTCTTCCTTATTTAATTGTTGGTTTATTTCTTTGGGATTTTACTCATAATTCAGGAATTCATGCAACAATAGCAGGTGTGTTACTCGCTATGACTATTCCTCACAGAAAAAAAGAAAAAGATTTTTCATTATTAATGAAAGTGGAACATTCAATAAGTCCATATGTTGCATTTGGAATTATGCCTTTATTTGCCTTTGCGAATGCAGGAGTCTCTCTAGAAGGATTATCTTTTAATTCACTATTAGACAAGGTGCCTCTAGGTATTGTTCTAGGATTATTTTTAGGTAAGCAATTTGGAGTTTTCATTTTTTCTTATATCTCAATTAAACTTAAGGTAGCTCAAATGCCTAATAATACTAGTTGGTATAATTTTTATGGAGTAGGTGTTTTAACTGGTATAGGATTTACTATGAGTTTATTTGTGGGGAATTTGGCTTTTGTTGAAAATATGCAATATATGGATGGTGTTAAAATTGGTGTATTAACTGGGTCATTATTATCCACTTTATTTGGCTACTTCTTGATATTACTTACACCAAATAAATAAATTTTTAATGAAAAAAGTAATTATTACTGCAATAACAATTTTTATGTTTTTTTTTAAAAACTCCGCATTATCTAATTATGAAAAAATTTTTTTTGATTTTAATATCAAAAGTATTTCAGGGGATTTAATAAACTTTAAAGATTATAAAGATAAAGCAGTTCTAATGGTGAATACAGCAAGTTTTTGTGGTTTTACAAAACAGTATGAAGACTTACAAATTTTATGGGATAAATACAAAAATAAAGGCTTAATTGTTTTAGGAGTGCCATCAAATTCATTTAACCAGGAAAAAAGTAATGATGAAGATGTTAAAAAATTTTGTGAAGTTAATTTTAATATTAATTTTCCAATTTCAACAATTACTGATGTTAAAGGAAAAAATGCTCATGAGATATATAAATGGGCTGAAAATAATTATGGAAAAGCTGCAGTTCCTAAATGGAACTTTCACAAAATATTGATTAATAAAGAAGGAAAAATTATAGATACATTTGCCTCTTTTACAAAGCCTCTATCAAGAAAGATAATAAATAGAATTGAAGAAACACTAAATTAAAATTTTTATTTTGTTATATTTTTAATGTAATCTTTTAAATTAATTTTTCCAAAATATTTAAAAACTTTATTATTTAAATTTAAATTTGTAAGTGCTGATGCAAATCTTTCACCTGGTCTGGAATTTAAAAATTTAATTTTAGATCCAAACATTTTAGCAACTTGCAAAATTGTATAACTTTTTCGGTTTGAAATGCTATAATGTCTACATCTATTCATTTTCCAAGCTAAATAACAAATTTGTACTGTATCATAAATATGTGTAAATCTTCTAGATTGTGTTCCAGGTTTAACTACCCCTAAAGGTTTATTTTTTCTATAACAATCTTCAAATATTCCTATTACAGTAGCCATTTTGCCTTTACAAATTTGTTTAGGACCGTAAACATTATAAAAATATATAACTTCATATTTGAAATTAAACCATTTTTTTAGATTTTCTAATAATTCTAAATTTTTAGCTTTTGTAAATGCATATGGTGACAGATTTTTATCGTTACCTTTATTACCTAAAGTTGCGGATGTAGCAGAATAAATTAATTTGATGTTATTTTTTAAACAATAATTAAATACTTCATTAGAACCAATCGTATTAGAATTGATACAATCATTCATTTGAATAAAACTTTGATAAATTCGAGAAAACTCACCAAAATGAAATAAAGAAATAATTTTTTTTGGATTTTTTAATATTTTTGAAATATTTTTAGTGTCCCCTTTTATATATTTCACCCTATTATTTTTAATATGATTTTTACGTAAACCTGTTGAATAATTATCTATACTAATAATCTTAAATTTAGTTTTATTTAATAATAACGAAATTAAATTTGACCCAACAAAACCTGAACCACCAGTAATAATAATTGTATTTTTTTTCATTTTACAAATTGACACTCAAACCATCATAACCAGGTAATATATTATTAGGTAATATTTTCAATAATTTGTTGTAATCAAGATCTGAGTGTAGATTAGTCAATATTGTTTTTTTTGGTCTCAATATATTTACTATTCTTAAAACATCTTCTAAATTAAAGTGAGAAGGATGTTTATCATATCTTAGACAATCAATTATTAAGTATTTTAACCCTTTAAAGCTATTAAAGTCTTTTTGATAAAATTTATTTGCATCACTAATATAAGCTAATTTTTTATTTATAACATAAGCAATTGTATCAATTAAACCATGTTTAATTTTTATTGCTTTAATATTAATTTTATTTCTTGAGTTATGTAATTGAAAATTTTTTTTTAAATTTCTTAATGATAAAAAAGCTGGATAATCATATTTTTTTTTAAAACAGTAAGAAAAATTTTTATTAAGATAATTTGCAGTTAGTTTATCACAATAAACAGGTATTTTTTTTCTTTTTTTTAAATAAAAAATTCTTAAATCATTTATTCCATGTGTTTGATCAGCGTGCATATGCGTATATAAAACCTGATCAATTGATTTGACATTTTTATTTAATAATTGCTGTCTTAAATCAGGACTAGTATCAATTAAAACATTTGATTTTCCATATGAAATAAGAGCAGAACATCTAGTTCTATAATTTTTTTTATTTTTTGGATTACATTTTCCAAAAAAACCATCGGGCCTTGGTACACCCATAGAACTCCCTGTTCCTAAAAGAGTGAATTTAAAATTCATTAAAAAAAAGTTTATTAAAATTTTTTGTACTAATTGAGTCCATTTCATTTTCAGATATATTTTTTAATTCAGCTAACTTTTTAAGAGTATATTTAATATAACTTGGTTCATTCTTTTTTCCTCTCATCGGTACTGGAGCTAAAAATGGACTATCAGTTTCAATAAGAAGTTTTTCTAAAGGAATACTTTTAAATGTATTTTGCAATTCAGTGCTATTCTTAAATGTTATTATTCCACTTGCTGAAAAAAAAGCATTTAAATCTTTAAGCTTATTAACAAAATTAGAAGAGCCTGTAAAACAATGCATAAGTATCTTTGGATTTTGTTCTTTATAATTTGATAGTACTTCAAATGTTTCTTTTTCCGCATTTCGTGAATGAACTATTAAAGGGACATTTAAATCTAAAGCAGCTTCAATATGATTGTTAAAACTAGCTAATTGAGATTTTTTATCACTATTATTATAATAAAAATCAAGACCAGTTTCGCCTACTCCTATAATTTTCTTGTTTGAATTAACTTTTTTTATTATTTCACTTTTTGTTATAAAAAAATTGTTAGTTTCATGTGGATGTATTCCATAAGTTCCATATATAATTGAGTCCTTATCTATTAATTTCAAAATATTCATAAAACTAGTTTCTGTTGTACAAATAGTTAGAAGTTTTTCTATACCTATCTTTTTAGATCTAACTAATATTTCGGATAAATTACTAAAAATTGGTTCGTGATCTAAGTGGCAGTGAGAATCTATCATTTTTTTTCAATTTTTTTAAAAAGAATACCAATTTTTTTAATTTTAAAACCTTTTCTAATATAATTATGTTCAATAATTGACTGAAATTTTAAATCTTTTTCTTCTGTCCCAAAAATTTTTAATACTTTTAAAGATGTCTCTGGAATTATTGGATATAATAATATTGTCACTTTTCTAATTAATTCTAAAGAAGTATATATAATCGTATTTAATCTAACTATATCTGATTTTTTTTTCCATGGCTCTTCATCATTAAAATATTTATTTGCTGCAAATAATTGATCAACTAGAAAATTTATATACGAGTTAATATCTTGTTTATCAACAAAACTTAATATTTTATCAAAATTTTTTTCATACACTGAAAGTATTTTTTTATCATTATCAATAAAATCTATTTTTTTTGAAACTTCTAAATTTGTATTTTTTTCACAAAATGAAATAACTCTTTGACATAAATTTCCATAATTATTAGCTAAATCACTATTAATGCAGTTTTCTAATTTTTCTTCAGAAATATTACCATCATTACCAAAAGACACTTCTTTAATAAGATAATATCTTAATGGATCTAATCCGTACGACTGAATTATTTCAAGTGGATCTAAAATATTACCTTTTGATTTAGACATTTTTTGATCACCTGAAAGAATCCAACCATGACCATAAACTCTTTTAGGTGGTTTAATTCCTGCAGCCAATAAAAATGCTGGCCAATAAACAGTATGAAATCGCAAAATATCTTTACCTATTATATGTAAATCTGCTGGCCAAAAATCTTTATACATTTGATTATCTTCATCAGGATAATTTAATGCACTTAAATAATTAGTTAAGGCATCAAGCCATACATACATAACATGATCTGAATTTGATGGAACTGGAATCCCCCATTTAAAAGATTTCCTACTAACTGATAAATCTTTTAAACCACCTTTAACAAAACTAATTACCTCATTTTTTCTTGAGGATGGTAGTATAAAATTTTTATTTTTTGAATAAAATTCTAATAATGGATCTTGCCACTTAGATAATCTAAAAAAATATGATTCTTCTTCAACCCATTCTACAGGTGAACCAGAAACTATTGATTGGTTGTTACCATTTATATTTTCAATTTCATCTTCTGAATAAAATGCTTCATCAGACACTGAATACCAACCAGAATATTTAGACAAATAAATTTCGCCTTTTTTTTCTAAAATTTTCCATATATTAGTAGCAGATTTTTTATGTCTATCTTCTGTAGTTCTTATAAAATCATTATTTGATAAATTTAGTTTTTTAGTTAAATCTTTAAAAGTTTGGCTAATCTCATCACAAAAAGTAAGTGTATCTTTGTTTTTTTCTTTAGCAGCACGTTCAATTTTTTGTCCATGCTCATCTGTACCTGTTAAATAAAAAACTTTAAATCCTTGAATTCTTTTAAAACGTGCAAAAAAATCTGCGATTATACTTGAATAAGCATGTCCCATATGAGGTTTAGCTGAAGGATAGTAAATTGGGGTTGTAATATAGTAATTTTTATCCATTTAATAATTTAGCTTTAAATTCTAAAAATAAACTTTCTTCATCTAAATTAAATTTTTTAGAATTATGAATTTTATGAATAAAATTACGATAAAAATCTAATAAAGCATTTTTTTTTG
>CACHIV010000002.1 GCA_902579985.1 uncultured Pelagibacteraceae bacterium | reverse complement strand
TTGTAGTAGGTGGTGGAGTAGTAGGTGTAAGTGCACTTTATCATTTAGCGAAAAAAGGCTGGTCAGATGTTGTTCTAGTAGAAAGAAAAGAATTAACTTCTGGATCTACTTGGCATGCTGCGGGATTATTACCTTTATTTAATATGAGTTATTCAGTTGGGCAACTTCATAAATATGCTGTTGATCTTTATAAAAAATTAGAGGAGGAGACAGGAAAAAATGTTGGCTTTAGTGTAGTTTCTAATATTCGTTTAGCAAGTACCAAAGATAGAATGGATGAGTATCACCAGTATGCTGGTGTTGCAAAGACGATTGGTGTAGATGTTAAATTTTTAACACCACAACAAGTTAAAGAAATATGGCCTCTATGTCATACTGATGACTTAGTTGGAGCAATTCAACATCCTGAAGATGGATATATTCAGCCTGCAGATTTAACTCAAGCATTAGCAACAGGTGCTAGGAATATGGGAGCAGAAATTTATAGAAATACAACGGTCATTTCAATTAGACAAACTAAAGATGGATGGATTGTAGAAACTGACAAAGGTTCAATTGAATGTGAACATATTATTTCTTGTTCAGGAAATTTTGCAAGACAAACTGGTGAAATGGTAGGGTTAGATATACCGGTTATACCAGTTGAACATCAATATATTGTCACAGAACCTCATCCTGAAATTTTAAAAAGGAAAAAAGAAGGTCTTCCAGAAATGGGTGTTCTAAGAGATAGTGATAGCAGATGGTACATGAGAGAAGAAGCAGGAGGATTAATTTTAGGTCCATATGAAGATGGTGCGCCTGCTTGTTATGTTGAGGGTCCTTCAAAAAATTCTGAGTATGAGTTATTTCAAGAAGATTTAGACAGACTTGCCCCACATATAGAGGGAGCGATACATCGTGTACCAGCTTTTGGTGAAGTTGGAGTTAAAAAAGTTTATAATGGTGCAATTTGTTATACTCCTGATGGAAATCCTATAGTTGGCCCTGCCTGGGGATTAAAAAATTTTTGGATTAATGAAGGACATAGTTTTGGTATCACAGCAGCTGGAGGAGCTGGTTGGCAATTAGCAGAGTGGATAGTTGATGGTGAACCAACTATTGATATGCTTGGTGTTGAACCTAGACGTTATGGAAATTATGCAACTAAATCTTATTTAAAAGCAAAAAATGAGGAAGCCTATAGTCATGTATTTATTGTTCACTATCCAGATGAAGAAAGACCTGCCGCAAGACCATTGAGAACAGCTCCTTGTTATGAAAGAATGAAAAATCTCGGTGCAGTATTTGGTCAGAAGTTTGGATGGGAAAGACCTAATTTTTTTGCAACAAATGAAATGGAACAAAAAGATGATTGGTCATTCAGAAGATCTAAATGGTTTGATGCAATAAAAAAAGAGTGTGAGAATGTAAAAAAAAATGTTGGTCTTTTAGATATGACAGCTTTTGCAAAATGTAGAATTAAAGGCCCTAAAGCTGAGGAATTTTTAGATTATTTAGTTGCTAATAAGATTCCAAAAAAGATTGGAAGAATAAACTTATGTCATGCACTTAATACGAAAGGTGGTGTTCATTCAGAATTTACTATTATGAAAGAGGCAGAGAATAGCTATTATTTAGTTTCCGCAGGAGCAAATCTAAGACTTGATCATGATTGGATACAAAAATGGATGCCTACAGATGGTTCAGTAATTTTTGAAGATTTAACAAACAGTGTTGGAGTGTTGGTTTTAGCTGGACCAAAAGCTAGAGAATTAATGCAAAAAGTTTCAACAGATGATTTTTCAAATGAAAATTTTAAATGGCTAACTGCAAAAAATATTAATGTTGGATATGCACCTGTTAATGCTATGAGAGTAAATTTTGTGGGAGAATTAGGATGGGAATTACACCATCCCATAGAATATCAAAACCATATTTTTGATAAACTAATGGAAGCAGGGAAAGATTTAGAAATTAAACCTTTTGGAATTAGAGCAATGAATAGTTTAAGAGTAGAAAAATCATATAAGCTTGTTGGAACAGAGCTATCAATTGAATATTCACCTTATGAGTCAGGCCTGGACAGATTCATTCACCCTAATAAAGGTAATTTTATTGGTTTAGAAGCTTTAAATAAATGGCGTGAGAAGGGATTTGAAAATAAACTAGTAACATTAGAAGTTCACAATACTAAAGACGCTGATGTTTTAGGAAATAATCCAATTTATAAAGATAACAAGGTGGTTGGAAGAGCGACAAGCGGTGAATTTGGATTTAGATTAGATAAATCAATAGCTCTAGCAATGGTTAAACCTAGTTACGCTAATGTGGGCGACAAATTACAAGTTGATATCTTAGGAGAAATGTACGACGCTACTGTCTTGGATGAAAGTCCATATGATTCTGAAAATAAAATACTGAGAGCTTAATGAAAATATTAGTCGCTGTAAAAAGAGTTGTTGATTACAATGTACAGATTAGAGTCAAAGAAGATGGCTCAGGTATTATTACAGATAATGTTAAAATGTCGACAAATCCCCCAGATGATAATGCAACAGAAGAAGCTGTAAAAATTAAAGAAGCAGGCAAATCAAAGGAAGTTGTAGCTGTAACAATAGGAGAAGAAAAAGCTCAAGAAACAGTTAGAAAAGCTTTGGCAGTAGGAGCTGATAGAGGAATACATGTAAAAATAGATGGTATTATAGAACCATTAGCTGTAGCAAAAATTTTACAAAAAGTTGTGGAGAAAGAAAAACCAGATTTAGTTTTTATGGGGAAACAAGCAATTGATGATGATTGTAATCAAACAGGTCAAATGTTGAGTGCTCTACTTAATTGGCCACAAGCGACATTTGCATCAAAAATTGAAGTGAAAGATAA
The DNA here is from genome assembly GCA_902579985.1 of uncultured Pelagibacteraceae bacterium. Classification (GTDB taxonomy): domain Bacteria; phylum Pseudomonadota; class Alphaproteobacteria; order Pelagibacterales; family Pelagibacteraceae; genus Pelagibacter. The sequence continues at coordinate 136,832 of CACHIV010000002.1, read as the reverse complement.
AAAGTTAGAAGTAACTAGAGAAATTGACGAAGGTTTGGAAACAGTTGAAATAAATATTCCTGCGATTGTTACTTGTGATTTAAGATTAAATGAACCAAGATATGCTTCATTACCTAATATAATGAAAGCAAAGAAAAAACCAATCGAACAATTAAATGCTTCAGACTTGGGAGTAGATACTTCTTCAAGAATCGAACAGATTAAAGTTGAAGAACCTCCAAAAAGAAAAGCTGGAATCAAAGTTTCTAGTGTGGCTGAATTAGTTCAAAAATTAAAAAATGAAGCAAAGGTAATATAATGGCAGTATTATTAATAGCAGAGCATAACAACAAAGAGCTCAGACCTTTTACACTTAATGCTGTAACAGCAGCATCTCAGATAGATAATGAAGTTCATGCCATAGTAATTGGTCAAAATTGTACAGAAGCTGCAAAAAGTTTGTCTGAATTGCCTTTAGTAAAAAAAGTTATTCATGTAGAAGCAGTTCATTATGAAAATTTTGTTGCTGAAAACTTCGCCCCTGTGATTGTAAAATTAGCAGACAATTATTCTCACATTGTTTGTTCTGCAAATACATTTGGTAAAAACTTGATGCCAAGGATTGCTGCAGCACTAGACACATCACAAATAAGTGATATTACAAAAGTTGTTTCTTCTGATACTTTTCTAAGACCTATTTATGCTGGAAATGCTTTTGCTACTGTCAAAAGCAAAGATGCGAAAAAATGTGTCACAATAAGACCAACATCATTTGATTCTTGTGAAAGTTCAGGTGGATCAGCTCCAATTGAAAAAGCTGAAGCATGTGAAGAATTTGGACGAACAAAATTTATTAGAAGGGAAGAAATAAAATCTGATAGACCAGAACTTGGTACAGCAAGAGTTGTAATTTCTGGAGGAAGAGGTATGCAAAGTGGAGATAATTTTAAATTAATTACTTCTATAGCAGATAAATTAAATGCTGCAATTGGTGCATCTAGAGCCGCAGTTGATGCAGGTTATATAAGTAATGATCATCAAGTTGGCCAAACTGGTAAAGTGGTAGTTCCAGATTTGTATATCGCCGTAGGAATATCAGGAGCTATTCAACATTTAGCTGGAATGAAAGAAAGTAAAATAATTGTAGCAATTAATAAAGATGGTGAAGCACCTATTTTTAGTGTTGCTGATTATGGTTTAGAGGCTGATCTTTTTGAAGCACTTCCTCAATTCTTAGAAGAATTGAACAAATTAAACACTATACAAAAATAATAGAATCTGTAAGAAATTAGATATGTCCAGAGAAGCAATGGAATATGATGTAATTATCGTTGGTGGTGGCCCATCAGGTTTAACTACAGCTATAAAATTAAAACAATTAGACTCTAGTTTGAATATTTGTTTATTAGAAAAAGCTTCTGAAATAGGAGCTCATATATTAAGCGGTAATGTTTTTGAAACTAGAGCTTTAGATGAACTTTTGCCAAATTGGAAAGATTTAAATTCTCCAATTAAAACTAAAGTTAAAAAAGAGAAATTTTTATTTTTAAGTAAAACTAAGTCCCTTAGTTGGCCGACTTGGCTATTACCAAATGTACAACAAAATCATAAAAATTATATTATTAGTCTTGCTAATTTATGTAGATGGCTTGGAGAACAAGCTGAAGCTTTAGGTGTCGAAATATTTCCAGGATTTCCTGCAAGTGAAATTTTATATAATGAGGATGGTTCAGTTAAGGGAGTTGCTACTCAAGATATGGGAATTGATAAAGACGGTAATAAGAAAGATAGTTTTGAACCAGGTATTGATCTTATTGGAAAAGTTACAGTATTTGCTGAAGGATGTAGAGGCCATTTAGGAAAACAATTAATTAAAAAGTTTGAACTTGATAAAGGTAAAGACCCTCAACAATATGGAATTGGATTTAAGGAAATTTGGGAAATAGATGATAAAAATCATGAAGAAGGTTTAGTAATGCATACTGCAGGTTGGCCACTAGATAATAATACTTATGGAGGAAGTTTTATTTATCATGCGGAAAATAAACAAGTGTTTTTAGGATACGTTATTGGATTAGATTACAAAAATCCTTATTTGTCTCCTTTTGATGAATTTCAAAGATTTAAAACTCATCCAGTAATTAGAAAAATAATTGAAGGTGGAAAAAGAATTTCTTATGGAGCTCGAGCATTAATTGAAGGAGGATTTCAAAGTTTACCAAAAATGTTTATGCCTGGAGCATTACTAATTGGTTGTGATGCTGGAACTTTGAATATGCCTAAGATTAAAGGCTCTCATACTGCAATGAAAAGTGGAATTATTGCAGCTGAAACAATATTTGAAAGTATCAAAGAAAATAAAGATTTATCTATTTTTGAGGATAAATTTAATAAAAGTTGGATTTATGAAGAATTGTATAGAGCAAGAAATGTTAAACCTAGTTTTAATTGGGGCTTAATTATCGGAATAATATTTACAGGAATTGATCAAATATTATTTAGAGGAAAATTACCATTCACACTAAAACATAAACATGCGGATCATGAAACATTAAAACCTGCAAATAAAATGCAAAAAATAGAATATCCCAAGTATGATAATGTTATAACTTTTGATAAAACAAGTTCCGTATATTTAACTGGAACTAATCACACAGATAATCAACCAGTGCATTTACAACTTAAAGATCCAAATTTACCGATAAGTTATACTTTGGAAAAATTTGATGAACCTGCAGTTAGATATTGCCCTGCTGGAGTATATGAAATTCAAAAAGAGAAAGATATTAATAAGTTTGTAATAAATTCTCAAAATTGTATTCATTGTAAAACATGTGATATTAAAGAACCCTCTCAGAATATTAATTGGGTGACACCTGAAGGCGGTGGAGGACCAAAATATGGAAATATGTAGTTATAACGAAAAATTATTTTAAAAAGATAGAATAATTCCAACGGTACAAATAACAGCAACAAAAAAACCAAAAAAAACAATATTTCCTAAATTTTCTCTATCATTTTTTTTTCTTGCCCTAGTTAAAAGATCATTTATATCAACTCTTTTCGGACGAGCTTCCTCGCTAGAAATTGAGGTCTTTAAAGAGGGAAAATCCTGAAACTCAGAATTATTAATTTTTTTTGTATTCATATAAAAAAATAATTAAAACATCATTATTTATTGAGAGCAATAAATTATTTGTTCATTATAGGTTTATTATATTTACAGAAGTGTTCATTTTGGGTAGAAAAGTTCATTATGAAAAAAATTCTTCCAGAAATATCAACTCAAATTTATCCAGACTCAATCCTAAGTTTATTTGATAAGAATTATTATGAAATAGGCCCAATATGGGCGTCGTTACAACTGGAGTGGCTAAATGAGGTTTATAGAACTTTTTATGATTATGAAAAATTTATGGTTCTTATATATTTAAGAAATAAGACATTTGATTATTACTCAAAAAATTTTGTAAAAATGACTTTTGAAGAATATTACAACCAAAAAATGATTGAAATAGAAAAATTTAATGTAATAGAAGTATCAAAAAATCTTAAAATACCCAAGGAAAGTACTAGAAGAAAAATTATTGAATTAGAAAAATTAGGAATAATAAAAAGATCAAAAAAGAAAATTTTTTTGCCGAGAAGCACTTGGCCAAATATTAAACCTGAAGAAAATATTAAAAGAATTGCAAAATTTTTATCAAGAATTTCAAAAACACTTTATGAGAAAAAATATCTTAATAATATGTACACTACTGAAGAAGTGTCGAACGGGATAAAAAAAAATTTTTCTTATGTTTGGAAATTATATTACGACATGCAAATTCCTATGTTGTTAAACTATAAAAAAATTTTTAAAGATTTAGAGAGTTTTCATGTGAATGGAGTCTGTATAGTAAATCAATTTTTAAATAGTAAAATTCAAGACAATTCCAAAATGAGTAAAGAATATTTTTTAGATAAATATATGTTCGAAAAAAAAATTTTAAAAGGAATAAGTGCAATGTCAATTTCTGACATTACAGGCATACCTAGACCTACTGTTATTAGAAAATTAAATAAACTTGTTAAAGATAATTTTTTAAATATTGATTTTAAAAAACATTATACAGTATCTGAGAATTATAAAAAAGAATTGGTAGAGATTCAAAAAGGTGTTTTAGAGAATTTAGCTAAGTTTTCCTCAAAAACGTTTAATTTATTATCAGCTCAAAAACGATTCTCGTAAATTTTTTTAATTACTTTTTTTTACTAGAAATACAAAGATTATAGCAGTTGTCATCATTATTAATGCATATGCAGCAGTTGGCACCATGTATATTAAATCTTTACCAAACAATTGGGTACCTACAAAAACAGCAAGAGTTCCATTTTGTAGACCGCACTCTAAAGATATACATCTTCTTTGAGCAGCTCCTGATATAAAAAATTTTGCAGTATAAAAACCTATTATCATCATAATAATGTTTAAAGTTAAAGCTATGGTTCCTGCTTTTAATAAAAACATTAAAATATTATTCCATTCTTCAATATAAATTGTGATAAAAACAATTATAAATAATCCAATTGATATTCTTTGTATTATTTTCATATTTCTTAATACAAAATCATTAGCAAACTTTCTAATAATCATTCCAATAATCACTGGAACAGTAACTACAAGAAACATTTTGAATGATATCACAATCATAGAGATTTCTTTTTTGACAAATTCAATATCTAATAATTCAATCGAAAGAAAAACTATGTAGGGAACAGAAACAATACTTATTAAACTGATAACAGCTGTTAATGATATGGATAGAGCCACATCGCCATCAGCAAATTTTGTTAATATATTTGATGTTACGCCGCCAGGAGCAGCTGCAATTAACATGACTCCCAAAGCTAATTCAATTGGAGTTTTTAAAATAATTATTAAAAGGTATGCGACTATTGGCAATAAAATTAATTGACAAATCAATCCTACAAAAAATTCTTTTGGATTTTTTAATACTCTGATGAAATCTTCAATTGTTAAAGACAAACCGAGTCCAAGCATTATTATTGCTAATGCTAGTGGTGCAATTGTTGTTACAATTTCCATTAATATTTTTTCCTCATTTAAATTCTACTCCATTCTATATTAAAAAAAATAAAAAATAATAATTTTCAACAAATTATTAAATTATGAAAGGTCAATAGCATTTTTTTTTAAATCTTTCATTGAAACAATTTTTAAAGTTTTTTCATGTGTTTTTTTTAAATAAACAGGACACTCTTTACCTGCCTTGACTGCTCTAGCGTACCAGCTTGCACAAACACACCAACCATCTCCATCTTTTAATCCTGGAAACCCAAATTCTGGCTGAGGAGTGATTAAATCATTACCTGCTTCTTTACACCATTCTAAAAATTCAGTTGTGACTTTTGCACATACAGTGTGAACACCATGATCATTTTCATCAGTACTACAACAGCCATCTCTGTACCATCCAGTTAAAGGTTCATTTGAACATAATTCAAGATCTTCTCCTAGAACATTTTTTTGTTTATCAGTCATTTATATTTTAGTAGGGTTGGGCTGGCCTTTATAAACAACCTCTGGATCAAATGACTTTTCTTTTTCCTCAAACTTCATTTCAATTTTTTTTCCATCTTTGATCTCTCCCAATGGAATAGATCTATAAAAACATGATCTATAACCAACGTGGCAGCTTGATCCATCACCAATATCAACTGTTAACCATATTGAGTCTTGATCATCATCTATTCTTATTTCTTTAACCTTTTGTCTATAGCCACTTGTTTTTCCCTTATGCCAAATTTGTTGTCTTGATCTACTAAAATAGTGAGCTTCTTTAGTTTCAATAGTTTTTTTAAGAGCCTCAACATTCATAAAACTGTGCATTAAAACATCCTTTGTTTTTGAGCACATGGTTATTACAGGTATTAAACCATCATTATCAAATTTAGGAGAAAGTAGGTTTCCTTCTTCAATATCAAGTATATTTTCTCTTTTTTTAAACATAATTAGGTAATTATGTAGCATATTAATCAATATAATAAATATTTTAAAAACAAGGATTTACTGTATAAACTGACTTCATGAAATTAGTTAAAGACACAGATAATAAAATTTTAGATAATAACAAAGTTTCTGACAAAGAAGCTGAAGAAGCATTTAAAACTATTTTAAGCTGGATAGGTGAAGATCCTAATAGAGAAGGATTGTTGGAAACTCCAAAAAGAGTAGTTAAAGCTTTTAAAGAATATTTTAAAGGTTACAAAGAAAATCCTAACAAAATTTTAGATAAAACTTTTGGTGATGTTGAAGGATATGATGATATGGTTGTGCAAAAAAATATCTCAGTTCAAAGTCACTGTGAACATCATATGGCACCAATAATTGGTAAAGCTCATGTTGCTTATATTCCAAAAAAAAGAGTAGTCGGATTAAGTAAATTAGCAAGAGTTGTGGAAGTTTTCTCTAAAAGATTGCAAACTCAAGAAAGACTTACTATGCAAATAGCGAATACACTCATGGATTCTTTAGACGCTAAAGGAGTAGCAGTAACAATTGATTCAACCCATCAATGCATGACGATGCGAGGTATAAAAAAAGAACAAGCTTCAACTGTAACAAATTATTATTTAGGTCAATTCAAAGAAGATCTTAGTTATCAAAATAGATATTTAAGATTTATTAGCATTGTAAAAGAATAAAGTGTCAGATCAATTTAAAGCGTTAATTTTAAATCAAAAAGGGGATGAGTTTACAAGAGAAGTAAAATTAATAGATAAAAGTTTTTTAAAACATGGGGATGTTACTATAAAAATAGATTACTCAGATCTTAATTTTAAAGATGGGATGATTTTAAAAAATGGTGGAAGACTTGTAAAAGAATTTCCACATATACCTGGAATAGATTTTTCAGGAACAGTTATTGAAAGTCAGAATGAAAAATTTAAGAATGGTGATGAAGTAATTTTAACTGGATTTAGAGTTGGAGAAATTTTTTATGGAGGCTATTCACAGATTGCAAAAGTTAATGGAGATTTTTTAATCAAAAAACCAAAAAATTTATCTTCTAAACAAGCTATGATATTGGGAACTGCTGGCTTTACTTCTTTGATGAGTGCTTTTGCAATAAAAGCTCGAGAAGAAATTTTATTAGGAGAAAAAGTTAAGAATGTATTAGTTACTGGAGCAACTGGAGGTGTTGGTAGTGTGGCTATCATGATTTTAACAAAGATGGGATATGAAGTTACAGCAGTTTCAGGAAAAGAGTCAAAAACTGAATATTTAAAATCATTGGGAGCAAAAAATATTATGAATAGATCTGAATTTGATAAAGATCCGCGTCTTATAGATAAAGGATTGTGGGATGGAGTAGTGGATACAGTAGGTGGAAAAATACTAGCTAATGTGATTGTTCAAACAAATCCAAATGGAATAATAGCAGTTTGTGGAAATGCAAGTAGTAATGAGTTAAATACCAATGTGATACCTTTTATGCTTAGAGGCATTAAATTGTGGGGCATGGATTCAGCTAACTGTAGTATTAAAAGACGAGAATTTATATGGTCTGAAGCGGCTAATTTAGTAGATTTTAGTAAACTAGAAAAAGAAATTCAAATAGTAAGTTTAGAAGAACTAGTTCAAGTATACCCTAAGATTTTGAAAGGAGAAATCTCTGGGAGAGTTGTCGTTGATGTAAACAAGTAGAGGGATTTGGGTAGATGGATTGGGATAGATTAAAAATTTTTCACGCAGTAGCTGAGGCAGGGAGTTTCACTAATGCTACAATTAACTTAAACCTAAGTCAATCAGCTATAAGTAGGCAAATTCAATCATTAGAGCAAGATCTTAAAGTTCAACTTTTTGAAAGACACGCTAGAGGCCTTACATTAACCGAAAATGGAGAATATGTATTTAAAACCGCACATGACGTTATTACTAAACTTAAAGAAGTCGAAACATCTTTAGGAGATCAAAAAAATAAACCTACTGGAAAGTTAACAATAACAACGGTTAGAAGTTTTGGGACTCATTGGTTAACTCCACGTATTAAAGAATTTATGAATTTACATCCTGAAATCGAAATTGAATTAATTTTCGATGATAAAGAATTAGATTTAAGTACAAGAGAAGCTGATATAGGTATTTTTATGAGACGACCTAAACAATTAAATTATATTCAAAAAAAATTGGTTGATATTAAATATTATATTTACGGTTCTAATAAGTATTTAGAAAAATTTGGAATGCCTAAAACAGTAACAGATTTAAATAAACATAATTTTATTTCATTTGGCAAAGGTGCACCATCTCCAGTATACAATCCTGATTGGGCATTGAAACTTGGAAATAAAGATGGAAAAAAAAGAAAATCAATTATGAAAGTCAATAGTGTTATGGGTTTACTTTTAGCCGTTGAAGCGGGAGTTGGGCTTGCAGCTTTACCAGAATATTTAGTTTTAAATTCCAATAATGTAATTAAAGTTCTTCCTAAATCAGAAGGACCAATTACAGAAGCACATTTTGTTTATCCTCAATCTCTTAAAAACACTGCAAGAATTACAGCATTTAGAAATTTTTTATTTAGTAAGATTGGTGATTGGAAAAATTAATTAGATTTATCATTAACATAAACTGAAACACCTCTAGAGTTTATATCTACATCAAATTTTTTATGCAATGGTGGGAATGCTCTTTGAGAACAATCTAATCTATCACAAGTTCTACATGATACTCCAATTGGTATTTCTGCAGTTTTGTCACTAACATTTAAATTTTCTGTATATACGAAATCTTTTGCATATTTAGCATCACAACCTAATCCAATTGATAGAATACTTTTGGTTCTACCAAATCTCCCAATTCCTTTTTCGACTGTTTTGGCTATGCAAACATATTTTTCTCCATTAGTCATTTTACTAACTGCAGCTTGAATAACTCCTGGCCTTGTAAACGCTGAGTATACATTCCATCTTGGACATGCCCCACCGTATCTTGGAATTTCTATTCCTGACAAAGAAAATCTTTTTGAAATGTTTCCTGCCATATCAACTCTTAACATATGAAATGGTATACCTGGAAGTTTAGGATCTTGTAAACAAGTAACTCTATGAGCAACTTGTTCAAATGAAGTTGCAAAAGTATTTTGTAACAGTTCTAGATCATATTTTAGTTTTTTGCATTCAGTATGAAATAACTTATAGGGCATTAATATTGCAGCACCAGTATAATTAAGAAGTGCAACTTGAGTTAATCTTTTAGACTCTTCAGAAGGAAAACTAAATTTTGATAAATAATCATTAATTTCCTTTAATGCACCTTCTTGTGCTATTTGAGAAGCAGCATAAAGTTTTTTTGTTTCTAATGAATTGTAGTCACTAAGTAAAAGTTCTTTTTTATTTTTATAAAAAATTTTTGAAAAAGGTTTATTTTCTTCAGGAATTATATCTTTTACAATTATTGAATATTCAGTTTTAAGATATTCACACAAAGCTACATACCTTGTTCTGTTATTTTTTTGAATTTTATCAAAAACTTTATTGGCGAAATTTTCAAGTTTAGGAAAATAATTTTTGTTTTCTTGCAGAAAGTCTGAAATTACCTCACCAGGAAAGGAATTCTTTCGATTATCAACTATTTTTCCAGATAATTTTTCTATTTTATTAACTAATTCATGATCCTTTTTTTTTAAAATATCTCCAAGTCTAACAAGTGCTTTACCAATTTTTGGATTAGTGCCAACCAGATCTTTAACTTCTGGTCCAAGAATATCTAAATCTTCAAATAATTTATCATCAAGAATTTCAGAAAGAGTATTTTCTAAATTTATGTCCGATTTTGAAGTTAAATCTGAAAGTTGAATTTTTAATTTATCACAAACCCTGAGCAGTAAGTCTCCATCTATTTTTCTTTTTCCACTTTCTATGAGGTTTAAATAACTTGGAGAAATTCCAAGTTCTTCTGAAAGCTTATTTGCTTGTAAGCCTAATTGTCTTCTAAAAGCCTTTATTTTTGGACCTATTTTAATATCTAATTGACTCATATTTTCTATTTGTAAATTTAGTAAATTTAAATTTACAATAATTTTTGTTGTTTTACAAGCTTTTTTAACATTTTAGTAGATTTTGTAAATTTAGTAAATTATAAGATTTATATGGACGAAAAATTAAAAAACACTGAAAATGAAGCTCAAATTATAAAAAAAGAGGATTTATCTCGTCATAATCAGAAGGGCATTTATATGCGGGATGATTATTGTGATTGGGGTTCAAGTGGAATGGAAGCCTTAGTTGATCAAATCAACGATGGCAATTAATTCGTTCAGCTTAACAAATTTTCACAACAGTAAAGGAATAAATGAGTGCAGAGAATATCTCATATGATCTAAAAAGATTTGCTGGAATTAAAAGAGACTATACTTCAGACGACGTAGAAAGACTTAGAGGTTCAATTAAAATTGAATATTCTATGTGCAAACATCAATCTAAAAAACTATGGGATTTATTAAATACAGAGTCATATATTAATACTTTAGGATCTCTATCAGGAAATCACGCTGTTCAACATGCAAAAGCAGGCTTAAAAGCAATTTATTTAAGTGGATGGCAGGTTGCTGCTGACGCTAATAGTGCTGGTGAAATGTATCCTGACCAATCTTTATATCCCTATGATAGTGCACCAAAATTAGTTGAGTCTATGAATAATGCTCTAATAAGAGCAGACCAAATTCAACATATGGAAATTTTAGACGGTGATATGAAATCTAAGGATAAAGTTGATTATATGCTGCCAATTATTGCAGATGGAGAAGCAGGTTTTGGTGGACCATTGAATGTCTTTGAATTAACTAAAAAATTTATCAAAGCTGGAGCAGCCGGAGTTCATTTTGAAGATCAATTAGCTAGTGAAAAAAAATGTGGTCACATGGGTGGCAAAGTTTTAGTTCCAACTAGCACTATGATCAAAAATTTAAAAGCTGCAAGATTAGCAGCTGATATTGCCAATGTGCCATTAATTATTCTTGCGAGAACAGACGCAAATGCAGCAAAGTTAATAACTAATGATCATGATGAAAATGATAAATCATTTTTAACTGGAGAGAGGTCTCCAGAAGGTTTTTACTATGTTAAACATGGAATTGATCAAGCAATTTCCAGGGGTTTAGCTTATGCTACGTATTCAGATTTAATTTGGTGTGAAACTGCATCACCTAATTTAGAAGAAGCAAAAAAGTTTGCAGATGCGATACATAAAAAATTTCCAGGAAAATTACTTGCATACAATTGTTCTCCTTCTTTTAATTGGAAAAAACATTTATCAGATTCTGAAATAGCCACATTTCAGAAAAAAATTAGTGAAATGGGTTATAAGTTTCAATTTATTACTCTAGCAGGTTTTCATACACAAAATATTGCAGTTTTTGAACTAGCTAAAAAATATAAAAATGAAGGCATGGCTGCGTACTCAAAAATTCAAGAATTAGAATTTGCCCGGGAGAAAGATGGATACACAAGTGTAAAACATCAAAGAGAAGTTGGTACTTCTTATTTTGATGCAGTTTCAAATACTATAAGTAGTGGAAAAAGTTCTACAACTGCAATGAAAGGCTCAACCGAGTCTGAACAATTTTAGTAAAAATAATTTATTATAATTTGATTACACCTTATAAATATGATTTAATATAATCATGATTATAAGTATTTTACTTTTAATTATACTTTATCTACTTCATCAATATATTGTTGCTTGGATAGTATATTATAATAACACAGATGAACGTTTCGGTGATTCAATTTGGCGTTGGACTTATGATTATAAGGTTGTCGGCAAAAGAGATATTTCTGATCTTGATGATAAGCCTTTTGTTAGAATGAGAAGGATTAGAAATAGAACTGTTTCTTTAATGTATTGTAATTTTTTTGTCGGTTTTACAGTATTCATGTCTTTTTTGAGTCATTTACTTATACTTATTTTAGCGTAAGCATTTATTTATTTTAAAGCCCAAACTAGGTGCGACATATGTTGCAATTGATAATCATTCTCATTGAGAATAGTTATCATTCTCAAATACAATTAACAAAAAGGTAGAAATGAAAAAAATATCAATTTTAGCATTAATTATGGCTTTATTAACGTCTGTTTTTGCAGTCGCAAATGAAGTTAATGTTTTTAATGCAAGACATTATAAAGCTGATGCTGAGCTTTATAGTAAGTTTACAAATAAAACTGGAATTAAAGTAAATCTTATTAATGGTAAAGCAGGAGCTCTTGAAAAAAGAATGATTAAAGAAGGAGCAGACTCGTCTGCAGATCTTTATATCACAGCTGATGCTGGAAGATGCGGAGCATTTAAAGCAAAAGGAATGACTCAAGGCGGTTTAACATCTGCTGCTATTAAAGCAGCTGTTACGCCAAATTTTAGAACTTCACATTGGACAGGTATCGCTAAAAGAGCAAGGATAGTTTATTATGCACCAGAAAGAGTTAGTGGCGCTGAATTATCAGGTTTGACTTATGAAAGTTTAGCAGATCCAAAATGGAAAGGCAGATTAGTAATTAGAAAATCAAGCAATATTTATAACAAATCTTTAGTAGCTTCATTAGTAAAGAATAATGGAAAAAAAGCTACAGCTGAATGGGCCAAAGGAGTTGTTGCAAATATGGCAAGAACACCAAAAGGTAACGATAGAGCACAGATTATGGCAGTTGCAGCTGGAGAAGCTGATATTGCTGTAGCTAATACTTACTATTTAGCATTAATGTTGTCTGGTAAAAAAGGTGCTGAACAACAAGAAGCAGCTAAAAAAGTTAAAGCATTCTTTCCAAATCAAAATGATAGAGGAACACACATGAATATCAGTTGTGCTGCTTTAGTAAAAGGTGCTCCTAATAAAGCAAATGCAATTAAACTTGTTGAATTTTTATTAACAAAAGAATCTCAAGAACATTTTGTTAATAATACATTTGAATTTCCGATGATTTCAGGTGTTTCAGCAAATCCATTAGTAGTAAACAATATTGGATTAGATTTTAAACAAGATCTTAAAACAAAAGTTTCTAGTTATGGAGCTAAACAGGCAGATGCATTAGAAGTAATGACTGCTGCTGGTTGGAAGTAAATGAAAAAGAATTTATTTAATGTTGATTTTGAAAGAAAATAAGGGATTTGGTAATAGAAGCTGGAGATATATGGCAGTGATTAATGATGGAATTATTGAAAAATGGTGGGAAGAGCCAGGTATAAATAATGAGGGATCTGATAATGATCCATATGAACAAACTATGCCTGAAAAATGCCTAGAATACCTTAATGGTAAAGAGTAAATCTATTTTTAAAAGATATATTAATATATAAATCCCCAACATGTTTAAAAATTTAAATGTTTGGTTTTTTTTGTCACTTATAATTTCTATATTTGTATCTATTCCAATAGTGACAGTTTTTACAAGTTTTTTTGAAAATACATCTAACTATTATGAAATTTTAAAAAATACTTTCTTGGTTGAGTATATTTTAAATTCACTAGTTTTGTTGTTAAGTGTATTATTATTTACATTTATATTAGGCACTGGATCAGCATACTTAGTATCTTTTTTTAAATTTCCTTGTAGTGATTTTTTTAAATGGGCTTTGATTTTATCTTTTGCGGTACCACCTTATATATACGCATATTCATTGACAGCTTTTTTTGAAAACTATGGAACCGCTTACACTATACTAAAAAATTTATTTGGAGATGGAAATTATAACCAAAATATTCCAAAGTTTGATGATATGTTTGGGGCTATAACATCAATTACTTTTTCTTTGTTTGCATATGTATATATTCTTGCTAGAGCATCATTTTTATATCAATCACAAAATTTAATTGATTTAGGAAAAAATCTAGGCTTTTCAAAATTTAAATCTTTTTATAAAATTATATTACCTGCTGCACGTCCTGCAATTGTTGCTGGTTTGTCCTTAGTAGCAATGGAAACTTTAGCCGAATTTGGCGCTGTTGATTTTTTCTCTATTAACACCCTTACGACTGGCATTTATAACTCTTGGATAACTTTTGATGATTTAGCTTTTGCTAATCGAATATCTTTTTTTTTGTTATTATTTATATTTACATTATTTATATTAGAAAACTTATCTAGAAAAAAAGCAAAATATCATTTTAATACTAGAAGTGGATTTAAACAAAAAGAAAAAATTAAACTTTCTGGAAAAAAATCTTTTTTTGCATTTATATTTTGTTCTTTTATTTTTTTTATGAGTTTTTTATTTCCACTAATGCAAATGTTATATTGGACAATTAAATTTCCTGAAAATTTATTAGATTTACAAATTATCGAACTTTTTATAAATACAATTTATTTGGTTAGTTTATCGAGTTTAGTTTTGATAATATTTTCTTTGATATCTAATTATGGAAATAGAGTTTCAAATAATACTATTTTGAATATTTTTTCTACTTTATCAATCTCTGGATATGCTATACCTGGAGTAATATTAGCTATTGCTTTTATTACTTTTATTGCTTGGTTTGATGAAAATATAATTAAATTGTTTGGCTTTTTATCTATAAAAAAAATATTTATCGGTTCAATTCTAGGTTTGGTTTTAGTTTACTTTATAAGATTTTATTCTTTAGCTTTTAATGGAATAAAATCTGGATATGAAAAAATAAATATTTCAGTTGATGAAAGTGCTTATCTACTTGGATATTCTAAAAAAAAGACATTCATGAATATTCATATTCCATTTTTAAGAAATTCTCTTTTATTCATCGTAATTTTGATTTCATTGGAGATTATAAGAGAACTACCTATAACTTTAATTTTAAGACCTTTTAATTTTGAGACTTTTGCTACTACAGCCTATATTTCAGCGTCAGAAGATCTATTAGAAGCTGCTGCTGTTCCTTCATTATTTTTAATTTTAATCGCAAGTTTCTTTATTATAATCACTTCAAAATATATTTTAAGGGAAACAAATGACTAAAAATTTTTTTGAAGTAAAAAATGTCGATTTTAATATTGGAGGCAAAACTAAAGTTAAGAATGTATCTTTTTCTATCAAAAATGAGGGTGACGTTATTTGTCTTCTAGGTCCATCAGGTATTGGAAAAACTACAATATTAAGAACAATTGCAGGTTTAGAAAAAATAAATAATGGTTCAATAGAACTAAAAGGTAAAACTTTATCTTCAAAAAAAACCAATGTTAGTCCTGAAAATAGAAATATATCTCTTGCATTTCAAGATAACAGTTTATTTCCACACTACACCGTTGAAAAAAATATATTATTAGGAGCAGAGAGAAACAAAGGTAGAAATGAAAAAAAAATAACATTAAAAGAAATAGTAGATTTATTAGATATCTTTCAAATATTGAATAAATACCCTCATCAAATTAGTGCTGGTGAAGCTCAAAGAGCTTCTCTTGCAAGATCTTTAATTACTCAGCCTGATCTTTTATTATTAGACGAACCATTATCAAACGTAGATCAAAGTTTTAAGGAAGAGATACAAGTAAGGTTAAAGAAAATATTAAATAAATTAAAAATTTCTACAATAATTGTTACTCATGATTCTTATGAAGCATTTTATTTAGGTTCAAAATGTGGAATAATTTTAGATCAGGAACTTAAACAATTTGATGATCCATATAAAGTTTACCATTTTCCAAACTCTGTTGAGGTTGTTAATTTTTTAAATAGAGGAATATTGATTCCTGCTAAAGTAACAAGTGAAAACACCTTAGAAAATTGGGATCTAGGAAAGATTGAAGGAAATTTTATAAAAAAATATCCAAAGGGTGCAAATGTCCAGTTATTACTTCAACCTGAAGATTTAGAACATGATGATAAAAGTAATCTTAAGTTAGAAGTAGTAGATAGAAAATTTAGAGGTACTAATTTTATATATACTCTTAAAACACCTAGCAATACTTTAATTCCAGTATTTGTGCATTCTCATCATATTCACCAACATGAAGTAGATGAAAAATTTGGGATAAAAAGACCAATTCATATTGATCATATAGTTTGCTTTTAATAAAAAGCTTTTCAAAAAATGAAAACTAATTTTAAAATTTTTTTAAAAGGCCTCATTGATGTGAGCCCATTAATGATACCAGTAGTTCCTTTTGGTTTAATATTTGGTATTTTAGCAATTGATATTGGTTTTAGTCCATTAGCAACCATGGGAATGTCACTAATAATTTTTGGTGGAGCATCTCAAATAGTTCTTTTACAGTTATTTTCTGGTGGGGCTTCATCTTTGGTAATAATAAGCTCGGTTGGAGCGGTGAACTCAAGGCATTTACTTTATGGCGCAGTAGTCTCCGAACATGTTTCAGATTTAAAATTATTTTGGAAAATTATTATTTCATATTTTTTAATTGACCAAGCTTTTGCAAGATCAAATGAATATTTTAAGAAAAATAATCATAAGAATAAATATTACCATTTAATTGGTGGAGGAGTTACTTGTTGGGTAATTTGGCAAACTACAACTTTTTTAGGAATTATTTTAGGATCAGCAATTCCAGAAAAACTTGGGTTAAGTTTTGCTGTTCCTTTAACTTTTTTAGCATTATTAGTTAATGACTTTAGAAAAATAATAAATGTGATTGTAATTATAACCTCAGGTTTAGTATCTACATTTGGATATAATTATATTCCCTATAAAGCTTATGTAATAGTAGCTGCTTTAACAGGATTATTAATAGCAATAATTTTAACAAAAATAATAAAAAAATGAGTGATTGGGCTTTAATTATTTATTGTGGATTGATAACTTTTTTAACAAGGTTTTCAATGATTGCTATACTTAAAAAAGAAATGTTTAATGACAAGATAAGAGAAGTTTTATCTTATGTGCCTTCTGCAATTTTTCCAGCTATTATATTTCCAGCAATATTTCTAGAAAATGATGAGCTAATTCACTTAGAGAATAATCCTAAAATTTTAGCAGCAATGATCGCTATGGGAGTTGGAATTTTTAGTAGAAGTATTCTTGCGACAATTTTTTCCGGATTAGCTTCTTATTGGTTTTTAATATTTGTTGTATAAGATTTTATGAAAAAAATTTTAATATTTATCTTTTTTGTATTCACTTTTAGCGCAAATGCTATTGACAAAAAAACAAATTTTAATCAAGAGTTGTTCACTAAAGCCCAATCAGATGGAAAGGTTGTAGTAGTAAGTTCTTGGATTAAATATTGTTCATCTTGTGCAAGCCAAATGAAAGCTTTAAATAAAGCTAAAAATGAATTTGATAATATTGAATACTTTACATTCGATATAACAAATAAAGAAATTTCTAATTTATTAAATGTACAATATCAAACTACACTATTAATTTTTAAAGATAATGTGGAAGTTTATAGAAGTATTGGTGAAATAAGTAGAGACGCAATTTATAAAGCTATTAAATCTTCAATTTGAAACTAGCACTTAAGTAAAAATTTATTCTCAGATAAATTTGATTTAAAACCAAAAATCTCAGACTTACGTGGAAAATTTTTTTCCAAAGCTGAGATTGTTAGTATAATTTTTTGTCCAAATCTATTTTTGTGGATCTGGAACTTTACGTAAATAAGGTTTTATTGTTTCCCAACCATCTGGATATATCTTTTTTGCTTCGTCGTTAGTTACTTTAGGAACAATAATTACTTTTTCCCCAGGCTTCCAATCAGCTGGAGTAGCAATCTTATGCTTAATAGTTCTTTGCATAGAGTCTATAGCTCTTAAGATTTCATGAAAGTTTCTACCAGTTGTCATAGGATATGTTAAAAATAAACCGATTCTTTTATCTGGCCTTATTACATAAACCGTTCTTACAGTTTCGTTGTCTACAGCAGTTCTACCACCCGAGGTTACACCTGCATCTGCTTCAAGCATATTGTAGAGTTTAGCCACTTCTAACTTTTCATCTGCAACAATAGGATATTCAGGTTTCATACCACATACATCTGTTATATCATTTATCCATTTTACATGATCATCAACTGGATCTACACTTAAACCCATTACTTTTACATTTCTTTTATCAAACTCTGGTTTCATTTTAGCTAAAGCTCCAAGTTCAGTTGTACAAACTGGTGTAAAATCTTTTGGGTGTGAAAATAAAACACCCCAACTGTCTCCAAGCCAATCGTGAAACGATATGTCTCCTAATTGTGTTTTAGCTTTGAAATCTGGAGCAACACTATTTATTTTTAAAGTCATTTAATTCTCCTTTAGATTTGTTTTTTAGAATGATTATATTCAAGATTGATTTGCTATGCAATTTTTTATAATATTAAATATTAACAATGATATTTGAACAATTATTCGATACTAAATCTTCAACCTATACTTACATTATATCTAGTGGCAAAGGTAGGGAGGCTTTAATAATTGATCCTGTATTAGAACATACAGAAGAATATATAAAAGTTTTAAAAAATTTAGAATTAAAATTGGTTAAAGTTATAGATACCCACATTCACGCAGATCATATAACGGGTTTAAATGAATTAAACAAAAGAACAAAATGCACCAGAATTATGGGCGAAAAATCTAAATCTGAAGTGATTGATTTGAAAATAAAAGATAACGAAAAAATTAAGATTGAAAGTATTGAGTTAAGTGCAATTTATACTCCTGGTCATACTGATTGTTCCTATAGTTATTTAATGAATGATAGAGTTTTTACAGGTGATACTCTTTTAATAAATGGAACTGGTAGAACGGATTTTCAAAATGGAAATTCATATGATGCCTATGAGTCATTGTTTAATAAATTATTAAAGTTACCCAATAAAACCTTGGTTTATCCAGCTCATGATTATAATGGAAAAAAATATTCAACAATTGAAAATGAAAAAAATAATAATCCACGACTTCAAGTAAGTTCAAAAGAACAATATGCTGAAATTATGGATAATTTAAATTTAGCAAATCCTAAAATGATGGATATAGCAGTTCCAGCCAACTTAAAAGGTCTTACACTTAATCAATTATAAAAACTATCTTTGATTAAGTGGAACAACTTTTCTGTGCTGGTTCCCTTTGTAACTAGCAAGAGGTCTAATTAATTTGTTTGCTGCATGTTGTTCAAATATATGTGCTGACCATCCAGTAATCCTTGAAATAACAAAAATTGGTGTAAAAAAGTCAGTATCAAAACCCATTAAATGATAAGTAGGTCCAGTAGGATAGTCTACATTTGGATGTATATTTTTTCTTTCTATCATTACTTTTTCCACAATTTCATAAATTTTTTCAAATTTTTTATCTTTTTTAATTTTAGCAACTTTTGCAAAATATTTTTTCATAGTAGGAACTCTAGAGTCGCCAGATTTATAAACCCTGTGACCAAAACCCATAACAACTTCTTTTTTATCTAAAGCATTATTAATCCATTTGAAAGCATTATTAGGTGTTTTGATTTTGTTCATCATATGCATTACTTCTTCATTGGCACCACCATGAAGTGGACCTTTTAAACTTGATATTGCACCTGTAATAGCTCCATGAATATCAGACAAACTACTTGTAATAGTTCTTGCTGTAAATGTTGATACATTAAAACTATGTTCAGCATATAAAATTAAGGAAACATCAAAAGCTTTTACAATTTCTTTTTGAGGTACTTTTCCAAAACACATATAAAAAAAATTCTCTGCAATATTTAATTTTTTTTTAGGCTTAATTATTTTTTTTCCTTTTCTTAGTCTATAAAATGCTGCAAGAGCTGTTGGCGTTTTAGCTAAAATTCTTATAGCTTTTCTCATATTTGCCTCTGGGGAAGAGTCAGCTGTTTCTTTATCTTCCAGACCCATTATACTAACTGCAGTTCTTGCTACATCCATTGGATGAGACTTTTTTGGCATTCGTTTAATTATTGAATAAAGTTCTTTAGATAAATCTCTATTATTTTTTTCTTCTTTTTCAAATTTTCTTAACTGAATAGTATTAGGTAGATCTTTATTGAGGATTAAATATGCAACTTCTTCGAATCTACAGTATTCACAAAGATCTTGCGCAGCATAACCCCTATAAGTAAGAGAATTAATTTCTGGCATTACTTTTGAAACTTCAGTTTCATCAACAACTATACCTAGTAATCCTTTTTTAATTTCATCACTCATTATTCATGTCCTTCAGTATCAAAGTTATAGATTTTTTCATCCAAACTATTGTATTTTTCGTAGTCTACAAGTTCATACAATCTCTTTCTAGTTTGCATTTTATCTATTATATTATTTTGGTGTCCATTTGCATAAATGTCTCTTAATCCATCTTCTACATTTTTCATTGCTAATCTTTGTGTTGTTACTGGATAAATGACAATATTGTAACCAAATTTTTCTAATTCTTTATAGTTGAATAATTGTGATTTACCAAATTCTGTCATGTTCGCGAGCAAGTAGCATGAAAGTTCTTTTCTTACTTTTTCAAAATCTTTTTCATCTTTTAATGCCTCTGGAAAGATTATTTCAGCTCCTGCATCTATATAGGCTTTACATCTTTCAATCATTTTATCAATTCCTTCAACACTTCTAGCATCAGATCTTGCAATAATTTTAAAATTTTCATCTTTTTTAGCTGATACACATTCTTTAATTTTTTTTACCATAGTATCTGTAGTTATTAATTCTTTATTATCTAAATGTCCGCATCTTTTTTTTTCAATTTGATCTTCTATGTGTACAGCTGAAATTCCAAATTCTTCAAAAGTTTCAATGGTTTCTTTGCAAGATTTAAAACCAGTGTCTATATCAACAATTGTTGGTAGATTTGTCACTCTAGAAATTAAATATGATCTTGTACTTACATCTTGCAATGTTGTTAACCCAATATCTGGAAAACCAAGATCATTAGCCATTACACCTCCTGAAACATAAACAGCATCGTAACCTATTTCTTCTATTAATTTAGCTGTTAGAGGATTATATGCACCTGGAACTCTTAAAATTTTATTTAATTTTAATTTTTCTGAAAAATCTTTTCTTTTTTGAAATGGTTCTTTTTCTACAAAATGCATTAAAAAATCCCTTTTTTAAAATTTCTCTTAAGTTTACTTTTTTTTACTTCAATATTTAATTTATCTAGTTGTCCAGGTTTTAATTTTTTAAGACTTTGTACTATTTTTAAAAATCTATTAGTTTCTTTTTTATTTAAAATATTTTCAGTCAAAGTTAAAAACTTGTTAATATAATTTTGTCTTTTAAAAGGTCTTGAACCGTATGGATGAGCATCGGCTCTGTCTTGTTGTTCAATAATTTTTTTACCGTTTTTAAGTGTTATAACTACTTTAGCACCAAAAGATTTTTTTTTTGGATTTGGATTATGATATCTTCTTGTCCATTTTTTATCTTCATGAGTTTTAATTGATCTCCAAATTTTAATAGTATTTTTTCTTTTAGCTCTTGCTTTTGAATAAGATCTTATATGATGCCAGCTTCCATCTTCCAGTGCTACAGCAAATATGTACATTATTGAATGATCTAATGTTTCCCTACTAGCGTTAGGATCCATTTTTTGGGGATCATTTGCCCCTGTACCAATAACATAATGAGTATGATGACTTGTAAAAATATCAATTTTTTTAATTTGATTTAGATTTCGTATTTTCTTTTTAAGTTTTTTAGCCAAGTCAATTAATGCTTGAGATTGATATTCTGCAGAGTACTCCTTAGTGTAAGTTTCAAGTATTGCTTTTTTAGTTTGACCTTTTTTTGGTAAAGGAACTTTATATAAGGCTTTTTTTCCATCTAAAATTCTTGCTATTACACTATCTTCACCTTCATAAATTGGGCTAGGAGCTCCTTCACCTCGCATTACTCTGTCTACAGCTTCTATTGCAAGTTTTCCTGCGTGAGCAGGAGCGTAGGCTTTCCAACTTGAAATTTCTCCTTTTCTAGATTGTCTTGTAGAAATTGTTGTATGTAAAGCTTGTTGAACTGCTTGATAAATTGTTTCAGTATTTAATCTTAACATTGCTCCAAGTCCTGCAGCAACACTTGGTCCTAGATGAGCTATGTGATCAACTTTATGTTTATGTAAACAAATACCCTTAACTAAATTTACTTGAACTTCATAAGCAGTAATTATTCCTCTTAAGAGATCTAAACCACTTTTTTTATTTTGTTGAGCAACACTTAATAATGGAGGAATATTATCTCCTGGATGACTGTAATCTGCTGCTAAAAAAGTATCATGGAAATCAAGTTCTCTAACTGCAGTTCCATTTGACCAAGCTGCCCATTCACAATCAAATTTTAATTTATTACTAATACCAAACAATGTAGCACCATTTTTTCTAGGATGTTTTAAAGCCATTTCTCTAGAAGAAATAACAGGTCTTCTGTTTAAGGATGCAATAGCAACTGATGCATTATCAATAATTCTATTAATTGTCATTTCTATCGCATCATCATTTAATTTTGCATTGTCGCTTGCAATTTCTGCAATTTTCCAAGCAAGTTGTTTTTTTTTGGGCAAATGAATTTTAGATGGGTAAACTTTTATTTTATGTACTATCAAAATAACTCCTAACTTACGAAATTGTTTTTAATAGTTAAAAAAAAATAATCAATCTTAAAGATATTTTAATACAATTTTTTCAATACCTATGAAGTCTTTTATTAGGTGATTATGATATATTTGGCTAGTTTTTTTTTCAGTATAACCATCTTCTAATAAAATAAGTGGAATGCCAGCATTTTTTGCTGCATTTGCATCTGTTTCACTATCACCAATCATCAAAGTTTTTTTAAGGTCGCCATTTAATATTTCAATTACTGAAGTTAGATGTCTTGGATCTGGTTTACAATAATCAAATGTATTATGCCCAGCAATAAATTCAAAAAAGTCATAAATACCAATTTTTTTTAGAAGATCGATTGCTAAATGTTCCTGCTTATTTGTGCAAACTGCCATTGATATTTTTTTTTGTCTAGCCCAAAGTAAGAATTCTTTTACCCCATTAATAAGAGTACTTTCGTTAACAATATTTTTTCCATAAAAGTCAACAAAATCTTTAATCATTTCTTTTTTGGTCTTTTCATCTTGAACTTTTCCAAATTCTTTTTTAGCCTGACCCCATATAGATCTCCCTAGCATTGCTCCGGCTCCTTGACCTACCAAATTTCTAATTTCTGCAGTCGATTTTGTTGGATATCCAAATTTTTTCATTACATGATTATGAGCATGCATTAAATCAGGTGCTGTATCTACTAAAGTACCATCTAAATCAAAAAGAATTGTATATTTTTGTTTCATAATCAAAAGTATTTTTAAGAAATATTTTGTGAATTAAGAAAGATATATACTTAATATAAAGAATTTCCTAGATGAAACATTTAAATTTACAAAAATTACAAAGTAAACTTAGAAATAAATTTTTAAAATCTGGAGCAAAAATGATTGCACCAGAGACTATTTTTTTTTCAAAAGATACAAAGATTGGAAAAAATGTAATCATTGAACCATATGTAGTTATTGGGTCTAAGGTGAAAATTGGAAATAACGTTACAATAAAGTCTTTTTCTCATCTTGAAAATTGTAAAGTAGAAAACAAAGTTCATATAGGTCCATATGCCAGAATAAGACCTGGTACAATCTTAAAAGAAGGTTCCAAAGTAGGTAATTTTGTTGAAATTAAAAAAAGTTTTATTGGAAAAAAATCTAAAGTAAATCATCTGACGTATATTGGTGACACTAGTATTGGTAAATCAGTAAATATTGGAGCAGGCACAATTACCTGTAATTATGATGGTGTTAAAAAAAATAAAACTAAGATTAAAGATAATGTATTTATTGGATCTAATTCATCTTTAGTTGCACCAATAACATTAGAACAAGACTCTGTAGTAGGTGCAGGTTCAGTAATAACAAAAAATGTTAAGAAAAAATCTTTAGCTTTAACAAGAAGTTTACAAACTGAAATAAAAAATTATAAAAGAAAAAAAAAATAATGTGTGGAATTATAGGTATCACTAGTAACAAATCAGTTTCTTTAGCAATAATAAACTCTCTAAGAAAATTAGAGTATAGAGGCTATGATTCTGCAGGTATAGCTACTTTAGCTAATGGAAAAATTAATGAAGTTAAATGTGAGGGTAGAGTAGATAGTTTAGAAAAGAATGTTGCAAAAATTAATTTATTTGGAAATGTTGGAATAGGGCATGTTAGATGGGCAACTCATGGTATACCAAGTACAATTAATGCTCACCCTCACTCATCCGAAACTGTTTCTGTTGTTCATAATGGAATAATAGAAAATTCAACGATTTTAAAAAAATTTTTAGTTGAAAAGGGACATAAATTTAAATCACAAACTGATACTGAGGTGATAGTTCATTTAGTTACTGAATATTTAAAAGAAAATAATTTAAAAGACTCAATTCTTAAAATGTTAAAAAAACTTCAAGGTAGTTTTGCATTAGGAATAATTTTCAAGGATCAACCAAATTTAATAGTTGGAGCAAGAAGAGGCTCACCATTAGCTGTTGGATATGGACCTAATGAAAATTATTTAGGATCTGACTCATATGCTTTAAAATCTATGACTAATAAAATTTCATATCTAGACGATGGAGATTTCTGTATCATTAAAAAAGATGAAGTAGATTTTTTTAATTCAAACGGAAAAAAAATTAATAAAAAAGTTTTAAAATTATCTTCAAGTGAGCAAAATTATGAAAAAGGAGACTTTAAACATTTTATGGCTAAGGAGATTGAAGAACAGCCTATAACAATAAAAAATTGTGTGAATGAATATATAGACAAGATTAATAATGAGATAAATATTTTAAATTTCCCATGGAAAAAAAACGAAATTTCATCAATTAAATTAATTGGATGTGGTACAGCTTACCACTCATGCCTGATAGCAAAGTACTGGTTTGAAAAATTAACTTCATTAGACGTAGAAGTAGATATAGCTTCAGAATTTCGATATAGAAAAAATAGATTTAAAAAAGATTGTTTATATATTTTTATCTCTCAATCGGGTGAAACAGCAGATACATACGCTGCACTTGATTTATGTAATAAAAATAAAATGAAAACATGCAGTATAGTTAATGTTGTTGAAAGCTCAATTGCAAGAGATTCTAAATTTGTTCTTCCTATACATTGTGGACCAGAAATAGGTGTTGCATCTACAAAAGCTTTTTTAGGCCAAATGTTAGTACTTTATATTTTATGTTTAAAAATTGCTTATATTAAAAAAGATTTAAATAAAAAAATATATAATCTAAAAATAAAGAATTTATTTAATCTATCTAAATTAGTTAGTAAATCGTTGTTAACTGAAAATCAGATACAATCAATTTGTAATTCTTTTACAGAAGCCAAAGGAGCCATGTTTTTAGGAAGAGGGTATTCTTTTCCAATAGCATTAGAGGGAGCTCTAAAACTAAAAGAATTAGCTTATATTCATGCAGAGGGATATCCTGCTGGGGAAATGAAACATGGACCTTTAGCTTTAATTGAAGATGGTATGCCGGTTGTAGTCATAGCTCCAAGAGATGAATATTACAAAAAAACTATATCAAATATGCAAGAGGTAATTGCGAGAGGAGCTAAAGTTCTTTTAATAACTAATAAAAGTGATGAAGAAATTTATTCAGAAAATATTTGGGAGAAAATAGAAATAGAAACTACTGATGAAGATTTATTTCCTTTTTTAACTACGATACCGCTTCAAAAATTAGCATATTATTCTGCTCTAAAAAAAGGGCATGACATAGATAAGCCAAGAAATTTAGCTAAATCAGTTACTGTTGAATAATTAATAATCTTTGATAGAACACTCTTAGGTTGAATATGAAGAAATGGAAAATAAATAGTTGGAGAAATTATCCAATAAAACACGTGCCGACTTATGAGGATGAAAAAGAACTAAATATGGTTCTTAATAAAATAAAAAATTTTCCTCCTTTAGTGTTTGCTGGTGAAACTACACATCTTAAAAAACAACTTGCTGACGTTGTTGATGGTAAAGCTTTTCTGTTGCAAGGAGGTGATTGTGCTGAAAGTTTTGCAGAATTTAATCCAGATAATATTAGAGATTATTTTAAAGTTATGTTGCAAATGTCATTAGTTTTAACTTATTCAGCATCTTTGCCTGTTGTTAAACTTGGAAGAATTGCTGGACAATTTTCAAAACCCAGAAGTGCGCCTACAGAAAAACAAGGTGATATTGAACTTCCAAGTTATCTTGGAGACAATATTAATGCAATAGAATTTACTAGCAAAGCTAGAAGACCTGATCCAAAAAGATTGTTCAAAGCTTATTCTCAATCTGCTTCTACTTTAAATTTAATAAGAGCTTTTTGTCATGGAGGTTTTGCAGACTTAAAAAAAGTTCACTTATGGAATCTAGGATATATTAAAAAAAGTCCACAGGCAAAAAAATTTAAAGAATTAGAAGATAAAATTGCTGATGCTTTAGCTTTTATGGATGCATGTGGTATAAATTCAGATTTTAATAGAAGATTAAAGACAGTAAATTTTTGGACTTCACACGAAGCTTTACTGCTTCCATTTGAAGAAAGTATGACAAGAATTGACTCTACTACTGGAGAATATCACGATACATCTGCACATTTTGTTTGGATAGGAGACAGAACAAGACAAATAGATGGTGGTCATGTTGAATTTTGTAGAGGAATAGAAAATCCAATTGGGATAAAATGTGGACCAACTTCAAAACCTGATGAAATTGTTAAAATTTGTAATGTATTAAATCCAAATAATGAAAAAGGGAAAATAACTTTAATTTCGAGATTCGGTCATGAAAATGTTAGTAAATTTTTACCAAAATTAATAAGAGCAATAAAAAAGGAAGGGTTAAATGTAATTTGGTCATGTGATCCAATGCATGGTAATACAATTAAATCTACAACTGGATTTAAAACTAGACCTTTTAATAATGTTTTAAAGGAAGTAAAAAATGTATTTGCTGTCCATCAAAGTGAGGGATCGTATGCAGGTGGTTTACACATTGAAATGACAGGACAAAATGTCACTGAATGTACTGGAGGTACCCAAAAAATTTCTGATAAAGATTTATCTAGTAGATATCGTACACATTGTGACCCAAGATTAAATGCAAATCAAGCTTTGGAACTTGCATTTTTAATTTCTGATGAAATTAAAAAAAATTCTTCTTATGCAAGAAGCGGCATTAGGGCAGTATCTTAAGCTTTATAAAATAAAACCTTTATCGTATAATTAACTTATGGAAGTCAGAAAAAAAGTTGAATTTATTAAGAATTGGATTTTAGATTATGTTAATTCTATGCCTAATAAAGCACAATCTTTAGTGATTGGTATTTCAGGTGGGATTGATTCATCTGTATCAAGCACTTTAAGTGCAATGACTGGCTTAAAAACAATTGTTTTATCTATGCCTATTAATCAAATTCAATCACAACATGATTTAAGTTTAAAACATCAAGAATGGTTGTTAAAAAATTTTAATAATGTTGAAGCCCATACTATTAAATTAGATAATTTATTTGACTCTTTTAAAGTTGCTTTATCAGATTTTAGCAATGATCATGGTTTAGCAAATTCAAGAGCTAGATTAAGAATGACGACTTTATATCAAGTAGCAGCTGCAAATAAAGGAATTGTTGTAGGTACTGGAAATAAAGTAGAAGATTTTGGGGTTGGTTTTTATACAAAATATGGCGATGGTGGAGTTGATATTTCACCGATAGCAGATTGTAATAAGACTGAAGTTTGGGAACTTGGAAAAGAATTGAAAATATTAAATGAAATTATTAAAGCAGAACCTACTGATGGATTGTGGGACGATGGAAGAACTGATACAGGTCAGTTAGGTCTTCAATATAATGATTTAGAGGAAGCTATGAAAAACCCTAATTCAAAAAATAGAGAAAAATACGAAAAAATTCGAAAATTAAACTTACATAAAATGGATCCAATTCCAGTTTGTAAGATTCCCAACTAATCAATTAGATTCACAAATCTAAAATTAAAGTATATTTCTATAAAATGAATAAAGATATTTTTTTAACAAATAGCCTAGGCAACAAAAAAGAAAAATTTATTCCAATAGATGAAAATAATGTTGGCATGTACGTTTGTGGACCTACCGTTTATGACGATCCACATATTGGTAATGCTAGACCTTTAGTAGTTTTTGATATTTTGTTTAAAGTTTTAAAATGCAAGTATGGAAATAAGTCGGTTAGTTATATAAGAAATATTACTGACGTTGATGATAAAATTATTCAATCATCTAATGAAAAAAAAATTTCCATAGAGGAATTAACTAAAAAAGTCACAATAAATTATCATAGCGATTGTGATTATTTGAAGTGTGATAAACCTAACAAAGAACCAAAGGCTACAGAACATATTTCTCTTATGGTCAAGATGGCTGAAGATTTAATAAAAAAAAAATATGCTTATGTAAATAAAAATCATGTTTATTTTGAAGTAAAAAAATTTAAAGATTATGGAAAACTTTCAAATAAAAATTTAGAAGAATTGATTGCTGGTTCAAGAGTTGAAATATCAGAAAATAAAAAAAATCCCGAAGATTTTGTTTTATGGAAGCCTTCTAAAAATAATGAACCATCTTGGGAGTCCCCATGGGGGAAAGGAAGACCAGGATGGCATTTAGAATGTTCAGTAATGTCAAAAAAATATCTTGGTATAAAGTTTGATATACATGGAGGAGGAAGAGATTTAATATTTCCTCATCACGAAAATGAAATAGCTCAATCAAGATGTGCAAATGATACTGATAAATTTGCTAATTATTGGGTTCATAATGGTTTTATTACTATCTCAAATGAGAAAATGGCAAAATCTCAGGGAAATATTTTAAAAATAAATGATTTTAAAAAAAAAATTAATGGCCAGGTGTTAAGACTTGCTTTAATAAGTTCACATTATAAACAACCATTAGATTGGAATGATAAGTTAATTAATGATTGTCAAAAAATTTTAAATAAGTGGTATGAATGCCATGTTGAAGTAAATAAAAAAGTTTTAATACCAGAAGATTCTCTCAGTCCACTTTATGAAGATTTAAATACGCCTGGTTATATTGCTAATATTCATAAATTATATGACAAAGCATATAATGGTAGTGTTAAAGATAAACAAATTTTTACTACAGCATGTAATTTTATTGGCTTATTGACAGACTCAAAAGATAAGTGGTTAAATTTTAAAAAAGAAAAATCGAATATTTCTGAAAAAGAAATATTATTAAAAATTGAGGAAAGAGATAAGGCAAGAAAAAATAAAGATTATAAACTTTCAGATAAAATTAGAGACGAATTAATTAACAAAGGTGTTTTAATAGAAGATAAAGATGGTAAAACGACTTGGAAAATAAAATGAGTAAAGAAAAATTATATATATTTGACACAACATTAAGAGATGGCGCTCAAACACAAGGGGTAGATTTTTCTATTGATGATAAATTAAAAATAACTGAAGCGTTAGATAATCTAGGTGTTGACTATATAGAAGGTGGCTGGCCAGGAGCAAATCCAACTGATACAGAATTTTTTCAAAAAAAAATTACTTGCAAAAACTCAATTCTAACCGCTTTTGGGATGACAAAAAAAATAGGTAGAAGTGCTAATAATGATCCAGGTTTATCCGCCCTTTTAAATAGCAATACAAAAGCGATATGTATTGTCGGAAAGTCCTGGGATTTTCATGTTGATGTTGCTTTAGGTATTTCCAATGAAGAGAACTTGGAAAACATTGTCGAAAGCACGAAGTTATTTGTTAAAGAAAAAAAAGAATTTATGTTTGATGCTGAACATTTTTTTGATGGCTACAAAGCTAATCCTAAATATGCATTGTCCTGTCTTAAAGCTGCTTATGATAATGGAGCTAGATGGGTAGTATTGTGCGATACAAACGGTGGAACTCTACCCCATGAGGTATCAAAAATTGTTTCTGAAGTTACAAAGGTAGTTCCAGGAAAAAATTTGGGAATACATGCGCATAATGATACAGGAAATGCTGTATCAAATACTCTTGCTGCTGTATTAACTGGAGTTAGACAAATTCAAGGAACAATTAACGGATTAGGTGAGAGATGTGGTAATGCAAATCTTATGTCTTTAATACCTACATTTTACTTAAAAAGAGATTTTTTAGAAAACTTTGAAATGAATATCAAAGAAGATAATATTAAAAACTTAACCCAGTGCTCTAGACTTTTAGATGAAATATTAAATAGAAAACCAAATAAACATTTACCTTATGTAGGGGCTGCAGCATTTTCACATAAAGGAGGACTACATGTTTCAGCTGTTCAAAAAGACCCAAAAACCTATGAACATATAAACCCTGAGGAAGTTGGCAATGTTAGAAATATTGTAGTTTCTGATCAAGCTGGCAAGTCGAATATATTATCTAGATTAAAAACTATTGGAATTAATATTAAGGAAAATGATCCAAAAATTATAAAACTTTTAGATGAGGTTAAAGACAGAGAATTCATAGGTTATAGTTACGATGGTGCTGATGCATCATTTGAATTGTTGGCTAGAAGAATTATGAGTGAAATACCTAGATACATTTTGATTAAAGAATACGATGTTACAGTTAAAAAAAATTCCTCTGGAAATATTATTTCCTCTGCAAAAGCGCATTTGGAAGTGGACGGAGAAAAAATAATTTGTGAAGGAGAAGGTAATGGACCTGTCAATGCTTTAGACAATGCTATAAGAAATAATGTAGATCGTTTAGCTAAATATTCAAAATTTTTAAAAGATCTTAAGCTTGTAGATTACAAAGTTAGAATCCTTAATACTGGAACTGAGGCAGTTACTAGAGTTTCAATTGAAAGCACTGACTCAAAAGGAAAAAATTGGTTTACAATAGGTGTATCGACAAACATAATTGAAGCTTCTTTTAAGGCTCTGGTAGATAGTTTGGATTATAAACTTTTTAAAGATAATGCTCCTGCAAGCAAATAGATGAAAGTTAAAAAATTTTCAAAAAAACCAAAAGATTCACAAGACCGATTAAGAGCAAAACCCGTTGTATGTTATCCAAATAATAAGATAGAAGATAAAAACCTAAGAATTCTTCATAAAGCAAGAGAGTGTTTAGAGAAAATAGATGAAATTATAGTTCCTCCTAGAGACGCAAGAACATTTTATGTAAAAACAGGTAATTTTTTTCGGATAGAAAGTATTGAGGGCCCACAGGTAGGAGACTTAAATTTATTTCAAGCAAATAATCTAGATGAAAAATTTTATTCAGGAAAAACCAGAGCACTTTATGGTACTCATATTTCAGTTGGAGATAAAATGTTTAGTTGTTTTCCATATTTAAGGTCTTTAGCAACTATAACTTGGGATACTTTAGATTGGTATGGTTATGATAAAGACGGTGGTTCAGTTCATGATGTTATAGGAACTCGATGTGATCCATATACTTCAAAATTAATTTCAAATAAAGATTATCATTATTGTTGTCACTCAAATTTAACTAGAGCGCTAGTTAAAGAAAAAAATTTAAATATTAACGAGGCAGAAAAAATGGTTCATGATGTATTAAATGTTTTTATGTTAACTGGTTTTACTAATAAAACAAAACAATATTTCATGAAGTCAAGTCCAGTTAGACCTGGAGATTACCTTGAATTTTTTGCTGAAACAGATTTATTAGGTGTTTTATCAGCATGTCCTGGCGGTGATTGTGGTTCTGAACATTCTTCTGATGTTGCAAAATGTTTTCCATTAAAAGTTTCAGTATGGAATGTAAATCAAAAATATTTAAAAGGAGTCAAATTTTCTAGTACCTCTTCATATAACAGAAACCATGGATTAAATTAAATTAATGAGTAAAAATAATATTTCATTTATTCTTCACAAACCTCAGCTATCTGAAAATATAGGAGCATCTGCTCGAGCAATTAAAAATTTCAATTTTAATAAATTATCTGTAATTAGTCCTAAACCTTTATTTCCAAATGATAAGATTTTTGCAACATCAGTTGGAGCAAAAGAAATTATAAAGAATTGTAAAGTATACAATAATTTAGAGTTAGCTATAAAAAATACTGACATCTTAATTGCTACATCTTCAAGATTTCGTAACAAAAACATTAAACATATAAACTTAAATGATTTACCTAAATTAGATTTCAGTAAAAAAATTTCTTTTATTTTTGGTGCAGAATCATCAGGACTTTCTAATAATGAAATAATTTATGCTAATTACACTATGCAAATACCTACTAATCCTAATTTTAAATCAATAAATTTATCTCATAGTGTAATTATAGTGGCTCAAGTTGTTTCTAGTTTAATAAAATTAAAAAAATCTAAATATGAAAAATCTCAAAAAGTTAAACTAGCATCTAAAAAAAATATTCAATCAATGACAAATTTATGTATTAAACATTTAGAAAATAGAAATTTTTTTAAACCATTAGAAAAAAAACCAATAATGTTAGAAAATTTGAGAAGTATTTTTTATAAAATGGAATTATCAGAAAAAGAAACTCGCATATTATCAAGTGTATTTGCTAATCTTGCAAAAAAAAGGTAGATTGACAAAATAATGAGTAAGTCTATAAACCCTTTAATTAAATGACAAAAAGAATAAGCTCTAAACATAAAATAGATAGAAGGTTAAAAATAAACTTATGGGGAAGACCTAAAAGTCCATTTAACACAAGAGCCTATGGACCTGGTCAACACGGTCAATCTCGGCAAGGAAAACCCTCAGATTATGGAGTTCAATTACAAGCTAAACAAAAATTAAAAGGTTATTATGGGAATATTAACGAAAGACAATTTAGAAATATTTATAAAAAAGCAGCAATGCAAAAAGGTGATACAGGCGAAAATTTAATCGGATTACTTGAGAGGAGACTTGATGCAGTAGTTTATAGAGCCAGGTTTTCAACTACAATTTTTTCTGCCAGACAATTAATTAATCATGGACATGTAAAAGTTAATGGAAAAAAAGTTAATATCGCTAGTTCTATAGTTAAAGAAGATGATACAATTGAAATTAGAGATAAATCTAAAAACTTAGCATTTATTGACATTGCTCTTGCTAACAAAGAAAGAGAGACTCCAGAATATATTCAGTTAGACGAAAAGAATAAAAAAATTAAGTTTGTAAGAATACCAAAATTTGAAGAAGTTCCGTACCCAGTCGTCATGGAGCCAAATTTAGTTATTGAGTATTATTCTAGATAATCAATTATTTTTTAAAATTTATTCCTTTATTCTCGAAAACTTTTTTAAGTTCACCATTTTCGTACATTTCTTTTACGATATCACATCCTCCTACAAATTCTTTTTTAATATATAGTTGTGGAATTGTAGGCCAATCACTAAAAACTTTTATACCTTCTCTCATTGATTGATTTTCCAATACATTGACGCCTTTAAAATCAACTTCTAGAATTTTAAGAATATTTGTAACTGCCATTGAGAAACCGCATTGTGGTGCATCTGGAGTTCCTTTCATAAATAAACAGACTTCGTTATTATCTATATGATTTTGAATTGTATTTTTTGTTTGATCATCCATTATAATTCCTTCGTTTTAATTGCTAAAGCATGTAGCTCATTACCCATTCTACCTTTTAGAGAATTATAAACCATTTTATGTTGTTCTATTTTGCTTTTACCTACAAATTGTGAGGATGCAACTGTTGCAGAATAATGATTCCCATCTCCAGCTAAATCTTGAATCTCAATAGAGGCATCAGGCATAGCCTCTTTAATAAATTTCTCAATTTCTTTCAAATCCATTGCCATTATTTACTCATGTAGTTATTTAACCAATAATTATTTGTTTTAATCAAATCGTCAATTGATACTTTTGACTTATCATCAATTATAAGCTTTTTTTCATTCACTATCCCAATTTCATCATAATGAACTGAGTTTTTATCAAGAATTTCTATTACATTTTTCAGATTTTTATTCTCAATTTCTATAATGTATCTACCTTGATCTTCACTAAAGAAGTATTCAAACTGATTAGTTAAATAACTTGGTTTTTTAAGTGTTAATCCTTTTTTTCCTTTAATACACATTTTACTTAATGCAGTAATTAGTCCACCTAATGAAACGTCATGAGCACTTTTAACATAGTTTTTATCAATTAATTTTAATAAAGTTTCACCATTATTTTTTTCATTGAAAAGATTTATTTCAGGGGGAGGTCCATTTTTTTTATCCAAGATGTTTCTTGCAAACAAGCTTTGATCAATATGACCTTCAGTCTTACCTATAATTAAAACAATATTATTAACTCCTTTAAAATCCATTGTAATCATCTTTTCATAATCTTTAATTAAGCCAACACCTCCAATAGATGGGGTAGGTTTAATACCCTCTTCTTTTGTTTGATTATAAAAAGATACATTTCCTGAGACTACAGGAAATTTTAAATATTCTGCTGCTTCACCAATTCCTTGAACACATTCAACAAACTCGCCCATGTTTTCCTCATTTTCAGGGCTACCAAAGTTTAAACAATTTGTAATAGCTATTGGTTTTGCACCTACAGAAATTAAGTTTCTAAAACTTTCACAAACAACTTGTTTTCCACCTGTTAATGGATGAGCCCAACAATATACTGCAGACGAGTCTACTGAAGCAGCAACTGCTTTATTGGTCCCATGAACCCTAACAACACCAGAATCACCACCTGGTTTTTGTATAGTGTCACCCATAACTGTATGATCATATTGTTGCCAAATCCATTCTTTACTGCATACATTTGGATTAGATAATATTTTCTTTAATACATCTATAATCTTTAAATTTTTAAGATCTTCTTTCTTAATTTTATTTTTTTTTGGAAGTTTTGCTTTTTTCCATTTACGATCATACATTGGTGAGTTTTCCACCAAAGTATTAACAGGAATATTTGCTACCTGTTTATCATTAAAGTAAAGTTCAATTTTTTTAGATTTAGTTGTTTTGCCAATTACAGCAAAATCTAAATTCCATTTATCAAATATTTTTTTAGCATGTTCTTCTTTACCATTCTCTAGAACTATTAACATTCTTTCCTGGCTTTCAGAAAGCATAATTTCATAAGGAGTCATCTTTGACTCTCTGCATGGCACTTTATTTAAATTGATTTCAATTCCAAGATTTCCTTTTGATGCCATTTCGATACTTGAAGACGTAAGTCCTGCAGCACCCATATCTTGAATAGCAATAATAGAGTCTCCAGCCATCAATTCTAAACAAGCTTCAAGCAATAATTTTTCTGTAAATGGATCTCCAACTTGAACAGTAGGTTTTTTTTCCTCAATTTTTTCATCAAAACTAGCTGAAGCCATGCTGGCACCATGAATTCCATCTCTCCCTGTTTTAGATCCAACATAAATTACTGGTTTATTTAATCCTGCTGCTTTTGAGTAAAAAATCTTATCTTTTTTAACTAATCCTAGTGTCATCGCGTTAACTAAAATATTTCCATTATAAGAACTATCGAAATTTGTTTGACCAGCTATGGTAGGAACACCCATGCAATTACCATAGCCACCGATACCGTGAACAACACCTCTAAGTAAATTTTTAGTTTTTTTATGTTGTGGAGATCCAAAATGAATGGAATTTAAGTTAGCAATTGGTCTTGCTCCCATTGTGAAAACATCCCTCATTATACCACCGACTCCTGTCGCGGCACCTTGGTAAGGTTCTATAAAGGATGGATGGTTATGACTTTCAATTTTAAATACAATTGCGTCGTTATCACCAATATCAACAACGCCTGCATTTTCGCCAGGTCCTTGAATAACTTGTTTTCCTTTAGTCGGAAGTTTTTTTAAATGAAGTCTTGATGATTTATATGAACAGTGTTCATTCCACATCGCTGAAAAAATTCCCAGCTCAGTAATATTTGGTGTTCGTTTAAGAAGTTCACAAATTTTTTCATATTCTTCCTTTTTAAGACCGTGATCTATAGCTATTTGTTCGTTTACCATTATTTAAGATTATTAATCAAATTATTAAAAAATAGAGATCCATCTTCTCCTGATAGTGAAGAGTCAATCATTCTCTCGGGGTGAGGCATCATTCCAAGAACATTTTTTTCTTTATTAAATATACCGGCAATATTTTTAATCGATCCATTTGGATTAAATTCTTCTTCTATTTTACCATTTTTATCACAGTATTTAATTGCAATTTGTTCATTATTTTCAATTTCTTTTAATTGATCTTTTGTGCAGAAATAGTTCCCTTCATTATGTGCAATATGAAGTTCGAACACTTTATTATTAATATTTTTGAAGTAAGTATTTTTTTTATTATTAATTTTAACAAATACGTTTTTACAAATAAATTCTAAGTATTTATTTCTTAATAAAACTCCAGGAACTAAACCTGTTTCCACTAAAATTTGAAATCCATTACAAATTCCCATTAACATTCCACCAGAATTTGCAAAATTAATAACAGATTTCATTATTTTTGATTTAGATGCCATACTCCCACATCGTAAATAATCACCATAAGAAAAACCACCAGGTAAGACCACTAAATCGCTTTTTGGAATTTCAGAATCGTTATGCCAAACCATTTTATTTTTAAAACCAAATTTCTTTAGAGCTACATCCATATCTCTATCACAATTGGATCCAGGGAATGTAATTACAGATGACTTCATTAATTATTGTACATCAATAATTCTGTAATTTTCAATTACTAGATTAGCTAAAAGTTTCTTACACATATCTTCTATTTTTTTTTCAGCTATTTTTTTATCTTTTTCATTCATATTTATCTCAAAATATTTTCCTTGTCTCACTTCATTAATATTATCAAATCCCATTCCATCTAAAGTTTGCTGAATAACTTTACCTTGTGGATCTAAAACATCTTTCTTAAGAGTAATTATTACAGAAATTTTCATATTATTTTCTTTTTTTTATTGAACTTAATTTAGTAACATTCACAGCACTAATATTTGATTGTTCATGAAGTATTCCTAGTCTTTTTGCAACCTCTGTATAGGCAGGAATCAAATCTCCAAGATCTTTTCTAAACCTATCTTTATCAAGTTTTTTGTCAGTCATGGAGTCCCATAACCTACAAGTATCTGGACTTATTTCATCAGCAAGTATAATTTCATTTTTACCATTAACTTTTAATCTTCCAAATTCTAATTTGAAATCAATTAGTTTAATATTAATCCCTCTAAACATTCCAATCATAAAATCATTAATTCTTAAAATAATTTTTTTAATTTTTTCAATTTCTTTTTTATTAGCCCACTCAAATGCATTAATATGTTCCTCAGAAATCAATGGATCTCCGAGCGCATCATCTTTTAAACAATATTCAATCAAAGGTTCTTTAAGCACAGTACCATCTTCAATCCCTAATCTCTTAGTTATAGAACCTGTTGCAACATTTCTAATAATAAATTCTATAGGGATAATCTCAACTAATTTGATTACTTGTTCCCTCATATTTAGTCGTTTTACTAAATGATTTTTAATTCCGATTTGAGACAGGTTTGAAAGAATATACTCCGAAATTCTATTGTTTAGAACTCCTTTACCTTCAATAGTTGTTTTCTTCTGATTATTAAATGCTGTTGCATCATCTTTAAAGTATTGAATAGCTAAATTTTTATCTGTAGTAGCATAAATAATCTTAGCTTTACCTTCATAAATTTTTTTACCTTTTTTCATTATTTAAATACTCTTCTAAAAATTAAGTTTACATTTTTGAAATGCTTTGAATAACTAAAAATAGATCTTAATTGTTTTGGAGAAATATTATTTATTATGTATTTATCAGACTGAATGACATTAAATAAATCTAGGTTTTCAGCAAAACATTTTTTTGCATAATTTTGAACCATCTTATAGGCTTTTTCTCTACTTAAACCAGTTTTTGTAAGTTCAAGCATTAATTCCTGTGAAAAAATCAATCCTTT
Organism: uncultured Pelagibacteraceae bacterium; assembly: GCA_902579985.1. Lineage (GTDB taxonomy): Bacteria > Pseudomonadota > Alphaproteobacteria > Pelagibacterales > Pelagibacteraceae > Pelagibacter. Next base: position 98,919 of record CACHIV010000002.1, on the reverse strand, counting down.
GGTAATATTTAAATTGTCTAACATTTTTTTTGGGTGAACAATCATATTATCCAAAATATTAGCTAATCTTACTAATGCAAAATCTAAGGTTATATTTGCATCTGGCCCTATATTTCTTTCAACACTTGAATGAGAAATATCTCTTTCATGCCATAAGGCTATATTTTCTAAGGCAGGAGTGACAGAGCTTCTAACCATTCTTGCAAGACCAGTTAAATTTTCACTCAATATTGGGTTTTTTTTATGTGGCATTGCAGAAGAACCCTTTTGATTTTTTGAAAAATATTCTTGTAATTCATAAACTTCAGTTCGTTGTAAATGCCTAATTTCTATTGCTACTCTCTCAATCGAGCCTGCTATAATACCTAGTATAGAAAAATAGAAAGCATGTCGATCTCTTGGAATAACTTGAGTTGAAATTGGTTCAACTTTTAAATTAAGTTTTTTTGCAACATATTTTTCAACATTAGGATTGATATTTGCAAAAGTTCCAACTGCACCTGAAATCGCACAAGTAGAAACTTCATCAATTGCATCTTTTAATCTTTTTTTATTTCTTTTAAATTCTTCGTAGAATGAAGCTAATTTTAATCCAAAGGTAATTGGCTCTGCATGGATACCATGGCTTCTCCCTATACATGGGGTGAATTTATATTTTTTTGCTTGTTTTTTAAGTACTTTTAAAATTTGATCTAAGTCTTTAAGAATTATATTGCCTGATTGAATTAATTGAATATTAAAACTTGTATCTAACACATCTGATGAAGTCATACCTTGGTGAAGGTATCTTGCTTTAATTCCAGCTTTTTCTGTTACAGAGGTTAAAAAAGCAATTACATCATGTTTAACTTTACTTTCTATTTGCTGAATTCTTTTGACATTTATTTTAGTTTTTTTTCTAACAATAGATGAAACACCTTTTGGTATTTGACCAAGCTTTTCCATTGCTTGTGCTGCAGCAATTTCAACATCTAGCCAAATTTTGTATTTATTTTCTTCTGACCAAATATCTGTAAGTTGTTTTCTAGAGTATCTTTTAATCATTAATTATAAATAAGGAGGCTTAGAATAACCTTTAACAGATTCTGTAAAGATTTCATAACCATTTTCAGTAATTCCTAAAGTATGTTCAAATTGTGCAGACAAAGATTTATCTTTAGTAACTGCAGTCCAGCCGTCATTAAGCATTTTTACTTCATATTTACCTGAATTAATCATTGGTTCTATTGTAAAAGTCATTCCAGATTTTAATTCAATACCAGTATTTTTATCTCCATAATGTAATATATTTGGTGGTTCATGAAATTTAGTACTTATGCCATGACCACAAAAGTCTCTTACAACTGAAAAGCCTTTTTTTTCTATGTAAGTTTGAATTTCATATCCAATATCTCCAAGTTTAACCCCAGGTTTTAAAATTTTGATCGCTCTCATCATAGATTCGTAAGTAGCATCAATTAAATTATTTAATTTAACTGGAGTTTTACCAATACAAAACATTCTGCTAGTATCGCCATAATGCTTATCAACAATAGTAGTTACATCTACATTTACTGCATCACCTTCCTGTAAAATTCGATCTTTCGAAGGTATACCATGACAAACAACATGATTAAGTGAAGTACATAAAGATTTTTTGAATCCTCTATAATATAATGGAGCAGAGTAGCCGCCATGATCACGTATAAATTCATAACCTAGTTTATCAATATAATTTGTAGAAATGCCTTCTTTAATATTTTCAGATAGCATATCTAGAGTTTGCGCTGCAAGTTTGCCTGCAATCCGCATTTTTTCAAATTTTTCAGAATAGTCAGTCATCTATAATTTTAAGTTTTTTATCTATTACTATTTTTTTCAGACTTATTTTACACCTATAAGCTAAAAAATTAACACCTGCTTTTTTAGCAGATAAATAATTTTTATAATATTCATTATCTATATCTTTAGCTATTTTAAAATTTTGCATATTTTGAACTTGAACTAAATATAATAGATAACTTTTATAACCTTTTTTTATGGCATCAATAAGAGTAAGTAAGTGTTTTGATCCTCTATTTGTAATTGCATCAGGAAATTCAGCAGTTTTATCCTCTCTAAAAAGCGTAACATTCTTTACTTCAATAAAACTTCTTTTATCATCTTTTTCAATTAAAAAATCAAATCTAGTTTTTTTATTATAAAAAACCTCTGATTTAATTGAGGTGCTATTCTTTAGTTCTTCTATTAAATTGTTTGATAAACCATGATTAACAATTTTGTTAGCTAAATGAGTATTTACACCTACAAGATTTTTTTTAGCTTTTATTATTTCTAGACTATATTTTAACTTTCTTTTAGGATCATCATTTTTAAGCAGATAAACATCATTGTTTTTATCTAGAAGACCTTTCATTGAACCTGTATTTGGACAATGAGCTATAACAATTTGGTTATATAACTTAACATCAACAAAAAAACGTTTATATCTTTTGATTAATTTGCCTTTTATTAAAGACTTGGTAAATTCCATATTCAAATTATACATATAAAATGGATAAAAAAACAAAAGTAAATGCCGCGATATTAATTATTGGAAATGAAATACTTTCAGGCCGAACTCAAGATACTAACACAAGTACATTAGCAATCTGGTTAAATTCAATTGGTGTAAAAGTTAATGAAGTAAGAATTGTCCCAGATGTAGAAAAAATAATAGTTAATACTTTAAATACTTTAAGAAAAATAAATGATTATGTTTTTACAACTGGTGGTATAGGACCAACTCATGACGATATTACTGCTCAGTCTGTATCTAAAGCTTTTAATATTAAATATGAGATTCATAAGGAGGCATATAAAATTTTAGAAAATTATTATAAACCAGGTGAATTCAATGAAGGAAGGCAACGGATGGTTTGGATGCCAGAGAATGCAGAATTAATTTTAAATCCGACGAGCGGCGCTCCAGGATTTAGTATTCAAAATGTATTTTGTCTACCTGGAGTTCCTTCAATATTAAAATCAATGTTAGGTGGCTTGAAAAATAAAATAGTTGGAGGTCAACCAATTTTAAGTTACACAATAAGTTTGAGAACGGTTGAAAGTGAAATTGCAGACTCATTATCTAAAGTCCAAGATCAAAATAAAGATGTCGAAATAGGTAGTTATCCTTTTTTTCATGCTGGAAAACTTGGAGTTTCAATTGTTCTTCGAGCAGAAAATCAATCTAAAATTAATGATTGTAGTTATCAAATTTTACAATTTGTTAATAAAAAAAAGATAGAAATTGTAGATCGTTAAATGCTTTATTTTGCATATGGTAGCAATCTTAATCATTTCCAAATGAAAAGAAGGTGTAAAGATAGTATTTTCATAAAAAAAATTAATTTAAAAGGATTTAAACTTACATTCAGAAGCAAATATAGAGCGGCAGATATAGAGTCAAAAAAAAATTCTATTGTACCAGGTGCATTATTTGAAATTTCAAAAAGTGATGAAAAAAAATTAGACATTTATGAGGATTTTCCTATTTTGTATAAAAAATATTATTTTACTTATTATGGAAAAAAAGTAATGACATATACAATGACAAAAAAAACAGTATTTACTTTTCCTACAGAACATTATTTAAATATTGTCAAACAAGGATATAAGGATTGTAAACTTAATAAAGAGTACTTAAAAATAGCTTTATCTAATTTTTAATTAAATAATTGGAAGATTAAAATATGTTTAATAAAAAAAATCTTATTTTATTTTTTATCTGGTTTATTACAATTTTAATAACACTTCTTTGGACTTTTGAAAATTCAGATAAAGTCCAAAAACTTAAAGATCAAATTAAAAATGAAAAAACAGATCAAAAAATAGAAAAAGTTATTAATACAGCATATTATTCATTAAATTTAAAAAAGTTTAAAATCCCTGTTTATTCGAAGTATGGAGGTATAGAAAAAATAGGTGAAAAAATTTATTATATTTCTGGAGATTTAGATTTTTATTTATTTCAAAAAAATAAAAAAGATCAATATAGCTTTACTAATTTACCTATAAAAAAAATTAATAATAATAAAGATAAGTTTGTAAATAAAAATAAAGTAATAATAGGAGAAAAAGCTTGGAAATTTTTTGGTGTCAAAGATGTATTAATTGAAGAATTTAAAACTTTTGAAAATAAAGTTTTGATAATTAGTTCGCTATATTACGAGGAAATTAAAGATTGTTATAATATGTCTGTATATCTAACCGAAATTGTTAATGAGGATATTTTTAAAATCTCAAAATGGAAAAAAATTTTTTCATCAGAAATGTGTTTAAAAATTGATTTAACAAAAAAAACTAAATTTGCTGCTGCATCTTCTGGAGGAAGAATCATTAAATTTAATGAAGATAATGTTTTGCTTTCGATTGGAGATTTTTATGCTGATGGGGTTAATGGTCCAATGTTGAGTCAAGATTTAAACAATGATTACGGAAAAATTATTAAAATTAATATTAATAATAAACAACACGAAGTTTTTAGTTTTGGACATAGAAATCCACAAGGGCTTTATATTGATAAAGATAAAAATATTTTTTCTTCAGAACATGGACCAAGAGGAGGAGACGAAATTAACTTGATTAAAAAAGATAAGAATTATGGTTGGCCCTATGCAACTTATGGAACAAATTATAATTCTTATAATGCTTATTCTAAAGATTTACAAAAAAGTAATAATAAAAGTAAAAGAGTATGGCCAGTTGATGAAACTAATAATACACATGATAATTATACAAAGCCGATATTTTCCTGGGGAGATACTTTTGGAGCATCTAATTTAATTGTTTATGAAAATGAATATTTCGATAAATGGAAAAAAAACTTAATTGTTTCGTCTCTTGCAGCTAAAAAGTTAGCACGATTTGTTTACGACTATGAAAATAATTCAATACTTTATTTGGAAAATATAATAATAGATAAGAGAATAAGAGATATAATATCATTAGATAATGGTAACATTGTACTTTTAACTGATATTGGAGATGATGTAGCTGATCATGCTGAAATCATTATGATAAGTAAATCAGAAAATTAGATTAATTATCCAAATTTTATACCTTATCCTTAAAGAGTATTTTTTAGCCATTTTTAACATTTTATAAATCTTGACGTTATCTAACTAAAAGATATAAAACACATTGTTTTGGTTAAGGGGCGGTTAGCTCAGTTGGTAGAGCATCTCGTTTACACCGAGGGGGTCAAAGGTTCGAGTCCTTTACTGCCCACCAAAATTTAATCTAAGTGGGGGTGTAGCTCAGTTGGTTAGAGCGATCGCCTGTCACGCGATAGGTCGAGGGTTCGAGTCCCTTCACTCCCGCCACTTTTCCTTAATTTTTAAGTGAATATTACTCAAAATGTGACTTATGAGCACTTCAAAGTATGATATAAATTGCTATATAGGTTCCATGCTTTCTGAATTTTTAAAAGATTATCTGCCAATTATTATATTTTTAATAATCGCCTTAGGTATAAGCTGTGCATTTATTGTTATTAATCTTATACTTTCGCCAAATCAACCTGATCCTGAAAAACTATCTGCTTATGAATGTGGATTCGAACCTTTTGAAGATTCTAGAACAGAGTTTGATGTAAGATTTTATTTAGTAGCTATTTTATTTATAATTTTTGATCTAGAAATAGCCTTTCTTTTTCCTTGGGCAATCTCTTTAGGAAATATAGGTTTATTAGGTTTTTCTTCAATGATGATTTTTCTATTTATATTAACAGTAGGTTTTGTTTATGAGTGGAAAAAAGGTGCTCTAGACTGGGAATAGAATTTAAAATATGAATTTAAGTGACAAAAATAAACAAATACCAGAGGAATTTAAAAAACTTTCTGAGGATTTTGGTAAGAATGGATTTATAACAACATCTCTAGAAAATCTTATAAACTGGTCAAGAGCAGGTTCATTACATTGGATGACTTTTGGTTTGGCATGTTGTGCAGTAGAAATGATGCAAACTGCAATGCCAAGATATGACCTAGAGAGATTTGGTGCAGCACCACGAGGTTCACCCAGACAATCTGACGTAATGATAGTTGCAGGTACTTTGACAAATAAAATGGCTCCAGCTTTAAGAAAAGTTTATGATCAAATGCCAGAACCAAGATATGTAATTTCAATGGGTAGCTGTGCGAATGGCGGTGGTTATTATCATTATTCATATTCCGTTGTACGAGGCTGTGATAAGATTGTACCTGTTGATATTTACGTTCCAGGCTGTCCTCCTTCAGCTGAAGCTTTGTTATATGGTATTTTACAACTTCAGAAAAAAATTAGAAATAAAGGATCTTTTAATAGATAACTGACATGATAGACCTAAATGATCTTGAAAAGAAAATTAATTCTGAACTTACTACTAAAATTAAAAAATCTGAAATAAAACATAATCAACTTTATTTATATATTGATCATGAGGATTTAATTGATGTTTCATTATTTATTAAAAGTAATGAAAATACTAAATTTAGACAGTTAATAGATATTACAGTAGTAGATTATCCAGAAAATAATAAACGTTTTAAAATTGTTTATTTATTTTTAAGTCACGAGTTTAATCAGCGTATAATATTAAGTTATTTAATAAACGAAAAAGAAGTAATTCCTTCCTTAACGTCTATATATCCTTCAGCAAATTGGATGGAACGAGAAGTATTTGATATGTATGGTGTTAAATTTAAAGATCATCCTGATTTAAGAAGAATCTTAACTGATTATGGTTTTGAAGGATATCCATTAAGAAAAGATTTTCCACTAACAGGACATACAGAAGTCAGATATAGCGAAGATCAAAAAAAAGTAATCAACGAACCAGTTAAATTAGAACAAAATTATAGAAATTTTGATTATGAAAGTCCATGGGAAGGAACTCAGTATATCAAAGAACAATCTTTTAAAGATAAAAGTTCAGAACAATCTATTAAAGATAATGACAAAAAAAACTAAAACATTAAATCTTAATTTTGGACCTCAACATCCTGCAGCTCATGGTGTATTAAGGTTGATTTTAGAACTAGATGGTGAAGTAATTGAAAAAGCAGATCCTCATATTGGATTACTTCATAGAGGAACAGAAAAATTAATTGAAAATAAAACCTATATGCAAGCAGTACCATATTTTGACAGACTCGATTATGTTGCACCTATGAATCAAGAGCATGCTTTTGCTCTTGCTATTGAAAAAATTTTAAAAATTGATGTTCCAATCCGAGCGCAATTTATAAGAGTTATGTTCTGTGAAATAGGAAGAATACTTAGTCATATTTTAAATGTCACTACCCAAGCTTTAGATGTAGGTGCATTAACTCCATCACTTTGGGGTTTTGAGGAAAGAGAAACGTTAATGACATTTTATGAAAGGGCCTCAGGTTCAAGATTACATGCAAATTATTTTAGAGCTGGAGGCGTTCATCAAGATTTACCAAGAGGTTTAGAGGAAGACATAGCAAAATTTTGTCAAACTTTCCCAAAAATAATTGATGATCTTGAAACATTATTAACTGACAATAGAATTTTTAAACAAAGAAACGTTGATATTGGAATTGTTAGCAAACAAGATGCATTAGATTATTCATTTAGTGGAGTAATGATTAGAGGCTCAGGTATAGCTTGGGATTTAAGAAAAACACAACCTTATGATTGTTATGAACAACTTGAATTTAAGATTCCTGTTGGAAAAAATGGAGATTGTTATGATAGATATTTATGTCGAATTGAAGAGATGAGAGAGAGTGTATCTATAATAAAACAATGCTTATCAAAAATGACTAGAGGACCTATTAAATCAAACGATGGAAAAATAAGTCCTCCAAAAAAAAAGGATATTAAACAATCTATGGAGGCTTTAATTCATCATTTTAAATTATTTACTGAGGGATATCGTGTACCCAAAGATGAGATTTATACTTCTGTTGAAGCTCCTAAAGGTGAATTTGGTGTTTACTTGATTTCAGATGGATCTAGTAAACCTTACAAGTGTAAGATAAGAGCTCCAGGTTTTTCTCATTTACAAGCAATGGATTATTTAATTAAAGGACACATGTTAGCTGATGTTCCAGCAGTACTAGGTTCTTTAGATATTGTATTTGGAGAAGTAGACAGATGAGCTTAAGAAGACCTTTTAAAGATCAACCAAAAAAATTTGAATTTAATTCAAATTCATTGGAAGCTGCAAAATTAATTATTAAAAAATATCCTAATGATAAACAACAGAGTGCTGTTATGGCTTTACTTTATATTGCACAAAAACAAAATGATAATTGGATACCCTTAGCTGCAATGAAGTACATAGCAAATTTTTTAAAAATGCCTTACATAAAGGTTTATGAGGTCGCAACTTTTTATTCGATGTATAATCTAGCACCAGTTGGTAAATATTTTATTCAAGTTTGCACTACTACTCCATGCATGATTAGAGGTGCATATAAAATTGTTGAAGCTTGTAAAGAAAAAATTTCTGAAGAAGAAAATCAACTTTCCAAAGATAAAACTTGTTCTTGGATGGAAGTAGAATGTTTAGGAGCATGTGTTAATGCTCCTATGATGCAAATTAACGATGATTATTACGAAGATTTAGATAAAGAAAAAGCTTTAAAGATTTTAGAAGAAATTTTATCTGGAAATAAACCTAAACCGGGATCTTATAGAGGACGAATAAATAATGAACCTGAAAATAATAGAAAAACACTAATGGATTTAAAAAATGCTTAAAGACGAAGATAGAATATTTCAGAATTTATATAATGATAAGAGTTCAGATGTTGAGTCTTCAAAAAAAAGAGGTGATTGGTTTGGAACTAAAGATTTAATTAAAAAAGGTAGAGAATGGATAATCAATGAAATTAAATTATCAGAACTTAGAGGTAGAGGTGGTGCTGGTTTTCCAACAGGTTTAAAATGGTCTTTTGCTCCTAAAGAATTAGGTTCGAGACCTCACTATTTAGTCATTAATGCAGATGAGTCTGAACCAGGTACATGTAAGGATAGAGATATATTAAGATTTGAACCTCATAAACTAATTGAAGGATGCCTTATAGCAGCATATGCAGTTCAAGCACATATTTGTTATATTTATATTAGAGGAGAGTATTTTAATGAGGGAGAAATGCTTCAAGCTGCGATAGATGAAGCTTATGAAAAAAATTTAATTGGAAAAAATTCTTGTGATAGTGGATGGGATTTAGATATTTATATTCACTATGGTGCTGGTGCTTATATATGTGGAGAAGAAACGGCATTACTTGAAAGTATAGAGGGTAGAAAAGGTCAGCCTAGATTAAAACCACCTTTTCCAGCATTAATAGGATTATATGGGTGTCCAACGATAATTAACAATGTTGAAACAATAGCAGTTGTCCCTACTATTTTAAGAAGAGGAGGAAAATGGTTTACTAAATTAGGTAAAGCAAAAAATACAGGTACTAAAATATTTTGTATATCTGGAAATGTAAAAAACCCTTGTAATGTTGAAGAAGAAATGAGCATACCTTTAAAAGAATTAATTGAAGTTCATGCTGGAGGAGTAATTGGTGGATGGGATAATTTACAAGCTGTTATACCAGGTGGTTCTTCAATGCCTTTAATACCAAAAAAAATTTGTGAAACACTTAGAATGGATTTTGACTCATTATCTAATGAAAAAAGTGGATTAGGAACTGCAGGGGTGATTGTAATCAATAAAGATCAAGACATAATCAAATGTATGGCTAGAATTGCTAGGTTTTACAAACATGAAAGTTGTGGTCAGTGTACACCATGTAGAGAGGGTTCGGGATGGATGTGGAGAATTTTAGAACGAATGGTAAAAGGCGAAGCCTCGAGAGATGAATTAGATATGTTGAGTGATGTTACTAATCAAATTGCCGGACATACAATTTGTGCTTTTGGAGAAGGTTCATCTTGGCCAGTTCAAGGATTATTAAGACATTTTAGAAAAGAAATTGAAAAAAGAAATAATTTTAATCCAACCTTTGAAAATGATAAAAGAATTCCTTATTTAGTAGATCAACACTTATTAGAAAAAAAAGATGCTTAAATTAAAAGTAAATGACACAGAAATCGAAGTTGAAGAGGGACTAACTGTACTTCAAGCTTGTGAAAAAGCTGGAGTTGAAATTCCAAGATTTTGTTATCATGAAAAATTATCTATAGCAGGAAATTGTAGAATGTGTTTGGTAGAAATAGAAAAATCACCAAAACCAGTTGCATCTTGTGCTATGCCTGTAATTGAAGGAATGAATATTAAAACAAATACTAAATTTGTTGAAAAAGCAAGAAAAGGGGTAATGGAATTTTTATTAGCCAACCATCCACTTGACTGCCCAGTGTGTGATCAAGGAGGCGAATGTGATCTACAAGATCAATCAATGTTTTACGGCATTGATAAATCTAGATACAAAGAAAATAAAAGAAACGTTCCAGAAAAAAATATGGGCCCACTAATTAAAACCCAAATGACAAGATGTATACATTGTACAAGATGTATTAGATTTGCAACTGAAGTAGCTGGAGTACCTGAACTTGGAGCAATAGGCAGAGGAGAAGATATGCAAATAACAACTTATCTAGAACAGTCCATGCAATCTGAACTATCTGCAAATGTTGTTGATTTGTGCCCTGTCGGTGCTTTAACTTCTAAACCTTACGTATTTGAAGCAAGGCCTTGGGAGTTAAAAAAAACAGAAACTATTGATGTAATGGATGCGATAGGATCAAATATAAGAGTAGATACTTATGGGTGGGAAGTAAAGAGGGTTTTGCCCAGAGTAAATGAAGATATTAATGAAGAATGGATTTCTGACAAAACAAGATATGCTTGTGATGGTTTGTTGAACCAGCGCTTAGATACACCATATATAAAATATAATAAAAAGTTTGAAAAGGCTTCGTGGAATGAAGTTTATGAAATTATAAAATCTAAGTTAAAAAATACTGATAAAGAGAAAATCTGTGGAATAACAGGAGATTTAACAAATATGGAGTCTCTCTACATATTTAAAGAATTTTTTAACAAAACTTTAGATTCTCAAAATATAGAGTCAAGAAGTGATCATACATATTTAAATCCTGAGAAAAGAGAAAATTATTTATTCAACTCATCAATCAATGGAATAGAAGATTCAGATTTTATTTTATTGATTGGCAGTAATCCGAGGTTCGAAGCTACAATTTTAAATGCTCGTATTAGAAAGGCTTATTTAAAAAATAAAATGAATATAATTTCTTTGAACGATGTTGGAAATTTAACTTATCCTTATGAATCATTAAATGGTGATATAGAAAATATTAAAGATATAATTAATGATAATCATGAAATATCAAATTTAATAATAAAAGCAAAGAAACCAATGATTATATTAGGACAGTCAGTATTTAAATCTAATTCAGCAAAATTTATTTTTGAGTCTCTTAAGTCTTTCTTAATAAAAAAAGAAAAAATATCTAACGAATGGAATCCATTAAACATAATTTCTGACCAAGCCTCTTCAGTAGGAAGTCTTGATTTAGGAATCTATAAAACAGAAAATGGTTCAAATGAAATCTTGAAAAATTTAGAAAATCATAAATTTGAGATTGTATATTTATTAGGTCAAGATAATCTTAACTTTAAAAAGCATAATGAATTTATAATATATCAAGGAAGTCATGGTGACAAAGGAGCTGAAATTGCTGATATTATACTTCCGGGAGCTGCATATACTGAACAAAATGGATATTACACTAATTTAGAGGGGAAACTGCAGAAAGCTTATAAGGCTTCATACCCTCCAGGTGAGGCAAAAGAAGATTGGCAAATAATAAATGAAATCGCTGAAATTATGAATCATAGAAAATTATTTAATGATAAAGACGAATTAGATAGCAGTCTATTAAATCAAATAAATTTATTTATAGAGAAAAATAATTCAAAAAATTTTTCTCACATTAATGATTTAAATTTTAAAAAGGAAATTTTAAATGTAGATTTTTGTGATTATTATTATTCTAATGTTATTGCTAGAGCATCTAAAACAATGTTTGAATGTAAAAGTTCAAAAATTGATTTTCAATCTACAGGTACGGAAGGATAAAAAATGGAATATTTGAGTATATTTTTTTTAGAAACATATAAAATACTTTTTTTACTAATTCCAGTATTAGTTTCTGTGGCAATGATTGTTTGGCTTGATCGAAGAATTTGGGCATTTGTTCAAAAAAGACAAGGTCCAAATGTAGTTGGTCCCTTTGGGTTACTTCAATCTTTAGCAGATGCTTTTAAATACATATTTAAAGAAATAATAATTCCATCAAGTTCAAATAAGGTAATTTTTATTCTTGCTCCAATAGTTACTATGACATTAGCTTTAGTATCATGGGCAGTTATTCCATTTAGTGCTACTCAAGTAATAGCTGACATAAATGTAGGTATACTTTACTTATTTGCTGTATCTTCCCTAGGTGTTTATGGAATAATTATGGGTGGTTGGGCATCTAATTCGAAATATCCTTTTTTGGGTGCAATCAGATCTGCGGCTCAAATGGTATCTTATGAAGTTTCAATTGGAGTAATTATAATAAACGTTTTGCTTTGTGTAGGATCTTTAAATTTAAATGATATTGTGATAGCTCAAAAAAATATATGGTTTGTTATTCCTTTATTTCCAATGTTTGTGATTTTTTTTATATCAGCTCTAGCAGAGACAAATCGTCCACCATTTGACTTACCAGAAGCTGAAGCTGAATTAGTTGCAGGTTATCAAACAGAATACTCTGGAATGATGTACGCTATGTTCTGGCTAGGCGAGTATGCAAATATATTACTTATGTGTGCAATGGGTTCTATACTTTTTTTAGGTGGATGGTTATCACCAATTGAAACTTATCCATTTAATTTAATACCCGGAGCTGTTTGGTTAATATTTAAAATTTTGCTTCTTTTTATATTATTTGCTTTGGTAAAAGCTATTGTGCCGAGATATAGGTACGATCAGTTAATGAGATTAGGCTGGAAAATATTTTTACCTTTCTCATTAGTGTGGGTTATTCTAACGTCTAGTTATTTGTTTTATTACAACTTATTACCTGTTAATTAATTATGAAAATATCCAGAATTCTTAAAACTATTTTTATGCTAGATTTCGTTGTTGGGCTTAAAATTGCATTAAAAGAATTATTTAAATCAAAAAAAACAATTAATTATCCATTTGAAAAGGGCAAGATAAGCCCAAGATTTCGTGGTGAACATGCTTTAAGAAGATATCCTAATGGAGAAGAAAGATGTATTGCGTGTAAACTATGTGAAGCGGTTTGTCCTGCTCAAGCAATAACAATAGAGTCAACAGAAAGAGAGGATGGGAGTAGAAAAACCACAAGGTATGATATAGATATGATGAAATGTATTTATTGCGGGCTTTGTGAAGAGTCTTGTCCAGTGGATGCTATTGTTCAGGGGCCAAATTTTGAATTTTCAACAGAAACTAGAGAGGAACTTTATTATAATAAAGAAAAACTGTTAGACAATGGAGATAGATGGGAAAATGTTCTAGCAGCTAATATTAAAGCAGATAACCCATATAGATAATTATGCTAGCTCACGCAATTTTTTTTTATACTTTTTCATTTATTGCAATTATTTCTGCAATAATGGTAACGGTTTCTAAAAATACTGTACATTCAGTTTTTTTTTTGATTTTAGATTTCATAAGTATTTCTTGTTTGTTCATAATGATAGGAGCAGAATTTCTAGGAATGATTATGTTAATTGTTTATGTTGGAGCAGTTGCTGTCCTCTTTTTATTTGTTGTAATGATGCTAAATGTGTCACAACAAAAAAGTCAATGGTTTTCTTCTAGAGAAAGTTCAAAACATATACCGGTTGGTTTAATTGTTAGCGTGATTATATTTTTTGAATTAATTATTGTAATTGGAGGGTGGAAGTATAAACCAGATATTGACACGGCAATGGTTTTAAATTTTGATAATAATATTAGCAACACTCACTCGATAGGATACGTTTTATACACTGATTATATTCATGTTTTTCAATTAAGTGGTATGATTTTATTAGTTGCGATGGTAGGAGCTATTGTTCTTACTTTTAAGCAAAGATCTGGGATAAAAAGACAATTTTATTTCAAACAAATATCAAGAGAAAAAGCTGATGGTGTTGAAATAACCCAAGTCGAAAGCAATAAAGGAGTGATATTAGATGATTGATATAAGTTTAAGTCATTACTTAACTTTAGGGGTTATAATATTCACTATTGGGGTTATAGGTATTTTTTTGAATAGAAAAAATATTATCGTTATATTAATGAGCATAGAGCTTATTCTATTATCAGTTAATATAAATCTAGTAGCATTTTCAATTTTTTTGAATGACATATCGGGACAAATATTTACTCTTTTTATATTGACAGTTGCCGCCGCCGAAGCAGCAATTGGTTTAGCAATCATAGTTGTTTATTATAGAAATTCATCAACTATTAGAGTTGAGGAGATAAATAAATTAAAAGGATGATATGGAAATTGCATTATTATTTCTTCCATTAATAGCATCTATTATTTCAGGTTTTTTTGGTAAATATATTGGAGATAGAACTTCAGAAATATTAACTTCTCTATTTGTTTCAATTTCAGCAATAATATCTTTATTTATATTTTATGAAGTTATTGTAAATCAATATGAAAATAATTTAGTTATTGCTACTTGGATAAATTCAGGAAATTTAGATGTAAATTGGTCTATAAAGATTGATCCTTTGTCTTCTGTAATGTTGGTAGTAGTGACATTAGTTTCTGCTCTGGTTCATATTTATTCAATTGGTTATATGTCACATGATCCACATAAACCAAGATTTATGGCTTATCTTTCTCTTTTTACTTTTGCCATGTTAACACTAATTACTTCAGACAATTTTCTTCAATTATTTTTTGGTTGGGAAGGTGTTGGTCTTTGTTCATATTTTTTAATTGGTTTTTGGTTTAAAAAAGATAAGGCAAACGCAGCAGCTATTAAAGCTTTTATAGTTAATAGAGTGGGAGATTTTGGGTTTGCATTAGGTATTTTTTTAATTTTTTATTTATTTGGTACAGTAAATTATTCTGAAGTCTTCCAACAGACTCCAGAAATTGTTGGTAAAGAATTAATATTTCTTGGTATAAATATAAAAGTAATTGATCTCATATGTATTCTTTTATTTATTGGTGCAATGGGTAAATCAGCTCAAATTTTATTACATACTTGGTTACCTGATGCCATGGAAGGTCCAACCCCAGTCTCTGCATTAATACATGCAGCGACAATGGTTACTGCTGGAGTATTCTTGGTAGTTAGATGTTCACCTATTTTTGAATATTCTCAATTAACTCTTAATATTATTACAATTGTAGGTATGACTACAGCCTTTTTTGCAGCAACTGTTGCTTTAGTTCAAACTGATATAAAAAAAATAATTGCTTATTCAACCTGTAGTCAATTAGGCTATATGTTTTTCGCAGCAGGTGTAGGAGCTTACAATGTTGCTATGTTTCATTTATTTACTCATGCTTTTTTTAAAGCATTACTTTTTTTAGGCTCAGGATCAGTTATTCATTCTTTTAAAGATGAACAAAATATTGATAAAATGGGAGCTGTTTATAAAAAATTACCTTACACCTGGATTTTAATGATAATTGGAACTCTTGCTTTAACAGGATTTCCTTTTCTTTCAGGTTATTATTCTAAAGATGCAATAATAGAATTTGCTTATCTTAGAGATAATACTACAGGATATTATGCAGCTGGAGTTGGAATTTTAACAGCTTTTTTAACTTCTATTTATTCTTGGAGATTGATTTTTAAAACTTTTCATGGATCGTTCAGCAATACAAAAATTAAAATTAATGACATTCATGAGTCATCAATGGTAATGATTATACCATTAATAATTTTATCAATAGGAGCTGTTTTTTCAGGGTATTTATTTAAAGATTTATTTATTGGCCATAGTAGTGAAAACTATTTCTGGGCTGAATCTATAAAATTTTTAAAACCATTAAGCAATGAACATCCACCATTATGGTTTATATTGATAACACCAATACTTGTTATTATCTCAATACCATTAACTTTTTATTTATTTGTTAAAAATAAAAATATACCCGAAGGAATTATCAAATCAAATAAACCTTTATATAATTTTTTAATTAATAAATGGTATTTTGACGAACTGTATAATTTTTTATTTATTCAGTCCTCGAAGAAAATTGGAATTTTCTTTTGGAAAATAGTCGATGTTAAAATCATTGATAGATTTGGTCCAGATGGAGTTTCTGCGTTATTTAAAAATCTTTCATTAAAAGCTAGTAAATTTCAAACTGGATTTATTTATCAATATGCATTTATGATATTGATTGGTTTTTCTGCGTTATTAACTTTTTTAATTATAAATTAATGGATTTTCCAATTTTATCATCTTTAATTCTTCTTCCAACTATAGGTGCTTTATTTTTATTATTTTCAAAAGATAAAGAGTCTAATACTGGAAAATATGTAGCTTTATTTACTTCTTCTGTTAATTTTTTTGTATCTATTTATTTATGGTTTTTATTTGATCCAACAATATCAAATTTTCAATTTATTGAAGATAGAGAATGGTTAATAGGATTTATAAATTATAAGGTTGGTATAGATGGAATTTCAATTTTATTTATTATTTTAACAACTTTTATAACTCCTCTTTGTATAATCTCAGTTAACAACATAATAAAAAACCGATTAAGAGATTTTCTTATTGCTATTTTAATAATGGAAAGTTTAATGATTGGTGTTTTTTGTTCGCTTGATTTAGTAGTTTTTTATTTATTTTTTGAAGCTGGATTAATCCCAATGTTTTTAATTATTGGTATTTGGGGAGGCTCAAGAAGAGTTTATTCTGCATTTAAATTTTTTTTATACACTTTGCTCGGATCTGTTTTAATGCTGGTTGCAATAATTTCAATTTATTGGATTTCAGGTACGACAGATGTAGAACAACTTTATGATCTTGGTATTAATTCTAAATATCAAAATTTATTGTGGTTAGCTTTTTTTAGTTCATTTGCAGTAAAAACTCCTATGTGGCCTGTTCATACTTGGTTGCCTGATGCTCATGTAGAAGCGCCTACGGCAGGATCAGTTCTTTTAGCTGCAATTTTATTAAAAATGGCTGGTTATGGTTTTATTCGTTTTTCTATTGGTCTGTTTCCTCTTGCTTCAGAAGTATTTACTCCTTTAATTTATATATTGAGTTTGATTGCAATCATTTACACTTCCTTAGTGGCTTTAATGCAAGATGATATGAAGAAATTAATAGCATATTCATCAGTTGCTCATATGGGTTATGTAACTTTAGGCATTTTTACAAATACCCAACAAGGAATAGAGGGAAGTATAATACAGATGATAAGTCATGGTTTTGTTTCTGCCGCACTGTTTTTTTGTGTAGGAGTTTTATATGATCGTATGCATTCGAGATTAATTATTACTTATGGCGGTCTTGTTTCAGTAATGCCGAAATATTCAATTTTGTTTATGGTATTTACTTTAGCAGCTTTAGGATTGCCCGGAACCACAGGTTTTATAGGAGAATTTTTGGTATTATTAGGTGCTTTTAAAGATAATTTTCTAGTAGCTGTTATAGCAAGCTTAGGAGTAATTTTAGGAGCAGCATATATGCTTTGGTTGTATAGAAGAGTAATTTTTGGAAAATTAATAAACAATAATCTCTTAAAGATAAAAGATTTAAACAACTCAGAAAAATTTATTTTATGGAGTTTGGCTTTTCCAGTGTTATTTTTAGGTTTTTATCCTGAGCTTTTGAGTAATACAATTGAAATATCAGTAAATAATTTAATTGATATGTACGAATCTAACCTAAGCATGTATATGCCAGAGGTTCAAAAAAATGAATAATCTAAATTTTATTTTACCTGAAATTTTTATCTCACTTACGATAATGTTTTTATTAGTTTTAGGTGTTTTTAAAAAAAAAAGTTCTAGTTTAGTTCATTATCTTTCCATGGGATTTTTATTAATCACAGGAATTTTAATATTAAATAATCCTTTGGATTTAAACACCACTTTATTTAATGGTAGTTATATAATTGATAATCTTTCATCATTCATGAAGATTTTAACAATTTTAGCGGGATCAATTGTTTTATCTATATCGAGAAAATATTTAAAATTATATAAAATTTTTTTAATAGAGTATCCAATTTTGATACTTTGTTCTATTTTAGGAATGATGGTGATGATAAGTTCTAATGATCTTATGGTCTTTTATATAGGACTTGAATTGCAATCATTAGCTTTATATGTGCTTGCCTCTTTTAATAGAGAAGAATTAAAATCATCAGAGTCAGGAGTTAAATATTTTGTATTAAGCGCACTCTCTTCAGGATTATTACTTTATGGCTGTTCTTTAATTTATGGATTTTCTGGATCAACAAATTTTAATATAATAAGTGATTCAATTAATCCTGATAATTATACTCTAACTTTTGGAATAGTTTTTATTTTAGTGGGATTAGCATTTAAAATATCTGCAGTTCCTTTTCATATGTGGGCACCAGATGTATATGAGGGATCACCCACATCAGTGACATTATTTTTTTCTATAGTACCAAAAGTTGCTGCATTAACAGTTTTCATTAGATTTTTATATGTTCCCTTCATTAATTTAATAGATCAGTGGCAAACAATTATCATTTTTATTTCGATAGCTTCAATGATATTTGGGGCTGTTGCTGCTATTGGACAGAAAAATCTAAAAAGATTAGTAGCCTATAGTTCGATTAGTCATATAGGTTATACTTTGGCAGGTTTAGCAGTTGGTAATAATGAAGGAATACAAAGTTCTATAGTTTATATTTCAATTTATATTGTTATGAATTTAGGTTTATTTACTTGTTTATTAATGATGAAAAGAAATGATCAGTACTTTGAAACAATTAATGACTTATCAGGAATTTCTAAGAACCATCCTATTTTATCTATATCATTATTATTTATACTTTTTTCATTAGCAGGAATTCCTCCACTTGCTGGATTTTTTGCAAAGTTTTATGTATTTAAATCAGTCATAGAAGAATCTATGTATTTTTTAGCAATTGTTGGATTACTTTCAACAGTTATTGCATCTTTTTATTATTTAAGAATAATTAAGGTTATGTATTTTGACCAGGAAAAAGAAAAATATGATACTGACCATAGTATCTCGTTAAAATTGTCTCTTACTTTTTCAACATTATTAATTCTTTTATATTTTATTTTCCCCAGTAAATTAGTAGAAATAGTATCAAGAATTAACATCATTTAATGAAGTTAAAAAAATTTAATTTTAAAACTATAAATAGTACTAATGATTTAGCTATTAAGATTATTAAGAACACAAAAAATAAATCAGGAATAATAATTGCGGAAAAACAAAAAAAAGGTAGAGGTAGATACGGAAAAAAATGGGCTTCTTATAAAGGCAATTTGTTTGTTAGCATTTTTTTTCCAATAAATAAAATTAAGATATCGTTAAGTAAATTGACAAAAATTAATTGCTTATTAGTTAAAAAATTATTATCAAAGTATTATAAAGGAAAAATTTTAATTAAGAACCCTAACGATTTATTGATTAAAAAAAAAAAGATTTCAGGTATATTACAGGAAATATTATATTTTTCGGATCAAAAATTTATTATTGTTGGTATAGGAATTAATTTAATTAAGAGTCCAAAGATTTCAAATTATCCAACTACTAATCTTTTAGATTTAACAAATATAAAGATTTCTAACAATAATGCTGCTTCTAATCTTAAAAAAATATATGAAAAATTTATTCCAATCCTAATTAGATTTAATATAAAAAATATAAGTAAATTTATATGATTATTGTTGGGGATATAGGTAATACAGAAACTAAAATTTGTTTAGTTAATTCTAATAAAAAGATAATTAAAAAAATTAATTTAAGTACAAAAAAAATTAGTAATTCCTTACTTAAAAATTCTTTAAAAAGCTTTAAGTTAAATAACATGAATATTAAAAAGTGTTTATTCTGCAGTGTTGTACCAAAATCATATAAAATGATTAAAAGTTTTTTATTAAAAAAATATAAAATTAAATGTTATGAACTTAAAACTCTCAAAATTAAAAAATTAATTAATATTAAAGTAAATTATAAACAAATTGGTTCAGATAGATTAGCTAATGCGATAGGCATTCTAAATAATAAAGATAATTATATAATTCTCGATTTTGGTACAGCAACAACATTTGATGTTTTAATAAAAAATTCCTACCATGGAGGCGTTATAGCTCCAGGAGTAAAATTGTCACTTAATACATTGGTCAATAAAGCTACTCTGATTCCTAATATTAATTTAAAAAAAACAAATAAAATCATTGGCCTGAATACTCATAGTGCTGTAAGATCTGGTTTTTTTTGGGGTTATACAGGTTTAATTGACAATATAATTTATTTAATTAAGAAAGAAACTCGAAAGTCCTTTAAAATTATAATAACAGGAGGATTTTCAAATTTATTTAAAAAATCAATAAACTCAAAAGTTACTTTAAATAAAGATATTACTATTAAAGGTCTAATAAAAGCTGCTGTTTTAATTAAATAAATATGAAAGATGAATTATTATTTTGCCCTTTAGGGGGTTCCGGTGAAATTGGTATGAACATGAATTTGTTTGCTTACGGAAAACCAGGCGAACATAAATGGATAATGGTTGATATTGGAGTTACTTTTGCTGACGATACTTTACCAGGTATTGATCTAATTTATCCAGATCCAGGATTTATTGTTAATAAAAAAGAAAATCTTCTAGGAATCATTTTGACTCATGCTCATGAAGATCATATAGGGGCAATTGCACACCTTTGGCCTCAATTAAAATGTAAAATATTTGCAACTCCCTTTACAGCAATATTAATAAAAGAAAAATTTAGAGAAAAACATATCGATATCTCAGATTATCTAAAGATAGTTGAATTAAATGGTACTGTTAGTTTAGACCCATTTAAAATTGAATATATAACCTTAACACATTCAATTTTAGAGCCTAATGGTCTTAGAATAGAAACACCAGCTGGAATAATTTTACATACTGGAGATTGGAAGATAGATGCAGAACCGTTAACTGGGGCAAAAATGAATTCTGATAGATTGAAAGAAATTGGTAATGAAGGAGTTCTTGCTATGATTTGTGATTCAACTAATGTTTTTAGTATGGGTAAATCTGGTTCAGAATTAGATGTAAGAAAAAGTATGTTAAATATTATGAGCAGTTTAAAAAAAAGAATTATAATTACATCTTTTGCATCAAATGTAGCTCGTATGGAGACCGCTTTTTATTGTGCTGAAAAAAATGGAAGACAAATTTCTTTAGTTGGAAGATCAATGCATAAAATATTTAAAGCTGCCAGACAATGTGGATATTTAAAAAATGTCATTGAACCAGTAGATCCTAGAGAAGCAAAAAACATTTCTAGAGAAAAAATAGTTTATTTATGTACAGGCAGTCAAGGAGAACCAATGGGGGCTCTGACGAGAATTTCTAACTATAATCATCCTGACGTATTGATTGAAAATGGTGATGCCGTAATTTTTTCTTCTAAAATTATCCCAGGGAATGAAAGAAAATTATATAAATTGCATAACCAACTTATTAAAAACGGTATTGAAGTAATATCTGAAGATAGTGAGTTTGTTCATGTTTCTGGTCATCCTAATAGAGAAGATCTAAAAGAAATGTATAGTTGGATAAAACCAGAATGTATAATACCCGTTCATGGAGAACATAGACATATGATAGAGCATATTAATTTTGCAAAAGAAATGAACGTTCCTAATCCTGTGCAAGTAGAGAATGGAGATATTGTTAAATTATCTCCTGGCAAACCACATATTTTTGATAAAGCTCCAAACGGACGGCTTTATTTAGATGGAAATATAAGTGTTGAAGAAGATTCTCAATCTGTAAAAGATAGAAAAAATTTGAGTACAAACGGCTATATAGAAGTTACAATTTTAATCACATCTAAAGGTAAAATTCACAAAACACCAATATTAACAATAAGAGGTATTCCAGTTATTGATGAGGAGGAATTTATTTATGGTTTAGAGGAAACAATTGAAAAAACTACTAGGACATTTTCGTTATTAAATAGAAAGCAAGAGCATAACTTAATTGATGCTTTAAAAATTGTATGTAGAAGATATACTAAAGAAATGACAGGAAAAAAACCTTTTACAAATATCAATTTAGTGCAAATTTAAATTTAAGAAATTTAATTAGTAAATGTATATTTCAAAATCTTTTATCCCAATTTTAAAAAATATTCCTTCTGAAGCTAAAATTAAATCTCATCAATTAATGCTTAGAGTAGGAATGATTAAACAATCTTCAGCAGGAATTTATTCTTGGTTACCTTTAGGCTTTAAAATTATGAAAAAAATTGAAAAAATTGTTAGAGAAGAACAAAATAAAATTGGTGCTCAAGAAATTTTAATGCCGACAATTCAATCAAGTGATATTTGGAAAGAAAGTGGACGTTATGAGGATTATGGGGAAGAGATGTTAAGAATTAAAGATCGTCAAAATAGAGAGATGCTTTATGGTCCGACTAACGAAGAGCTTGTAACAGATATATTTAGATCATCAATTAAATCTTATAAATCTCTACCACAACTTTTATATCACATACAATGGAAATTTAGAGATGAGATAAGACCAAGGTTTGGAATAATGAGATGTAGAGAGTTTTATATGAAAGATGCCTATTCGTTTGATATTAATGATGAAGAAGCTTTATTTTCTTATAATAAATTTTTTTTATCTTATTTAAAAACTTTTAAAAGATTGAATCTTACAGCTATACCAATGGCTGCAGATACAGGCCCTATTGGTGGAAATCTTTCGCATGAATTTGTTATTCTAGCTGAGACAGGGGAAAGTAAAATTTATGCAGATAAAAGAATTTTTGATTTAAACAGTGACGGAACAGAATTAGAAAAAAATTCTTTAGATAACCTTAGAAAAAAATATGAGCAATTTTATTCTGTTACAGATGAAAAATTTGATAAACAAGAATTTGAAAAAAAAGTTTCAGAAAAAAACCAAATAAAAACAAAAGGCATTGAAGTCGGACATATATTTTATTTTGGTGATAAGTACTCTAAATCAATGGAAGCATCAGTAGATTTACCTGGTGGAAAAAAAGATTATGTAAAAATGGGTTCTTATGGAATAGGTGTATCTAGACTAGTTGGCGCTATCATAGAAGCAAAATATGATGAAAAAAATGAAATTATGAAATGGCCAATTTCAGTTGCTCCATATGATATTTCAATAATTCCAATGATAAATAAAAATGACTCTTCAGCATTAAATAAAGCAAATAATATTAATTTGGAATTGGAAAAAAATAATATTGAGACGATAATAGAGGATACTGATGAAAATTTTTCTTCAAAAATAAAAAAAATGAATTTAATTGGAGCACCTTATCAAATTATTATTGGTAAACAAACAGATGGTGATTTATTAGAATTCAAAGAAGTAGGAAAAGATTCACAAAAACTTAAATTAAAAGAAATTGTTAATATTATAAAAAAAGAAAAAGTAAAAAATTGATTTCTACATTAGAAAAAGAAATTACATTAAGATTTTTAAAAGCCAGAAAAAAAGATGGTTTTTTAAATATTATTTCAATTTTTTCATTCATTGGAATAAGTCTTGGAGTTGCAGTCTTAATTGTAGTGATGTCAGTTATGAATGGATTTAGATCAGAATTAATTAATAAAATTGTTGGTTTCAATTCTCATATTACAGTTCAGCCATATGAAAATAAAATTAATATTGATGATTTTAAATTAAAAAAACTTAATTTGATTTCAAAGAATTTAGTCTTAAGTAATTCTGGAGAGGCAATTTTAGTTAGGAAAGATATTACTAAAGGAATAGTTTTAAGAGGATATTTAAGTAAAGATTTTTCAAATCTAGAAATAAATAAAAAAAATTTTTTAGGCAATAAAGATAATTTATCTAAAAATTTTATATCAATAGGAAAAGAGCTTGGCTTTAATCTAGATCTTAAAATAGGAGATAATATTACAATAATGTCATCTCAAGGAGTAGAAACAATAATTGGCAATCTTCCAAAGCAAAAAACTTTTACTGTCTTATCTCTTTTTGAAAGTGGCTTAGTTGATTTTGATAATAACATTGCTTTTATTAATTTAGAAACCTTAGAAGAATTTTTTAATTTAGATGATAAAGACAGAAATTTGGAAATTTACCTCAAAAATCCACAAAACATTGAAAGTCAAAAAAAGACTGTTCAGAAAGTTTTTCCAGATGAATTTGTATATAGTTGGTCAGATATGAATAGTTCTTTATTTTTAGCTTTAAAAGTTGAGAGAAATGTAATGTTTATAATTTTATCACTAATCATTATTGTTGCTGCATTTAATATTATCTCAGGATTAACTATATTAGTAAAAAACAAAACACGTGAAATTGCTATTCTGAAATCAATCGGTGTTTTAAATAAATCCATTGTTAAAATATTTTTTTTAGTTGGAACAATTATCGGAGCATCTGCTACTATTTTTGGAATTTTTTTAGGAATAACTTTTTCAATGTATGTAGAAAATTTACGTCAATTTTTAAGCACAATATTTAATATCAGTTTATTTCCTGAAGAAATATATTTTTTAAGCACAATGCCATCAGAAATTAATCCAATATCAATTTTAATAATTTCATTAAGTTCTATATTTATAACGATTATTGTATCAATTTTTCCTGCCCTGAAAGCTGCAAAATTAGATCCAGTAAAAGGATTAAAATATGAATAGTTTAATTTCTCTTAAAAACATATCTAAAACTTTTTTAAATGATAAGAAAATTCCAGTATTAAAAAAAATAAACTATTCTTTTTTAAGAGGAAAGGTTTATTCATTAATGGGTCCTTCAGGATCTGGAAAATCTACTTTATTAAATATATTGTCTATGATTGATAAACCTTCAAAGGGCTTATTATTAATTGATAATAAGGAAATAAATTTTTCTAATACATCTATAAATGATAAAATTCGATCTAAGAAAATTGGAATAGTTTATCAACAAAATAATTTATTGCCCGATTTTACAGCTTTAGAAAATGTTTATCTTTCAAGTTTAGCTTTAAATGATAATAAAAATAAATCGATAGAAAAAGCTAAGATAATAATAAATAAAATGGGACTTTCTTCTAGAGAAGGTCATTATCCGTCTGAATTATCAGGTGGTGAAATGCAAAGAATTGCAATAGCACGAGCTTTGGTAAATGAACCAGACATTTTGTTAGCTGACGAACCTACTGGTAGTTTAGATCAATCGACAGCCAAAGAAGTTTTTAAAGTATTAAGAAATCTAAAGACAAAAAATAGATTAATAATTTATGCAACTCATAATAGATTTTTTGCTAATATGGCTGATTGCAAATTAGAAATGATTGATGGTAATATAAAAACCATTCATGGCAGAATTAAATAATCGAAATTTTAATCATATTAAAATTCATACACAATATTCAATTTGCGAAGGAGCAATTAAAATTCAAGATTTAAAAGATTTTTGCAAGGATAATAGAATAAGTTGTTTAGGTCTTTCGGATACATCTAATTTATGTGGCTCATTAGAATTTTCAGAAAATTTATCAAAGATTGGAACTCAACCAATTATTGGTACACAAATTTATTTTAAATTTGAAGATATCATAGGTTTATTACCTTTGATAGCACTGAATAGTAAAGGTTATAAACGTATAGTTGAGTTATCATCTAAATCTTACTTAGAAAACGATGATCTCTCTATTCCATATTTAAATATCGAAGAAATAATAAATAATATTGATGGAATAGTACTTTTGTCTGGAACTATTCAAGGTTTATTTGGAAAATTATTTGAAAAAGGCCGATTTGAAGATATAGAAAAAATATATAAAAAATTATCATTAAAATTTGGAGATAGATTTTATATTGAAATACAGAGACATGGTGATCAAAATGAGATTGCTTTTGAAAAATTTAATTTAGATCAGTCTTTAAAACTTCAAATACCTATTATTGCCACTAATGAAGTATTTTATTTAACATCAGAAATGCACGAAGCACATGATGCTTTAACTTGTATTGGATTAAAAACATATATTAATGAAAAAAATAGAACAAAATATAGCAAGCAACATTATTTAAAGTCTAACGAAGAAATGTTGACTTTGTTTTCTGATCTTCCTGAGGCTTTGAAAAATAATTTTAATCTGCCTTATAGATGTAATTTTAGACCACAATTTTCAAAGCCAGTTTTACCTAATATTAGTTCAGATAAAGGTATCAGTGCTGATGAAATACTTAAAAAAGATTCTTTGGAGGGATTAAAAGAAAAATTTTTAAAAGTATTTAAAATCGAAAATAAAGATCTTGATGGTAATGAAGTTTTTTTAAAGTACAAAGATCGATTAGATCATGAATTAAAAATTATAATAGAAATGAAGTATCCAAGTTATTTCTTGATTGTTTCCGATTATATTAAATGGGCAAAAAAAAATGACATTCCAGTTGGACCAGGCAGAGGATCAGGAGCAGGATCATTAGTTGCTTGGTGTTTATCTATTACAGATGTAGATCCTATTAAATTTAATTTAATTTTTGAAAGATTTTTGAATCCTGATCGTATATCAATGCCTGATTTTGATATCGATTTTTGTGAAGAAAAAAGAGATTTGGTTTTTAAATATTTAACTAACAAATATAAAGACAGCGTTGCTCATATAATTACATTTGGAAAATTAAAAGCTAGAATGGTTATCAGAGATGTGGGAAGAGTTTTGGGACTTTCCTATGGTTTTGTAGATAATATTTCTAAAATGATACCTTTTGATCCCTCTAGACCTCAAAGTTTAATAGAGTGTATAAATAATGAACCTAGACTCCAAAAATTAGTTAATGATGATCCAAGAGTAAAAAAATTAACTGATCTTTCTCTAAAATTAGAAGGATTAAATAGAAATGTTGCTACTCATGCTGCAGGAGTTGTAATAGCTGACAAAAAATTAACCAATACAGTACCTTTGTATAAAGATGCATCAGCAGATTTATTATTACCATCAACTCAATTTGATATGTATTCTGCAGAAAATGCAGGTTTAATAAAATTTGATTTTTTAGGATTAAAAACTTTAACAGTAATCAATAGAACACAAAAATTAATAAATAAAAAAGATAAAGACTTTAAAATTGAAGATATTAATTTTGATGATCAAAAAGTTTTTGAATTATTATCATCTGGTAATACTGTAGGATTATTTCAAATTGAGAGTTCTGGTATGCGTGAAGCTTTATCACAAATGAAACCAAATCATATTGAAGATATTATCGCGTTAGTAGCACTTTATAGACCAGGACCAATGAATAATATTCAGACTTATAATGATTGTAAAAATGGTCGTCAAACACCTGATTATTTACATCCACTTCTAAAAGATATTTTAAAACCTACTTATGGAGTTATTATTTACCAAGAGCAAGTGATGCAAATAGCTCAAAAATTATCAGGTTTTACTGCTGGAGAGGCGGATATTTTAAGAAGAGCAATGGGTAAAAAGAAACGGGCAGAACTAGAGAAACAAAAACAAGGTTTTATTTCCGGAGCAATAAAAAATGGAATTGCTAAAGATGTTGCTGCAAGTATTTTTTTAAAAATAGAACCATTTGCTGAATATGGTTTTAATAAAAGTCACGCTGCAGCATATGCAATTATTTCTTATCAAACAGCTTTTTTAAAAACATATTATCCAAAAGAATTTTTTGCTGCTTCAATGACAATGGATTTATCTAATCAAAATAAATTGAGTGAATTCTACGAGGAATTAAAAAGAATTAATATAAATATCGTAAGACCCGATATAAATAAATGTTTTGCAGATTTTAAATTTGATGATGATAATTTTTATTATGCTTTAGGTGGAATTAAGAATGTTGGATATGAAGCTATATCTAATGTGATAAAAGAAAGAGTTAATAATGGAAAATTTAAATCAATTAATGATTTTTTGAATAGAGTAGATCATAAAAATATTAATAAACTTCAATTAGAGGGATTAGTTAAAGCTGGAGCATTTGATAGTATTCATAAGAATAGGCAAGCATTATTTAATTCTATCCCAAATTATATTTTAAAAAATAAAAATATTCATGAAAATAAATCAGCTAATCAAATTGATTTATTTGGATCTGATGAAAAACAAGATAAAGAAATATTTGTTAATACAGAAGATTGGAAATTTGAAGATAGATTATCAAAAGAATTTGAAGCGATTGGCTTTTTTATATCTGATCATCCATTAAATCAATTTAAAAGTATATTTGGTGATTATAATATTATTGATTATGCTAAATTCTCTTTAGATAATAATATTAAAAGTTCAAATATAGCAGCAACGATTTTAAAAGTAACTGAGAGAAAAACATCAAAAGGTAACTCCTATGGTGTAATTAAATTTACAGATCTAACGAGTGTCTTTGAATTATTTATATTTTCAGATATTTTAGAATCTAATCGAGAAATTTTAATTGAAGGCAATTCACTTCTATTAACTTTAAAAAAAAATATTTCAAATGATGAAAATAGATTTAAAAGAATAAATATTCAAAAAGTAACTGTTCTTAAAGATTTATTCAATAAACCAATTTTAGAGATTTCATTCAATCTTAAATCTACAAAAGATATTGATTTAATCTCAGACTTGATAAAAGAAGAAGGTGCTACAGTAGTCAATATTAACATTACAGATAAAAATAACGATATTATCTTTAAACTAAAAAATAAGCGACGTATTGACAGAAAATCAATAAATATTCTAAAAAATAAAGATATTTCTACTATTATTCATTAAAAAAGACTTGTTTGTTATTCAAATTATTTGTAAATAGCAATTAAATTAACAAATACGCACACAGTTTGTGGTTTTATACCTCCGGTCCTTAAATGGAAACTACTGTGGTGGCTTAACCGGGAATAAATATGAAAATACCAAGTTTAACTATTCAACAATTATTAGAAGCAGGCGTTCATTTAGGACATAAGACTTTAAGATGGAATCCAAAAATGAAGAAATATATTTTTGGCAAAAGAGACTCAATTCACATTATTGATTTAACGCAAACATTAGAACTAACCAATATTGCTTTAGAAAAAATATATAGCACTATTGCTAATAATGGTAAAATTCTCTTTGTATCAACAAAGAAACAAGCATCAGAGGCTATTGCAGAAGTAGCAAAATCAACGGGACAATATTTTGTTAATTATAGATGGTTAGGCGGAATGTTGACTAATTGGGGAACAATTTCTGGCTCTATTAAAAAAATGAAAAAATATGAAGCCGATTTAGTAGCTGAAAACAGAGGATTTACAAAAAAAGAATTATTAAAGATGAGTGTTAAAAAAGACAAGTTAGAAAGAGCTTTAGGCGGCATTGCTGAAATGAAAAAAGTTCCTGATTTAGTTTTTGTTATTGATACAAATTATGAATCATTAGCTGTTCAAGAGTCAGTTAAATTAGGTATACCAATTTGTGCAATTTTAGACAGTAATTCAAATCCTGATGGAATCGATTTTCCAATACCTGGAAATGATGATGCTAGAAGAGCAATTGATCTTTATTGTAATCTAATTAAAGAAACTATTGAAAATGCTAAAAAAGCTACTCCAGAAAAAAATGATGAAAAGTTAGAAACTAAAGATGTCAAAATTAAATCAAAAGAAAAATCAAATAAGACTATTCAAGAATTAGATAGAGAAAAATTAGATAAAAAATTTAAAAAAAAAGTAAAGAAAAAAACAAGTTAATATGAATAATATTGAAAAAGTTAAGAAATTAAGAGAAGCTACTGGTGCTGGTTTTAAGGATTGTAATTTAGCGATTAAAGAGTCTAATGGAGATTTAGATAAAGCTATTGAAATTTTAAGAGTAAAAGGAATTTCTAAAGCTTCAAAAAAGATGTCTAGAGATGCAAAAGAGGGCGTAGTAGCGACAAGCGGCGATCAGAAAAAAACTTCAGTTATAGAATTAAATTGTGAAACAGATTTTGTTGCCAAGAATAATGATTTTGTTTCATTTGCAAAAGAATTAAGTGAATTAAATAATGAAAAAAATTCTGATTTAGAAATATTAAATAAATCAAAAATGGCCAATGGTCAAACTGTTGAAGAAAGTCTTGTTGCTTTAATCGCAAAAATGGGTGAGAAAATTACTATAGGTAGAGTAAAAACTTTTAATAATTCTGGTGCAAAAAATTTTAAATATTTACATACAGTCGTTAAAGATAATTTATCTAAATTAGCTGTTATTGTTTCAATTGAAACTCAAGATTCTTCAAAATCAATTGAGTCATTTGGCAAGCAATTAGCTATGCATGTTGCTGCTTCAAATCCTCTAGCCCTCGATTTAAATTCAATCGATAAAAATATTTTAAAAAAAGAAGAAGAACTTATTGCTGAAGAATTAAAAAATTCAGGCAAAACAGTTGAAATTGCAAAAAAAATTAGCCTGGGAAAATTAAATAAATTTAAAGAAGAAAATGCTTTATTATCACAAGCTTGGGTTATGGAACCAAAAAAAAAGGTGCAAGATATCATAAAAGATCTTAGTATTACTGATTTAAAGATTAAAGATTTTTATAGATTAAAAATTGGTGAATAAATGTTTAACGAGAAATCATATAGTCAAAAAATGGGTAAAACTATTGAAGTTTTTACTAAAGAATTATCATCTTTAAGAACAGGAAGAGCTAATGCGAGCATGTTAGACCTAGTTAAAGTCGATGTTTACGGACAAGCTATGCCTATAAATCAAATTGCAAGTATAACAACTCCTGAAGCTAGAATGATTAATATTCAAGTATGGGACACAAATAATATATCACTTATAGACTCTGCTATTAAAAAATCTGATTTAGGTCTAAATCCTCAAATTGACGGACAACTTATTAGATTACCTATTCCTGATCTTAGTGAGGAAAGAAGGACAGAAATTAAAAAAGTTATAAAATCCATGGGAGAAAAATGTAAAATTTCCATAAGAAATATTAGAAGAGAAGCTAATGAAGATTTAAAAAATTTATTAAAAAAAAAAGATATTAGTGAAGATGATGAAAAAAAATCTGAAAAGGTTATTCAAGGCTTTACAGATGATCATATTAAGATGATAGATCAAAAAGTTGAAAACAAAGAAAAAGAAATAATGACTATATGAACCCAATTAATCATGTTGCCATCATCATGGATGGAAATGGCAGATGGGGTTTAAAACATAAAAAATCTAGAAATGCAGGACACAGAGCTGGATTAGATACTGTTGAGACAATAATTAAAGAGACACTTAAATCAAAAATTAAATATTTAACATTATATACTTTTTCTACTGAAAATTGGAAAAGACCCAAAAAAGAGATATTATTTTTATTTGATTTACTAGAAAATTTTTTAACTAAAAAATTAGATGAATTGAAAAAAAATGGTATCAAATTAAAAATCATAGGTGAAAAAAAAATGCTTACGAAAAGATTGAAAGATTTATTAAAACTAGCAGAAAAAAAAACCTCAAAAAATAAAAAACTCCAAATCAATTTAGCCTTAAATTATGGATCTAAAAATGAAATTATAAATGCATTAAAGATAATTAGTAAATCAAGAAAAAAAATATCTCAAAAGAATATTGAAAAGAATTTATATACTAAAAATATACCAGATCCTGACTTACTAATTAGAACAGGTAATACAAAAAGGTTGAGTAATTTTTTATTGTGGCAATTAGCTTATACGGAAATTTTTTTTGAAAAAAAGCTTTGGCCTGATTTTAATGAGAGTGACTATAAAAAAATACTTAATACATTTAAAATTTTAAAGAGAAACTTTGGTAATATATAATGAAAGAAATAACAAAAAGAATTTTAACAGGAATATTTTTATTAATTTTACTTTTATTAGCTTTTTTTTATTCATTTATTCTCATTATATCTTTAATAATTTTAACTGTAGTAGCATGGATTGAATTTAATACTTTAATTTCTAAAATTTTTGCTAGAGAAAAAATAAGTTCTAATTTATTAATGATATTTCTAAAAGCATTAAGTTTATTATATTTATTTTTATTTTCCGTTTTAATATTTGAAGGATTAAATCAAGCAGAATTTGAAATTAAACTTAATATCATTTATTTAATCTTTATCTGTATTTGTTCTGACTTAGGAGGGTTTGTTTTTGGTAAATTTTTTAAAGGAAAAAAATTAACTAACATCAGTCCAAATAAAACTTTCTCTGGTTCTTTAGGATCATTTATTTTACCCTTAATTTTAATACCCATATTTTATAATATATTACCAGAAAATTATAATAATTTTATTGCTTTATCACTTTTTTCAATTGTAGTTTCATTTTTTAGTCAAATAGGGGATTTATTTATTTCATATTTAAAAAGAAGAGCTAGTGTAAAAGATACGGGAGATTTACTTCCTGGACATGGAGGTATTCTTGATAGAATAGATGGTATTCTTTTAGCAGTACCTATCGGATTAATTTTATGGAAATTTCTAAACTGATATTATGAAAAAAAAAATTGCAATCCTGGGATCTACTGGCTCTATAGGAAAATCATTGATAAATATTCTTAAAAAAAATAAAAATGAATTTGAAATATTATTATTAACTTCAAATACAAATTATAAGGAATTATTAAATCAAGTTAAATTTTTCAAAGTAAAAAATATAATCATAAATGATTACAAAACTTTTTTACATGTTAAAAAAGTTTTAGAGAATAAAAAAATAAATATCTATAATAAATTTGATAACATCAAAAATATCTTTATCAAAAAAAAAATCGATTACACAATGAGTGCTGTAACAGGATTTAATGGATTAAATCCTACGCTTGATATTATTAAATTTACAAAAAAAATTGCTATTGCTAATAAAGAATCAATTATATGTGGGTGGCCATTAATTCAAAAAAAATTGAAAATGTATAATACAAAATTTATACCAATAGATTCTGAACATTTTTCAGTATGGTCTTTAATAAATAATACAAAAAATAAAAATTTAGAAAAAATATATATCACTGCATCTGGAGGTCCCTTTAGAAAATATCCACTTAGACAATTTAAAAATATTACACCTAAAAAAGCTTTAAAACACCCTAATTGGTCAATGGGACAAAAAATTTCAATAGATTCTGCTACTATGATGAATAAAGTTTTTGAAATAATTGAAGCAAAAAAAATATTTAATTTAAAATATAAACAATTAGATATTATTGTGCACTCGAAATCATATGTACATGCAATTATAAAATTTTCAAATGGATTAATTAAAATTTTAGCACATGAAACAGATATGAAAATTCCTATTTTTAATTCATTATATCCAAATTATGAAAAAAATATTAAATCTAAAAAAATCGATTTTAATATTCTAAGTAATCTTGACTTTCAAAAAGTAAATTTAAAAAAATTTCCTATAATAAAGTTAATTAACTCTCTTCCAAATAGAGATTCATTGTTTGAAACAATCATTGTAAGTGCAAATGATCATTTAGTTGATAAATTTTTAAAAAGGAAAATTAAATTTTTAGATATAACAAAATATCTATTTCAAATAGTTAATAGAGAAGAATTCAAAAAATATAAGCAAAAAAGACCAGTAAATATTGAACAAATTAAATCTATCAATGAATATGTACGTTTAAAAATTAATGATTTATGTGTATAAGATTCACGATGTTTAAAAACTTTATTAAATTTATTACAATTTTATTTTTTTTTACTAGTAATTCCTGGGCTGAGTCTTTTTCGAAGTACAACATAACTGGAAATGAAAGAGTTTCAAAACAAACAATTATAAATTTTTCTCAACTTAAAAAGGATACTGATTTATCACAAAGTGACTTGAATAAAGCTTTAAAAAATATATATAATTCAAACTTTTTTGACGAAGTGTCTATTGAAATCGTAAATAATGTGTTGAATATAAAAGTAAAAGAACATCCAATTATTCAAGATATAATTTTTAATGGTGTTAAAGCAAAAAAACACATTAAATTATTTGAGGAGCAAACCACACTTAAACCAAAAAGCTCATTTAACAAATTTACACTTCAATCTGATTTAAATAAAATATCAAATGTTTTAAGGAGATCTGGTTATTATTTTTCAAAAGTTGATGTTCAAAAAAAAATAAATTCCAATAATACAGTTAATATTATTTATGAGATATCTATGGGAGATAAAGCAGTTATAAGTGAGATTAAATTTATTGGTGACAAAAAATATAAAAGTAGCAAACTTCGAGGCATTATAAGATCTGAAGAGGATAAATTTTGGAAATTTATTTCAAGAAATAAATATTTAAATAAAGAACTTACAGAGTTTGATAAAAGATTATTAAAAAATTTTTATTTAGATAAAGGTTATTATCAAGTTAAAGTTGAAGATGTTTATTCACAAATTTTAGATGAAAAAAATTTTTCTTTAACTTATAAAATAGATGCAGGAAAAAAATTTATATTCAATTCTTTTCAATTAGTAATGCCAGTGGATTACAATTCTAAAGATTTTGATGGATTAAGAAAAACTTTTAAAAAATTAGAAAAATCAACATATACTTATAAAGGTATTGAGTCTATTTTAGATGAAATAGATAAAATTGCTGCAAATGAAAATTATGAATTTATTGATGTTAAGGTTACTGAAAATATTATAAATGATAATAAAATTGATTTTGTTTTTAATATTAAAGAAGGTGAAAGATTTTATGTCGAGAGCATAAACATATTTGGTAATAATATAACTAATGAAGATTTTATCAGACAAAACGTAATTGTTGATGAAGGTGATCCTTTTAACGCTTTACTTCATAATAAAACTGTAAATAAGTTAAAAAGTAAAAATATTTTTAAATCAGTTAAATCAGAAATTAAAGAAGGCTCTACTGAAGGATTAAAGATTATTAATTTAACCGTTGAAGAAAAACCAACCGGAGAAATAACTGCAGGTGCCGGGTATGGTACTCAGGGATCTTCATTTATGGTTGGTATTAAAGAAAATAATTTTAGAGGACAAGGTGTAAGACTTGATACAAATTTATCTATTAACGAAGATTCTGTAAAAGGAAAATTTGCATATACAACACCAAATTTTAGATATTCTGATCGAAGTTTAACAACATTAATAGAAAGTAGTACCGTAGATAAAGAACAAGATTTTGGCTATAAAAGCTCATTAAATAGATTCGAATTAGGTACTGGTTTTGAACAATATGAGAATTTATATTTTAGACCAACATTCTCAATACAACATGAAAAATTAACTACAGAAGCTAATGCATCTGCCAATTATAAAAAACAAGAGGGATCGTATTTTGATACATTATTTAATTATTCTCTGAGTTATGATAAGCGTAATTCTCCTTATAGACCCTCTGAAGGATTTGTAAGTACTTTCCTTCAAGAAGTTCCTATTGTCTCCGATAGTTATTCAATAATTAATGGTTATCAAATAACAGGATATAACGAGATTATGGGTGACTCTGTATTAGCTATTGGTTTGTATACAAGGGCAGTTAATTCTATTCAATCAAATGAAGATGTTAGAGTATCTAAGAGATTATTTTTACCATCTTCAAGACTAAGAGGATTTGAAGCTGGAAAAATTGGACCTAAAGATGGAGCAGATTTTGTTGGTGGTAATTATATGGCTTCGTTCAATACAGCGCTTACTCTTCCATTTTTATTTCAATCTTTTGATAATGTAGACTTTGCTATTTTTTATGATGCAGCCAATGTTTGGCATGTGGATTATGATAGCTTAGTAGACCAGGGAAATTCAATTCGATCTGCTGCAGGAGTTGCAGTTGATGTAATTACGCCTGTTGGACCTTTAAGTTTTTCATTGTCCCAACCTATTACAAAACAAAGTGGTGACGTGACAGAGTCGTTTAGGTTTAATTTAGGAACAACATTTTAATGAATGTTACTAAATATATTAAAGTTATTATTTTTAGTTTTTTTATCACACTAATTTACACTAAAATTAAAGCTGAAACTAAAGTTGCTTTTGTTGAAATGGATAGAATAATGAGTGAGTCTTTAGTAGGTAAATCAGTAATTGAACAATTAGATAAATTAGACAACAAAAATAAAAAAAGTTTCTTAGAAAAGAAAAAAACGCTAAATTTAAAAAAAGATAAAGTAAATTCACAAAAAAATATTTTATCTAAAGAAGAATATGAAAAAAAAGTTATAAATTTGAATAATGAATTTGCAACTTTTCAAAATGAAGCTAATGAAAAAATAGAAGATTTAAGAACCAAAAGAAATAATGCCATGAAAAAAATTTTAGGAGAATTACAAGTATTATTATCTGAATATTCAAAAAAAAATAACTTAACTTTTATTATTGATCAAAAAAATATTGTTATTGGTAGATCTGATTTAAATGTGACAAAAGATATTTTAAAACTTCTTGATCAAAAAATTAAAAAAATCAAAGTGAATTAATGAAAGATACTTTAAGTAAAAAAGAGATTATAAATTTATTGCCTCATAGAGAACCTATGCTATTAATTGAAAAATTAATTAATATAAAAAAATTATTTTCTGCGACTGCTATAGTTGATGTACATAAAGATAGTTTTTTTGTACAAGGTCATTTTCCAGGCAATCCAGTTATGCCAGGTGTCCTTATTGTAGAGGCTTTTGGTCAAGCTGCTGCCGCACTTACAGCTGCAGGCATAGATAAAAAAGAATACGAAAATAAATTAGTTTTTTTAATGGGGATTGAGAAAGCTAGGTTTAGAAATCCTGTAATACCAAATTGTAAATTGGAATTAAAAATTGAAGCAATAAGATCACACGGCCGGGTTTGGAAATATAAGGGTGAGGCCTTTGTCGAAGGAAAAAAAATGGCAGATGCCTTATGGTCTGCGACTATAGTTGAAAGAAAATAATTAGTAATAATTCTTGATGAGTAATTTATTATAGTTTTGGTAAATAGTTTTAAATGCATAATCCTTTTTTTAAAAACAAAGGTCCATTCAATATAGATAAACTTTTAAAGTTATGTGGTATCAAAAACATAAAATTTATTAAATCTAAGGTATCTAATATAAGAAATCTAGATGATGCTAAAAAAGGTGACATTACTTTTTTTCATTCAAAGAAATATGAATCTTTAGCTTTAAAAACTAAGGCATCGTATTGTATTACAACTGAAGCATTACAAAAATTTTTACCAACTAATTGTGAAAAAATAATTGTAGAGAATGTTTTAATCTCAACTGCAAAAATTACTCAATTATTTTATCCAGATTCTATTACTGATAATTTTGATATTACTGTAAAAGATATCTCCAAAACTTTATTTAAAAAAAAAGTTAATCATGGCAAAAATGTTTTAATTGGTAAGAATGTAAAAATAGGAAAAAATTGTTTAATAGGCCATAATTCAATTTTAGAAAAAAATGTAATTATTGGAAATAATTGTTCAATTGGCTCTAATGTTATAATTAGAAATACAATTCTTCATGATAATGTTGCCATTCTAGATGGATGTATTATTGGAAAAAAAGGTTTTGGTTTTTTTCCTAATAAGATTAAAAATGTAAGGTATCCGCATATAGGAGTAGTAATTATAAAAGATCATTCTGAAATTGGCTGTGGTTCTACAATTGATAGAGGTTCAATGTCTAATACAATAATTGGAAAAAATACATATTTAGATAATCAAATTCATATTGCTCACAATAACAAAATTGGGGATAATTGTATTATTGCAGGACAAGTAGGTTTTGCTGGAAGTTCAACTTTGGGTAACAATGTATTAATCGGTGGTCAAGCAGGTATTTCTGGTCACTTAAAAATAGGTGATAATGTTCAAATTGGTGGCGGTAGTGGTGTCATAAAAAATATAACTAATAATTCAAGAGTAATGGGATATCCGGCTAAAGATTTAAAAAATTTTATAAAGGATAATTTATAAATGATTCATAAGACAGCAATAATAAATCCTAAAGCAAAAATTACACAATCAGTAAAAATAGGACCATATTCAATCATAGGACCAGATGTTGAAATTAATAAAGATGTAACTATTCACTCACACGTAAATATAACTGGACATACAGTAATTGGAAAAAATAATATTATATATCCTTTTGCTTCGATTGGAAGCTCTCCACAAGATATGAAATATAAAGACGAAAAAACAAAACTAATAATTGGAGATAATAATACTATAAGAGAATATGTAACAATTAATACTGGAACAGTTCAAGGAGGAGGAATTACTAAAGTTGGGAGTAATAATTTAATTATGATTAGTGCGCACATTGCACATGATTGTATTATTGGCAATAATGTTATTATAGCTAACAGTGCTGCAATTGCCGGTCACGTAGAAATAGGTGATCAAGTAATTATAGGTGGTAATTGTGGAGTACAACAATACACTAGAATTGGAAAAATGGCTATGATAGGTGGAATGACAGGAGTTTCGAGAGATGTAATACCATATGGTTTGTCGACAGGTAACAGAAATTACTTAAATGGAATTAACGTTGTTGGATTAAGAAGAAATAATGTTTTAAACAAAGATATTATTGGTCTAACTAATGCTTATAAAGAAATTTTTATTAGTGAAAAATTAAATGAAAATTTAAAAAAACTTAATGGTGATTTTAAACATAATATTTATGTGAAAGAGATAATAGATTTTATAAATAAAGATAAAAAAAGACCAATTTGTACACCATTTAGCAGATAACAATGATAGGCTTATTCTTTGGAGATACCAAATTTCCAAAATTAATATTGAATAGTATAAAAAGAAAAAAAAAAAGTTATTTTATAATAGATTTATCAAAAAATAATGTTTTTAAAAATGATTCAAATTCCTATCGTATTAGTATTGGTCAATTTGGTAAAATTTTAAGATTAATTAGGCAAAAAAAAAGTAAAAAAGTTATTTTTGCGGGAAAAATAAATAAGCCCAAACTATCTAGGATTAGATTAGATATGACAGGTGTTTATTATATTCCAAGAGTTATTAAAGCGGCTAAAAAAGGGGATGCAGCTATTTTGAAAGAATTGATAAAAATTTTATCACAAGAAAAAATAAAAGTTATAAGCTCTATATATTACAATCCAGAGCTTTCTTTAGCCAAAGGAAATTATTCCAAATTTAAGCCAAATAAATTTGATCTGATTGATATTAAAAAAGGTATAAAAATACTTAATAATTCGAATTCTTATGACCATGTTCAAGCTATTATAGTGAGAAATAATGTTATTATCAAAGAAACATTTAAGGGTACAAAGAAATTAATTCAATCAATAAAAAAATTAAAAAATAATACAGGTGTATTAATTAAATTTCCCAAAAAAAAACAAGATTTAAAAGTCGATCTTCCAACGATTGGATTGGAAACATTTAAAGATTGTAAAAGAGCAGGACTTAAAGGTGTTGTTTTAAAAAATAAACAAAATATTTTTTTGGAAAAAAAGGCATGTATTAATTTTGCTAACAAAAATAAGATGTTTATAAAAGTAAAATGAAAAAAATATTTATATTAACTGGTGAGTCTTCAGGTGACAAATTAGCGTCAGCCATAATTTCTAAACTTAAAGAAAAAAATAATGAAATAGAGTATTTGTCCGTAGGAGGATCTAATTTAAACAATTTAGGCATTAAATCAATTTTTGACTTAAAAGAAATAACTTATATAGGATTTACAAGTGTAATTTTAAATATTTTTAAAATTAAAAATATAATAAATAAAACAGTCGATGAAATCATAAAATTCAATCCAGATATATTATTTAGTGTAGATAGTCCCGATTTTACTTTAAGAGTCGCTGAAAAAGTTAAAAAAATTAATCCTAAGGTTAAAACTATTCATTATGTAGCCCCTCAAGTATGGATATGGAGAGAAGGAAGAGTCAAAAAATTTAAAAAATTTGTTGATCATTTTTTATTATTGTTTAATTTTGAAAAGAAATATTTTGATAAAGAAAATATTAAAAATACTTTTGTCGGTCATCCATTGTTAGAACAAAATAATTCAAAAGTTGATATTTCAAGTATTTCTAAAGGTAAAAAAATAATATCTATATTTCCTGGTAGTAGATCTTCAGAAACAAACATACTTTTACCAATTTTGATTGATTTTATAAAATTAATGAATAAAAAATTTAAGGAATATCTTTTTGTATTTCATGCAACTGATGACAATAAGAATTTAATTAATGAAAAATTAAAAAATTTGAATTTAAAAAATATAGATATTGTCTCTGATAAAAATATAAAGTCTCAAGTTTTACTTAACTCAATTTTTGCAGTTTCAAAATCAGGTACAGTTTCTCTAGAAATTTGTAATTCAAAAGTACCATCTATAATAATTTATAAAATAAATTTTATTAATTATTTAATTATGAAATCTTTAGTTAAAATTAATTTTGCTAATATAATCAATATAATTAACAATAGAGAAGTTATTCCAGAACTTTTACAAAATAAGTGTAATGCAAATGAAATTTATAAATCAGTTGTTTATTTTTTAAAAAATCCTGATTTAGCAAGTAAACAAGTTGATGAATGTTCAAAAACATTAGACGAAATTAAGTCAAAAAGTTTGTCAAGTGATGAAGCTGCAAATATATTAAATCAATATCTTATTGCTTAATCTATTTACAACTTCTTTTTTACCAAGAGAAATTATAATATCATAAATTCCAGGACCAAATTTGGATCCAGTTAGAGCAATTCTCAAAGGCTGACCAATACCTTTAAAATTTGTATCATGTGATTTAATAAGACTATTTACTAAAGATTCTAAAATCTCTCTACTAGGTTGATCTACTTTTGCAAATTGAGTTTTAAAATCATAAATCACTTTTTTTGCTCTATCATCAATTAATTTAATGTCTTCATTATTAAAATTCACTTCATCAAGAATAATATATTGACCATTATTAAATATATCTTCTAAAGTTTTAGCTTTGTTCTTAAGAAAAGATAATGATTTTTTGATCTTATCTTTTTTATCGGATTTAATTTCACTCTTAAATAATTGACAGTACTTAATAAATTGATCAAACAAATTTTTTTCGTCAATATTTTTTATGTAATGTTCATTCATTGATAATATTCTACTAATATCAAGCTTAGAAGGAGATTTACCAATACCTTCAAGATTGAAATATTTAATACTTTCATCTAATGTGAATATTTCTTTATCTTTGTAAGACCAACCTAATCTAAGAAGATAATTTCTAAGTGCATCTGGCATAATACCAATTTTTGAATAATCGTCTAATGTAGAAGCTTTATCTCTTTTTGATAGTTTCTTTCCTTCAATTGTATGTATTAAAGGTATATGAGCAAAAGAAGGCAACTCCCATTTCATAGCTTGATAGATTTGAATTTGTTTAAATGTATTTATTTTATGGTCATCACCTCTTATAATGTGAGTCATATTCATTTGATGGTCATCAACAGATGCAGACAAATTATATGTTGGGGTCCCATCATTTCTTAAAATAATAAAATCTTCAATGGAATTATTTTCAATTTCTACATCACCTTGAACCAAATCTTTTAATACAGTATTTCCATCAATTTTACTTTTAAATCTTATTACTGGTTTAATATCTCTAGGAGTATCAGCTTCTTTTTTATCTCTCCATTTTCTATTATAGATATATGGAATTTTTTTTTGTTTTGCTCTTTTTTTTTGTTCTTCTATTTCTTCACTAGAACAATAACATTTATATGCATTACCATTTTTAAGTAATTCATTTACAACTTTAATGTGATCTTTAATTTTTTGTGACTGAATATATTCTTCTCCATCATAGTTGATGCCTATCCATTTAAGTGACTCTATTATCTGATTTTTATATTCATCTTTAGATCTCTCTTTATCAGTATCTTCAATCCTTAGAAAAAAATTACCTTTTTTATTTTTTGAATATAACCAATTAAATAGTGCTGTTCTTACACCACCTATATGTAATGGTCCGGTTGGGGACGGAGCAAATCTAGTTGCTATTTTAACCATGAGAACTTTTTAGACTATTTTATTAGAAGTTTCTATATAAAGATACAAGAACACCTTGAACTTTAACTCTATCTGGACCAAATATTTTTGTTTCGTAATTTCTATTTGCGCTTTCAAGAGCAACTGTTTTGCCTTTTCTTCTAATACGTTTTAACATTGCTTCATGATCATCTATTAAAGCAACTACTATTTTTCCATTATCTGCTGTATCTGATCTTTTGATAATAACAGTATCTCCTTCATTAATTCCAGCTTCAATCATAGAATCTCCTTGAACTTTTAAACCAAAATATTGTCCATTTTTTTCAAGATTACCAGGCAGAGGTATTCTAGATACTTCATTTTGAATAGCTTCAACTGGAGTACCAGCAGCAATTTTTCCTAGTACAGGTATTTCAATTTCATCTGATTTATTTTCTTTTTCATCTAATCCACCTTTAATTACACTAGGTGAAAAATTGTTATAAATATCATTCGCTGAGGCTGTTTCTGGAAGTTTAATTACTTCTAAAGCACGTGCTTTGTGAGGTAATCTTTTAATAAATCCTCTTTCTTCTAAAGCACTAATCAATCTATGTATCCCTGATTTTGATCTTAAATTTAATGAATTTTTCATTTCTTCATAAGAAGGAGAAACTCCTGAAGCTCTTAACTTCTTATTTATAAATAATAATAGGTTTTTTTGTTTTTTTGTAAGCATAGAACAAATTAAGTACACTTATGTTCTATAAAAGTTCTTTAAGTTTAACAATAGTAAAAAAAGCTAGTAAAATAAAGGTAAATTTAATCATAAAACTGAAAAAATTGAGTTATTTTTTAAATTTTTTAAAAGTGATTCACCAATTAGGAATGTTTTAATAGAGGTTTTTTTAGACAGTTCAAGGAGTTCATCTTTTGTTTTAATTCCACTTTCGGAAATTAATGGTCCAGAATGATTTACTAGAATATTATAGATATTATAAGTTGTATTTATATCTGTTTTTAAAGTTTTTAGATTTCTATTGTTTATTCCTATCAAAGCATTTTTAAATTTTAGAGCTTGTTTGGCTTCTTCAATGGTATGTACCTCGATTATAACAGACATATCTAATTTTATTGCTTCATTATATAATTCATTAGCGAGGCTTTCACTGACACCAGCTAATATAATTAATATTGCATCTGCTCCATAACTTTTTGCTAATGGTATCTGAAACTTGTCTACAAAAAAATCCTTACAAAGAATTGGTAAATCAACTTCTTTTTTAATTTTACTAATATGGATTAAGTCACCTAAAAAGAAATCTTCTTCAGTCAAGACCGATAAACAAGTAGCTTTGTTGTCATTATATATATTAGCAATTTTAACAGGATCGTAATTTTTAATAATTAAACCTGCAGAAGGGCTAGCTTTTTTAATTTCAGCAATTATTGAAAATTTACTTTTCTTAATATTATTTTCAATTTTTTCTTTAAAATTTATAAATGTTTTATTCTTATCTATTAATTCATTTAATGAGTCTAGTGAAATATTTTTTTTTAAATTAAATATTTTTTTGCTTTTATTCTTAATTATTTTATTAAGTACATTTTCAGCCATTTTGAATTTTTTTTAAATGTTTTATGACTAGACCATTTAGAATATGTTGCCTTGCATGATCATAGGCATCCTCAAATTTTTTATGAAATTCATTTACTATTAATCCAGCAGCTGCATTCAAACATACAGCTTTAGAAAAATCATTATCTTCAGCTTTAAATATATTAATTATTTTATCTGCATTAAATTTTGCATCATCACCAACAAGATTTTCAAATTTATCAGCATTAATATTTAATTTTTTTGGATCAATAACTATTTCCGAAATTTCACCATGTCTTAATTGTATAACTTTTGTTTTTGCATAAGGAGAAATTTCGTCCAGACCATCTTCACTATTTACAATCCATGCAAAGTGAATATCTAAACTTTTTAAAGCATTTGCAAATATTTTTAAAAGCTTTTTATCAAAAACACCAACAACTTGTCTTTTCACTAAAGCAGGACTACTTAAAGGTCCTATCATATTAAATATTGTTTTTTTTCCAATTTTTTTTCTAGTCGGCCCAACAAATCTCATTGCACTATGATAATTAGGTGCAAACATAAAACCAAAATTATTTTTATTAATTTGACTTTCAATATCTTTTGGCTCTAAATTAATTTTTATATTTAAAGCTTCTAAAACATCACCAGAACCACACTTCGATGAAACTGCCTTATTTCCATGTTTTGCTACTTTAATGCCCATACTTGCTAGCAATAATGCAGAGGCTGTAGAAATATTTAGTGTATTCATACCGTCTCCACCAGTGCCACAGGTATCAATACAATGATCATTTACACTTACTCTTTTGGACTTATTTCTAAGCACAAAAACTCCACCAGCTATTTCGTCTGAAGTTTCACCTTTAGCAGATAAAAATG
This sequence comes from uncultured Pelagibacteraceae bacterium, assembly GCA_902579985.1. Taxonomy (GTDB): domain Bacteria; phylum Pseudomonadota; class Alphaproteobacteria; order Pelagibacterales; family Pelagibacteraceae; genus Pelagibacter. The sequence continues at coordinate 54,287 of CACHIV010000002.1, read as the reverse complement.
TCAAAAAATCAAATATTTCTTGATCATCTGCTTTGCCTTCCATTAGTAATTCAAAAGCTGATATACTTTCATCAAATGATAAATTTTGTTTCTCTTTGATTTTGTCTATATATTGTTTCATTAATTTTTATAGTTAATAAAGTTTTTTAGAATTTTTATTCCTAGTTTAGTTTTAATACTTTCTGGGTGGAATTGCACTCCATGGATATTATATTTTTTGTGTTTAACACCCATTATTAGTCCATCATTAGTTTCAGCAGTAATTTCAAGTTCTTTAGATAAAGTTTTTTTATCAATTATAAGACTGTGATATCTTGTAGCCTCAAATTGAGAAGGAAGATTTTTTAATATACCCTTCTTTTTGGAATTTATTATACTTGTTTTTCCATGCATTAATTTTTTTGATTGGATAATTTTTGAGCCAAATACTTGCCCGATAATTTGATGTCCTAAACAAACACCTAAAATTGGAATTTTTTTATATAAATTTTTAACTATTTTTAAACAATTACCTGATTGATTGGGATTACCTGGACCAGGTGAAATTACAATTTTATTATATTTTTTTTGTATAATTTCTTTATCAGTAATTTTATTGTTTCTAAATACTTCTACATTTATTCTAAATGATGAAAGATAGTGATAAAGATTAAAAGTAAAACTATCGTAATTATCTATTAATATAATTTTCATTATTTTAAAGCATTTAACAAAGCTTTAGCTTTGTTAACAGTTTCTTCATATTCTTTTATTGGTTTACTATCCGCTACAATGCCTGCTCCTGCTTGAACATAAAATTTATTATTTTTAGCTACAGCCGTTCTTAATGCTATACAAGTATCAAACTCACCATTTGCTGAGAAATAACCTATTCCACCAGCATAAACTTTTCTTTTTGTAGACTCTAGTTCATCAATAATTTCCATAGCTCTAATCTTAGGAGCTCCCGAAACAGTTCCAGCAGGAAAACCTGCTAATAAAGATTTGAATTTTGAATATTGTTTATTATACACACCCGTTACATTTGAAACAATGTGCATAACATGAGAATATTTTTCAATAATAAAGCTCTCTGTAACTTTTACAGTATTAATTTTAGAAACTTTACCAGCATCATTTCTTCCAAGATCTAATAACATCAAATGTTCTGAGAGCTCCTTTTTATCTTTTAATAAATCCTTGGCAAAAAAATTATCTTCTTTAGAATTTTTTCCTCTTGGTCTAGTTCCTGCTATTGGTCTAATAGTAATTTTATTATTTCTTAATCTAACTAAAATTTCAGGACTTGCTCCTATAATTTGAAAGTCAGGAAAATTAAAATAAAACATGAATGGTGAAGGATTAGTAACTCTTAACTTCTTATAAATTTCTAAAGGTTTTTTTGATAATTTTGCTTCAAATCTTTGACTCAGTACTACCTGAAAAATATCTCCAATTTTAATATAACTTTTTGCTTTTTTAACTATATTTAAAAATTTATTTTTTGTTGTATTGGATTTAATTTTAATGTTTTTATAATTATTATTTATTATTGGTTGTTTATAAATTGATGATTGTATTAATAAATCATTCATCTCAGCTATAATTTTTAAATATTTGTTTTTATAATTTTTTATTTTTTCATCTTTAAAAACATTGATTATATAAAAAATTTGTTTTTTAAGATTATCGTGAATAACTAAAGTTCTGGGCCTTAATAATCTTACGTCAGGTATATTTAGGTCATCTTTACATTTATTGGGAATTTTTTCTATATATCTAACTGCATCATAAGAAAAATAACCTGAAATTAAAGAACAAATAGGTGGAAGACTAGAAGGTGTTTTAAAATTAAAGTCTTCTATTAAATTTTCTATAACTTTATTTGGATCACCTTTAATTATTTTCTTAAATCCATTATTAATTAAGTATGATTTATTATTATTAAATTCCCAAATTTTATCTGGGTTTTTTCCAAAAATTGTATATCTGCCTTTTATTTTTCCTTTTTCAACAGATTCAAAAATAAAACTATTTTTTTCATTAAGAAAAGAGTCAATTAAATTTAAAATCTCAAAATCATTTTTTGTTTTAAAGGAAGTAAATAAAATTTGGTTATTATTCTTTTTATGTTGAAACTTAAAATTTTTGAGGCTTCGATTTAGCATTATTTAAAATAATTTTTTACTCTTTCAAGAGTTTTTTCATTTATTACAATTTTATATTTTGTATTTAAAAATAAATCATAAGATTCTAAAATCAAATTCTTATTTATAGAATTTGATTCATTAGAAATTTTTTTAAACTCTTTTGAATTTTCTGAAAAATTTTTTTCTTCAAAACTTACTATTTTTGCAATAAATATATTGTCATTATAATCGCTAACTAATGTAAAAGAATTTTTTGGAAGAGAGTATAAAAGCTCAATTGAATTAATTTCAAATTTAGCATCATCATTGATTGAATCTAATATAATCTTATTAATATCTTTTGATCCAAGTTTATTAAAAGAAGCTTGATCAAATTTTTTCTGTTTAATTTGATTTAGGATTTTTTTATTAAATTCAAATTTTTCTTTTTGAAATAATAATTCTCTTATTTGAGCTTCAAATTTTTTATTATTTAAACTAGGTACTTTAGAAATAGTTTTATCTATTTGATAAAATATAAAAGAATCTTCATCATCTAAAATTTCGATTTTATCTTTCCTAGAATTATAAATTTTATTTTCTATAGATTCTTTATCGCCGATATTACTGTAATCCTTGACTATCGTTGGTTTAATATTAAAATCAGAAAGAATAGTATCTAAATCTATATTTTTAGAAATCATATTTTCAATTTCATCAACCTTTTCGAAAAATATTTGATTATATTCATTTAAACCAGTTAGATTTTTTGGTGTAATTATTGCATAGGAAAAATCAATATAATCCTTTTTTAATTGGTCATTATTTTCTTTAATAAATTTTTTGATTTCATTATCTGTAAATTCATTTACTTTTTTATAATATTTTTTTAGCGCAATATAATCTATATTTAATTTTTTATTTTTTTCTTTATATAATTTATTTACTAAAAAATTTGAAGATTTAGTCCCGCCACTCATGTAAGTAAATAATTGTTTTTGTAAAGTATTATTTTTTAATTTTAATTCATATTCTGTTGCATTTAAATTATTTGTTAATAAAAATTTTTCATAAATTGTTCTTTGAAATTTGCCTTTTTTATCTTGAAAATTTTTATTTTTTTTTAATTTTTCGATCAAAATATTTTCTGTAATCTTTAAATTTAGATCTTTAATCTCTAATCCCAATATTTCAGTAGAAATTAATGTTGTTAAAAGTTCTTCAATGATATTCTTATCAATATTTTCTTTTATAACTTTTTGACTTAAACCAGATTGATTCAAATAATCTATAAAATCCTGAGTTGTAATATTTTTATTATTTATTTTTGCTATATTGTTTTGGTTTCCAATATTAAAACCACCACCAAAACCTCCAAATCCAAATGCTATTATAATTACAAGGATTAGTATTAATCCAGCAAATTTTTTTTTTGTAAAATTTTTAAAGATTTTTATCATTCTCTTATAAATATATTGAAGTGTAAAATACAAACCTATAGATTAAATTTTTCATTATGACAAATAAATTTATGTATTTTGTAGCTAATTGGAAAATGTATGGGAATTTATCTTCACTAAATACATTAAATAAAGTTATTAAATTTTCTAAATCTAAAGCAATAAACAAAGGGAGATTAATTTATTGTCCACCAAATACTCTAATAAGTCCATTGTCTAAAAAATTTAGTAACTGTCAAATTGCAATAGGTGCTCAAAATTGCCACGAGAACGAAAGTTATGGACCTTTTACTGGATTTGTTAATTGTAAAATGCTGAAAAATATTGGTGCTCAATTTGTAATTGTTGGACATTCTGAAAATAGAAAAAAAGGTGAGAATGATAAATTAATTAATCTAAAAATAAAAAGTGCACTAAAAGCAAAACTTAAAGTTATTTTTTGTATTGGTGAAACATTAGTTGAAAAAAGAAAAAAAAAGACAAAATCAATTTTATCCAATCAAATTAAAATTGGTTTAAAAAAAGTTAAAAATAAATCAAAAATCTTTATTGCATACGAACCAGTTTGGGCAATAGGAACTGGTATTATTCCATCATCAAACGATCTAATAAAAACAGTTCAGTTTATTAAAAGTAAATTTAAAAAAAAATTTCCAAAAATTTTATATGGAGGATCAGTTAATCCTAAAAATATTAAAAATTTAAAAGAAATCGATAACATTGATGGTTTTTTGATTGGTGGAGCTTCTCAAAATGCTAATAAATTTATTGATATAGTTAAAAAAACCTATAGTTAGTCCAGATGGAAAATATTTTATTAGTAATCAATTTGGTAATAGGCGTTGTACTTGTGTGTTTAATACTTATGCAAAAGTCTGAAGGTGGTGCTTTAGGAATAGGTGTTTCACAAGATAATTTTATGTTTTCTAGATCAGCTGGTAATTTTATGACTAAAGCTACGGCTATCGTTGCAACTTTATTTATAATTTGTAGTCTGGCACTTACTATAATATCAAGAGCAGAGTTAACACCAACCTCATCAGTTTTAGATAAAACTGAGGAAAAAATAGACGATACACCATCAATTCCAGAAAATAATAATTAAGACTTTTCATTTTATTAAATAATCGCTATAAGATACTTCCATGGCGCGATATATCTTTGTCACTGGCGGTGTGGTTTCATCCCTAGGTAAAGGTCTCTCTTCAGCTTCGTTAGCTTACTTATTAAAATCTCAAGGATATAAAGTTAGATTAAGAAAAATGGATCCATACTTAAATGTAGATCCTGGAACAATGAGTCCATTTCAACATGGAGAAGTTTTTGTAACTGATGATGGTGCTGAAACAGATTTAGATTTAGGTCATTATGAAAGATTTACGAATATATCCTCTAAACAATCAGATAATATAACAACTGGTCGTATTTATAGTGATGTAATTAAAAGAGAAAGACAAGGAGGGTATCTCGGAAAAACAGTTCAAGTTATACCTCATATTACAAATCGAATAAAAGAATTTATTAAAAAAGATATATCAGATGAAGACTTTGTTATATGTGAGATTGGAGGTACTGTGGGAGATATTGAAAGCTTACCATTTATCGAAGCTATTAGGCAATTTTCAAATGAACACGGCAAGTCAAAGACTTTATTTATTCATTTAACTTTTGTTCCTTTTTTAAAATCATCAGATGAAATAAAAACTAAACCAACTCAACATTCAGTTAAAGAGTTGAGAAGTATTGGTATCCAACCAGATATAATTATTTGTAGATCTCAACAATCTATACCTTTAGATCAAAGAAAAAAAATATCTTTATTTTGTAATGTTTCAATTGATAATGTTATTGAAACAGTAGATGTAAGAACAATTTATGAAGCACCTATTAGTTTTTTTAATCAAAAACTTGATAAACAAGTTTTAAAATATTTTAAACTAAAATCCAAAAAAAGGGCTAATCTAAGTCCATGGAAGAGAATTACAAAAATTACCTTAAATACAAAAAAAATAGTCAATATTGCAATAATTGGAAAATATGTAAATTTGAAAGATGCTTATAAATCTTTAGATGAAGCTTTAATTCATGGAGGTATTTCTAATAAAGTAAAAGTAAATTTAATTAGAATAGAGTCAGATAAGTTAAAAACTAATGAAATTAAAAAAAGTCTTCAAAATGTTTCAGGATTATTAATACCGGGGGGCTTTGGTAAAAGAGGAACTGAAGGTAAAATTTCAGCAATAAAATTTGCCAGAGAAAATAAGATACCTTTTCTTGGTATTTGCTTTGGAATGCAGATGGCTATTATTGAATTTGCAAGAAATAAATTAAAAATTAAAAAAGCTGGATCAAGTGAATTAGATAAAAAATGTTATCCAGTCATAGGATTGATTAGTGAATGGGATAAAAATGGAAAAATAATTAAAGGAACAGATAAAAATTTAGGTGGAACAATGAGATTAGGCTTATATGAAGCTAAATTAAGAAATAATTCTGCCATAAACAGAATTTATAAATCTAGATATATAAAGGAAAGACATAGACATAGATATGAAGTTAATAACAATCTTAAAGATCAATTTGAAAGAAAGGGATTAATTTTTTCAGGAATGTCACCAGATCACAAATTACCAGAGATAATAGAGCTTAAAAATCATCCTTGGTTTATAGGTGTTCAGTTTCATCCTGAATTTAAATCTAGACCTTTGGCCCCACATCCTTTATTCTCGTCTTTTATCAAAGCAGCAAAAAATCATAAATGAGCAGTATTAAAGTAAATTGTGGAAAAATTGAAATCTCCAACGATAATAAGATTTGTATAATTGCAGGACCTTGCCAACTTGAAACAGAACAACATGCTATGGATATGGCAGGAAAAATTAAAGAAATTACTAAGAAATTTAATGTCGGATTTATTTACAAAACATCATTTGATAAAGCAAATAGAACTAGTCTTAAAGGAAAAAGAGGAGCAGGTTTAGAAGCATCACTTCCAGTTTTTGATAAAATTAGAAAACAATTAGGCGTCCCTATTCTGACTGATATTCATAACATTGAACAGTGTTCAGTAGTTGCAAATCATGTTGATGTACTTCAAATTCCAGCATTTTTATGTAGACAAACAGACTTATTAGTTGCGGCAGCAAAAACAAATAAGATTATAAATGTTAAAAAAGGACAGTTTTTAGCTCCATGGGATATGATTAATGTAACTAAAAAAATTTCAGACTCGGGTAATAAAAATATTTTAGTCACTGAGAGAGGTGCAAGTTTTGGATATAATACTTTAGTTTCAGATATGAGAGCATTACCAATAATGGCAAAAAATGGTTATCCAGTTATCTTTGATGCGACTCACTCCGTTCAGCAACCAGGTGGACTAGGAGAAAAAAGTGGAGGCCAAAGAGAATTTGTAGAGTATTTGGCAAGAGCAGCTGTTGCTGTTGGTGTCGCTGGAGTATTTATTGAAACTCATCAAGATCCAGATAATGCTCCATCAGATGGACCAAATATGGTTCCTTTAGATAAATTAGAAAATTTATTAAAACAACTTTCAGATATAGATAATTTAATTAAGAATTAGTGAGTAAAATTTTAAAAGTAAAAGCCCGTCAAGTATTTGACAGTAGAGGAAATCCTACGATAGAAGCAGAAGTATATTCAAAAAATTTTAGTTCATCAGCGATTTGTCCTTCGGGTGCATCAACTGGGACATACGAAGCTTTTGAAAAAAGAGATAAAAATAATAAGAAATATTTAGGTAGAAGTGTTTTAATTGCTGTAGACCTAGTAAATAAAAAAATTTCAAAAAAACTTAAAGGTTTAAATGTTCATGATCAAGAAAGAATTGATATAATCTTAATAAATCTTGATGGTACAACACAAAAAACTAAATTTGGTGCAAATGCTATATTGGCTGTATCTATGGCAGTAAAGAAACTTTCTTCTAAAATAAAAAGAATTCCTTTGTATAAAAATTTTTTAGTAAAAAATAATTTCAAATTACCTTTTCCCTTAATGAACGTTATAAATGGTGGTGCCCATGCTAATAACGGTTTAAGAATACAAGAGTTTATGATTAGACCTGATAAAGCTAAAAGTTTTAAAGAAGCGATGAGAATTTGTTTTATTGTTATAAATAAATTAAAAGATTTGATAAAAAAAAAAGGTTTATCGACATCTGTTGGAGATGAGGGCGGATTTGCCCCAATGATAAATAACAATGAAAAAGCATTAGATTTACTTGTAACTGCTATTAAGAAATCAGGATTTAAAAATGGTAAAGATGTATCTATTTGTTTAGATGTAGCTGCAAACGAACTTTATAAAAAAAACAAATATTCTATACATTCAAAAAAATTTATTTCAGTAGAAAAATCTATTAAAGGCTATTTAAGAATTATTAATAAATATAAGATAAAATCTATTGAAGATCCTTTTGCAGAGAATGATTGGAAATCATGGAATAAATTTATGAAATTACTGAATAAAATACAATTAATAGGTGATGATCTTTACGTTACTAACTTAGAAAGACTAAAAAAAGGTTTTTTAAATAATTCATCTAATTCGATTTTGATTAAACTGAATCAGATAGGAACAGTATCTGAAACATTAGAAGTTATTAAATTTGCAAAAATTATAGGATTTGAAACAATTATTTCACATAGATCTGGTGATAGTGAAGATACATTTATTTCTGATCTAGCGGTAGGTACTAATTCTAATCAAATTAAAACTGGTTCTTTAGCAAGATCTGAAAGAGTTGCTAAATATAATCAATTATTACGTATAGAAGAATTGCTTGGAAAAAAAGCAAGAATGAATAAAATTAATTAATGTTTGGTAAAATTAAAAAAAATTATTTTTTGTTAATTTCGACTTTTTTATTACTCTATTTTTTTTTTAATTTATTAGATGGAGAAAGAGGTTTATTTTCTTACTTTAAAAAAAAGGAGATATTATTAACTCTTCAAAATAAAGAAGCTATTTTAAAAAATAAAATAGAAGATCTTGAATTTAAAAATTCTTTATTAAGTAGTAATTTAGATTTGGATTATATTGAGATATTAATCAGAAAAAAATTTTTATTTGGTAAAGAGGGAGAAACAATTTATATAATTAAAAATTAATGAAAATTAGGCACCCAGAAAAAATTAATAAACCTTCTAATCCAATTAAAAAAAAACCAATTTGGATTAGATCTAAATTAACAAATAGTAAAGAATTTTTTTTAACAAAAACAATTATAAATAAAAATAATCTAATAACAGTTTGTCAGGAAGCAAATTGTCCAAATATTACAGAGTGTTGGAGCAAAAGACATGCAACATTTATGATTATGGGTGATACTTGTACGAGAGCATGTGCTTTTTGTGATGTTAAAACTGGTAAACCTGGCAAATTAGATCCTTTTGAGTCTTATAAAATATCTAGTGCAGTAAAAAAATTAAATTTAAGACATGTAGTAATTACATCAGTGGATAGAGATGATTTAAAGGATGGTGGCTCAAATCATTTTTATGAAGTTATTAAACAAACTAGAAAAATAAATCCCAAAACAACAATAGAAGTTTTAACGCCAGATTTTTTAAGAAAAGGAGATTCCTATAAAAAAGTTTTAGACGCAAATCCAGATGTTTTTAATCACAATATTGAAACCGTTCCAAGCCTTTATCTAAAAGTACGACCTGGTTCTAGATATTTTTCATCATTAGAACTGTTAAAAAATGCAAAAAAAATAAACAAAAATATATTTACTAAGTCTGGAATAATGGTTGGACTTGGAGAAAAAAAGGAAGAAATTATACAGGTAATGGATGATTTAAAATCAGCTGATGTTGATTTTTTAACTATTGGCCAATATCTTCAACCTTCAGTTAAACATTTTCCTTTAGACAGATATTATTCACCCAAAGAATTTGATGAGTTAGGGGAAATTGCTAAAGCTAAAGGTTTTTTATTAGTATCGTCGTCTCCACTTACTCGATCATCTTATCACGCAGACGAAGATTTTGCGAAGCTTCAACAAAATAGAAAAAATAAAAATTAATGCCTAAAGCTTCAGTTAAGAGATTAATTGAATGTAAAAAAAATGACTTAATTAATCTTGTACTGGATATAGAAAAATATCCTAAATTTGTTCCTTTTTGTCTTAATGCAAAAATTTATGAAAAAAAATATGAAGGTGAACTATTATTAATAATTGCAGATTTAACTATTGGAAAAGGTCCATTTCAAGACACATATAAAAGCGATGTAAAATTTAACAAAAATGAAAACTCAATTTATGTTACTAATCTTGATGGGCCTTTAAAACATTTAGAAAACAAATGGTATTTTAAAGAAAAAAATAATTTTACTGAAGTTTCTTTTGATGTTGATTTTGAGCTTAAAAATCATTTTTTAAATGTAATTATGACTAAATCTTTTCAGTTTGGATTAGATAAAATTGCTGATGCTTTTCAAAAAAGAGCAGAAGAACTATTTAATAAAAGCTAAAATTAAATTTAAAGCCCTATTAACTGTTGCCCTTTGAATTGAAGATCTTATTTTATTTTTAAATAAGTACTTTTTTATGAATGTTTTATTATTTTTTTTAATACCTATATATACTAAACCTACAGGTTTATGCTTAGTCCCCCCTTTAGGTCCAGCAATTCCTGTAATTGAGACAGAAATGTCAGTTTTACTAATTTTGTTCAAATTTTTAACCATAGATAAACAGGTTTCATAACTTACAGCACCATGTTTCATTATTATTTTTTTAGGAACTCTGAGAATGTTAATTTTAGTTTGGTTTGAATATGTAACTAATCCAAGAGTAAAAACTTTAGAAGCCCCACTTATTAAAGTTATATTATTTGAAAGTAAACCACCAGTGCAAGATTCTACGAAAGATATCTTTAATCTCTTTAAAGTAAGCAATTTAACTATTTTTTGAGAGAGTTTTTTCATGATATAATTACCATATATAAAACAAGGACAGCTACAACATATAATCCAGCACAAACATCATCCATAATAACACCAAAACTATTTTTAAAGTTTTTATCATAATAACTTACAGGGTATGGTTTAGTGATATCGAATATTCTAAATAAGATAAACATTATAAAGTAGAATGTTAATACTTGACTATTTTCTTTTGTTCCTTCATGTGCAATTTCATAAAGACATATTGGAATTGATTGACCAATAAATTCATCAATTACTATTTCTTTAGGATCTTTATTATCTAAATTTTTTATAAATTTATTCACTGAATAAAGAGATATAAAAAATATAATTATTATTACTATTAAAACAATACTTGGTGAAAAATTTAATATATGAAATAAAAGAAATAGAAAAATAGTAGTTATCAATGATGCATAACTACCAGGTATTTTTTTTAATTTTCCAATTCCAAATAAAGTGACAAATAAAAAATTTATTTTGTTAATCATATTTAATTACAGAAGTTATTACTTCACATGCGATAGCTTTTTCTTTACCAATTAAACCTAGTTTTTCCGTTGTTTTACCTTTTATATTTATTTGATTTTTTGATATTTCACAAATTTTTGAAATTGATTGATGGATTTTATTTTTAAATTTTGAAATTCTAGGCTTTTGAGCAATTATATTTAAATCAATATTATTTATTGAAAAATTTTTAGATTTTATCTGATCTAAAATTTTTTTAATTAAAATAGTTGATCTAATATTTTTATATTTTTTACTTTTGTCTGAAAATTTTTGACCAATATCCCCCATAGAACATGCTCCCAATATAGAATCTATTAAAGCATGAAGTACAGGATCTCCGTCTGAATGACCCAATGTTCCTAGAGATGAAGGAATTTTAATACCTCCTAAATATAAACTTTTATTAGGAACTAATCTGTGAACATCAAAACCTATTCCATATTTTATCTTATTGGAAATTTTAGTATCAGAATTTATTGTTATTTTATTATTAGAAGTTTCTCCTTTAATAATCTTTATCTTTTTGCCTTTAGATAAAAATAGACTAGCATCATCAGTTATATTTGTACTTATATCAGATTGTAAACTATATAATTTTTTATAATCGAATATTTGTGGAGTTTGTACTAAATAAATATTTTCTCTTCTTAGATTTTTAATTTTTTTAAAGATCTTTTGTTTAATAGTGTCGGTAGCTTGCAGTGCTGGTATTACACAATAATTGGATTTACTTGCATTAATTAATTTATCTAAAAGTTTTAAAGAAAAATTCGGTCTAGCAGCATCATGAATCATAACTCTTTTTATATTGTACTTTTTTAAGTATTTTAAACTTTTATAAGCAGACTCAGCACGTGTTTTTCCACCATCTATTATTTTAATATCTTTAATTCTAAGTTTTTTAATATATTTTTTATGTTTTTTATTAATCACCAGAATAATTTTGCTAAATTTATTATATTTTTTAGCTTTATCTATAGAATGCAATAACAAAGGTTTTCCTCTGTATAAGCTGTATGGTTTAGGTGTCTTAGAATTAAATCTTTTACTTTCTCCAGCAGCAAGTATTATAAAACAGTTATTCATGATAAAAATATATATTAGTCTACTTATCTCACAATGATTGATTTTATCAAAAAAAATATTTTTATAACTATAATATTTTTAATAACTTTGTTATTGGGATTTATAACATTTTTAACCTTTATTGATAAAGGTTTTGTTAAATTAAGTGATAAGAATCTTCAAATTCTTTTAATTGGAAATATAGGATTATTACTTCTTCTTTTCTTAATGATTTTTAAAGAAGTTAAAAGCTCTCTAAAGATTGATATTGATATAAGTGGTGCCAGAGCCAATAGAAAGTATATAACATTTTTTGCTTTATTTACTTTAATACCATCAATATTAATTTCACTATTTTCTTTATTCCTTTTATCTTTTGCACTTGATAAGTATTTAGATAAAAAAATCACAACAGCTGTAAACAATTCTTATGAAGTTGCAAAAAGTTATACAGAAGAAGTTAGAACGAAGACTCAATCAGAAATTATCTTAATAGCTTATGATTTAAACAAAAGTGCTAATTTTTTAAAAATGAATATAAATCAATTTAAAAGTTTTCTTAATACTCAAAAATTAATTCGTGGTATGGATGAAGTACATATTATTGATATAAATGGAAATCTTTTCTTAAGCACATTGCAGGACATAGATTTATATCGCCCCCCATTAAAAGATGCACTTGAGATGGTTTCAAATGACAAACGACCACTTAAAATTATAAATGCTTACAAAAATCAGTCTGCTTCAATTATAAAACTTGAAAATTTTGATGATAAATATTTATATATAGTTAAATATTTAGATCAAAAGATTTCACAATATTTAATTGAGTCAGAAGAAGCTCTTAATTTTTACTATACAGTTTTAAATAAACAAACTGGAATTAAAATTTCTTTTGCATTTATTTATCTTGTTGTAGTTTCATTATTGTTATTTTTATCAATATCTATTGCAATAAGATTTTCATCAAGATTCTTTAGATCTATAAATAATTTAATTATTGCATCATCAAATATTGGAATGGGAAATTTAGATACTAAAGTTCCAGAAATAAAATCAGACAAAGATATGGAGATTTTAAATAAAAATTTTAATCTAATGACTGAAAAATTGAAAACTCAACAAAATAAATTAATTATTAATGAAAGACATGAAGCATGGGAAAATCTTGCAAGAAAATTAGCACATGAAATAAAAAATCCACTCACTCCAATACAATTAACATTAGATAAATTAAAAAATGAATATTCAAAAAATGTTGAAACTCAAGATGATAACAAATTTAATAAAGGTTTAAAGATTATAACTAAACAAATAAAACAAATTGAAAATTTAGTAAATGAATTTTCAGATTTTGCTAGAATGCCAAAACCAATACTTAAAGATAATAATTTAGTTTCTATAATTAATGAAAATATTAATTTAATAAAAGAATTAGATTCAGATATTTCAATTGATTTTAATTATGACAGTGAAAAAACAATATTAAATTCAGATTATGAGCAATTAAGTAGAGTTTTTTTTAATTTGATTAAAAATTCTATTGAAAGTATTCAAGAAAAGCGTAATAAAAATAATAGTTTTAATGGTAAAATAGAGATCAAATTGAAAAATAAAGAATCAAATATAGATTTTATTATTATTGACAATGGCTTAGGTTTTGAAATATTTTCTAAAAACATTAAAAATATATTAGATCCATATTTTACAACCAAAAAAAAAGGTACAGGTTTAGGTTTAGCAATTGTTAATAAAATTATAAATGATCATAATGGTTCAATAAACTTTATTCCAATTCAAGATGGTGCAAAAATTCAGATAAATTTTGTAAGATAATGAGTACAGAAATATTAATAATAGATGATAATACTGATATTAGAAACATTATAAATGATTTGATTAAAGAAGCAGGTTACAAAACAAGATTAGCAGCGAATTATAATCAAGCATTAAATGAAATTGATAAAAAACTTCCAGATGTAGCAATTATAGATGTTAAATTGGATAAAGGTGATAATGATGGATTAGAACTTTTATCACACATTAAAAGAAAAGATAAAAATATTCCTGTTATTACAATCACAGGTCATGCTAATGTTGAAATGGCAATTAAAGCTCTAAAGGCTGGTGCATTTGAGTTTATTGAAAAACCATTTAACCAGGAAAGATTATTAAATTTTGTTAACCGGGCTGTAGAAAATATTAATTTAAAGAATAAAAATAAGGAATTTGAAAATAAACTTTTTTATTCATATGAATTAATTGGTCAAAGTGAAAATATTAAAAACATTAAAGAACAAATTGATAAAATTTCAATTTCAGAAAGCAGAATTTTTATAAATGGACCAACTGGATCTGGAAAAGAATTAATAGCAAGAAAAATTCATAAAGAATCTAAACGACAAAAAGGTCCTTTTGTAATTTTAAATGGTGCTTTATTAGATATAGAAAAATATGAACTAGAATTATTTGGTGAAGAAAAAAATAATGGTGCAATTTCTTATGGAGCTTTAGAAAAATCATCTGGTGGGATTCTCTTGATAGATGAAATTTCAGAAATCCCACTTGAAACACAATCTAAAATTTTACGTGTTTTGATTGATCAAAAATTCAAGAGAATTAATGGTGATCACGATATTAAAGTTGATGTTAGAATTATATGCTCTTCTAGTAAAGATATAAAACATGAAATAGAAATTGGTAATTTTAGAGAAGATCTTTATCATAGACTTAATGTTTTTGAGATTAATGTAGAACCACTTAGAAATAGAGTTTCTGATATTCCATATTTAATTGAATATTTTTCTGAAAAAATTTCAAAAAATTATAATTTAAAAAAATTAAATATTGATTCCAATGATAATTATTTATTAAATTATGAATGGCCAGGTAATGTTAGAGAACTTAGAAATTTGATAGAAAGAATAGCAATTTTGTCCCCAGACAATTCAAACAAAATTTCTCTTATAATTAAAGAGTCATTAAAAACAGCTGATATTAAAGATGAACCATCAAAAAACTCTTTATCTGTGCCATTAAAAGAAGCTAGAGAAAATTTTGAAAAAGAGTATTTAACTACTCAATTGAAAAAATTTAATGGAAATATATCTAAAACAGCTGATTTTATAGGCATGGAAAGATCAGCCTTACATAGAAAACTTAAGGGTTTAGGAATTAAAGAATTAAATTAAATGAATATAATTGTTTGTGGTGCCGGAAGAGTTGGTTTTACAATAGCAAAAATTTTGGGTGAACAGGGTCATTCTATTACTGTAGTTGATCAGTCTAGTGATGATATTAAAAAGATTAACGAAAGTTTAGATGTAAAAGCAATAGTTGGTAAAGCCACATATCCTTCTATACTTGAAAAAGCTAATGCTTCTGAAGCAGACATGATTATAGCTGTTACAAGAAATGACGAAATAAATATGTTGATATGTCAAATTGCTTTTTCAATTTTCAAAGTTCAAAAAAAGATTGCACGAATTAGATCTCAAGATTATCTTAATCCAAAATTTACAAAAGTATATAGTAAAGAAAATCTTCCTATTGATGTTATTATTTCTCCAGAGATTGAAATTGCTAAATCATTACAAAGGAAATTAGAAGCACCAGGTGCCTTAGATAATGTTCCTTTTGCAAAAAATAAAATTAGATTACTTGAAGTATTAATAAACGAAAAGTGCCCACTGATTAATATAAAACTTAATGATCTTACGAAGAAATTTCCAAAATTAGATTCAAATATTATGGGTGTTATAAGAAATGATAAGTTTTTAGTGTTAAGAAAAAATGATGTCATGTTAAAAGAAGATAGAGCATATATCGCTATAAATGCATCTCAAATGCAAGAAACATTAAATGCTTTTGGTCATAATGAAAAAATCTCAAATAAAATTTTGATTATCGGAGGTGGTAATATTGGATTGAATTTAGCAAAAAATCTTGAGGAAAGTTTTGACTCTGCAAGAGTCAAAATTATAGAAAAAAATAAAGAAAGAGCAGAATTCATTGCAGGTGAACTTAATAATACAATTATAATTAATGGAGATGGTCTTGATGAAGAAGTTTTATTAGAGGCGAATCTTGAAGAAGTTCAAACTGTATTAGCGTTAACAAATGATGATGAAGACAATTTAATGGTAAGTGTATTAGTTGAAAAATTCAATAAAGACAAAAAAGAATTAGATGACAAAAGAACAATGGCATTAATAAATAAAACAAATTATTCTTTACTTCAGTCTTCATTAAAAATAGATGATCTAATTGATCCGAGAATGAATACAGTTTCTAGTATTTTAAAACATGTTCACAAAGGAACAATTGAAAATGCTTATAGTATCTTAAATGGTGAATATGAAATTATTGAAGCTGAAATTATTGACACATCAGAATTGATCAATAAAGAATTAAAAAATTTAGATCTTCCAGATGAAATCAGAATTGGTGCAGTTCTTAGAGGTGAAGAAGTTATTATACCCAGATCTAATTTTATTTTTAAAAAGGATGATATAGTTGTTTTTCTTGCTAAAAAAGATTTTTTAGAAGATGTAGAAAATATGTTTCGTATAAGCGCAGTATAATAAAATGAAATATTTTAAACTCATTTATTTGAGTATTTTTTGCGGTTTAATTTCAATTTTATCTTTTCTTAATATTATATATTCATATTATTTAAATCTCTATCTTAATTTAAATACTTATGTTTGGACTTTTTTCGTATCAATATTGTTTGCAATAATTTTTTATTATTCTAAAAATAATGATGAAAAAAAAACTTCAATCTATGAAAAGATTTTAACAATTATTTTAGGTTATTTTTTTCTTCCTTTGATTATATCTATACCTTTTTATTTCAGTATATATAATTTAACTTTTTTGAATGCATATTTTGAATCTATATCTGGTTTTACCTCTACTGGATTTACAATTTTTGATAATATTAAACATATCGATCAAAGTTTAATTATTTGGCGTTCTTCCTCTCAATGGATTGGAGGTCTTTATTTTTTATTTTCAATTATTTTATTAATTGATATTTTTGATAATAGTTTTAAAAAATCTTTAACTAATTTTATATCTTTCAATAAAGCAGAAACTTTAAAACAATCTTTAAAAATTTTTTTATTATATTCCTCAATAACTTTATTCATATTTATAACTTTAAACTTTTTTAATATCAGGTCATTTAATTCTCTAAATTTAGCCATGACCATTATCTCATCTGGTGGTTTTTTACCAACAAATGATTTATCAAATATACTATTAAATAATTCTCAGATAGTTATTACTTCTTTATTATTATTAACCTCCTTTTTTAGTATTTTTTTAATTTATAATTTAATATTTACTAAAAATCGTAATATAAATTTTTTTAGTGAAGATATTTATTTATTAATTTATCTTTCAGTATTATTAATTATTTTTTTTACTTTTTTTAATTTTGATAATAATTTTTCTAAGCTCTTTTTTTCGTTAACAAGTAGTATTTCAAATATAGGTTTTTCTTTCGAAAGTAATTCTAAAAATTTATCCTTTATTTTTTTGATTTTAGTGATTATTGGAGGATCTTTTTTTTCAACAAGTTCTGGAGTAAGATTTTTAAAAATTTATTCACTATTTAAATACTCAATAAATGAAATATTATCTTATAGTAAGCCAAAAAATATTTTTGTTAATAAACATTTATTTGCCAAGGAATCATTTGAATTAAATGAAGTTTATAAATATTTTTTATCTATAATCATTTTTATATTTTCTTTATTTTTTTTAACATGTTTATTGACTTTGAGTGGCGTTGAATTTGAAAATTCCTTTAAACTATCTATTCTTACAATTATGAATACTGTAAATTCATCTATGTATGGATTAAATGACTTCAGTTTTAATAATTTACAATTTTTTACTAAATATTATCTTATTTTTTTTATGGTTATTGGAAGGATAGAGCTTTTAACATTGTTGATAATATGTAAAAAATTTCTTTTTAAAAATTAAATTAATATTATAAATATAGTTATAAATATTTTTTTGCGCTCTTAGCTCAGCTGGATAGAGCATCGGTTTTCTAAACCGAGGGTCGGAGGTTCGAATCCTCCAGAGCGCGCCATCACTATATATATAATTAAGATTAAATTTTACACTACATATAGTTAAAATTATTTAGAAAGATATTAATATTTTCTTTGATCACAATTAGATAATGATGAATAATAAATCTAATTCAAATTATAATTTGAATTATTTGTTAACAAATAAACAAACAGAGGAATAAATAATGTTTAAATACGTAAAACAATTGACTTCTTTCGTAGCAATGGTTGCTGTGCTTTTTGCATTCTCAACTGAAGCTATGGCAAAGAAATCTAAAACTCTTAAAAACACTCAGAAAAAAGGTTTTGTAAGATGTGGTGTATCTCAAGGTCTACCAGGATTTTCAAATGCTGATGCAGCTGGAAATTGGACTGGTGTTGATGTTGATGTATGTAGAGCAGTAGCTGCTGCAGTACTAGGTGATGCAAACAAAGTTAAGTTTACTCCACTAAGTGCTAAAGAAAGATTCACAGCTCTAACTTCTGGAGAGATTGATATCTTGTCTAGAAACACAACTTGGACACTTTCTAGAGATGCAGATATCGGACTTACTTTCGTTGGAGTCAACTTCTACGATGGTCAAGGTTTCATGGTTAGAAAAAGTTCTGGTATTACTTCAACAAGCCAATTCAAAGATGGTATCTCAGCTTGTACTAACTTAGGTACAACAACTGAGCTAAATATGAGAGACTTCTTTAATTCTAAAGGAATTTCTTATACTCCAGTAACTTTTGAAAAAGCTGATGAGGTTGTAGCTGCATACGATGCTGGAAGATGTGATACTTACACAACTGATAAGTCTGGTTTAGCTGCTCAAAGAATTAAATTAAGCAATCCAGATGAACACGTAGTTTTACCTGAAACGATTTCAAAAGAACCTTTAGGTCCTGTTGTTCGTCAAGGTGATGCAGTATGGGAAGATATCGTAAGATGGTCTTTAAATACTATGATCGAAGCTGAGGAGTATGGTATTACTTCTGCTAATGCTGATTCAATGAAAACTTCAGATAATCCTGCTATCAAAAGATTAGTTGGAGCTGAAGGTGAAATGGGTGCAGCATTCGGTTTAGATAACGAGTGGAACTTAAGAATAATCAAGCAAGTTGGAAATTACGGTGAAAGCTATAAAAGAAATATAGCTGACACTGGTATCTTACCAGACAGAGGTCCAAATGAATTATGGACTAAAGGTGGTATTTTATACGTTCCACCATCAAGATAATTTTAAGTAATAAATTGTAAAAAAGGGCTAGATTTATCTAGCCCTTTTTTTTAGTATCATATAAATGAATAATAAAATTAAAAAAATATTACCTCAAATTCTAACTTTATTATTTGTTGTCTTAATTCTTGGATTTTTTACCTTTAATGCACAAGTTAACATGGACAATAGAGGTATAGATTTTGGTTTTGGTTTTCTAAAACAAGAAGCATCTTTTGATATACAATTTAGCTTAGTAGAGTATGATGGCTTAGATCCTTATTGGTGGGCATATGTTGCAGCACTACTAAATACTTTATTAGTAGCATCTTTAGGAATCATATTATGTACTATCTTAGGTGTAATAGTTGGAGTTGCTAGACTATCTCCGAATTATTTAATTAGAAATGCCGCAGCTTGGTATGTGGAGTTTTTTAGAAATATACCTTTATTATTACAAATATTTTTTTGGTATTACGCTGCCCTTAGAGCTTTACCATTGCCACAAGATGCTGAACCATTATTAGGTATTTCTTTTTTAACTATAAAAGGATTTTATATCCCTGCTATGATTTGGAATAATTTAAATATATTTCTTTATTCATTAATATTAGCCTTTATTGGTATTATAATTATTAAAACTTATGCAAGAAAATTACAGGAAAATGAAGGTAAACAATTACCGGTATTTTATATTTCTTTGGGCTTAATAATAATACTTCCGCTTTTATCGTTTATTATAGGAGGAGTTACTCTAAATTTTGAATTACCAGTTATAGAACAATTATCAGCAACTTCATTTACTTATGTGGGAGGAATTGGACTTCCACCAGAACTTATAGCACTAACTTTAGCTTTATCACTCTATACAGCTACATTTGTTGCTGAATGTGTAAGAGCGGGAATCCAAGGTATTAGTAAAGGTCAAAAGGAAGCTGCAGCTTCTATTGGTTTAAATACTAATCAAGTTTTAAAATTAGTTGTTATGCCTCAAGCATTAAGAATAATAATTCCACCAACAACTAACCAATATTTAAATTTAACAAAAAATTCGTCTCTTGCAGCTGCTATAGCCTATCCAGATTTAGTTTTAGTATTTGCAGGAACTGCATTGATGCAAACTGGTAAAGCTATTGAAATTGTGTCGATAACTATGCTTACTTACTTGTCATTAAGCTTAGCAATAGCAGCATTAATGAATTGGTATAATAAGAAAATTGAGATTAAGGAAAAATAACAATGATTATTCAAAAATCTATGACAAATCTTTATTTAGGATCCTCATTGGTTTTAATCAGTTTTATTGATGTTTTTTTAAACTCATTTTTTCAATTAAACCTAACTGGTTTCTTTCCAGGATCAATTAGCCTTTTTTTACCATTAATTTTGGGTACAATCGGATTTTATTTAATAAGAGCAGATTATACCGGAATAAAGCATTTAGATATTTTAAATAAAAATGTAAATACTTCAAATTTTAATGCTGTTTTAACTTTATTAATTATTTTTTTAATAATTAAAGCAATACCACCATCAATGAGCTGGATGGTATTTGATGCAAATATTGCAGGTGATAGTAGGGATGCATGTACAGGAACTGGCGCATGTTGGACATATATAAAAGTTTGGTTTAAAAGATTTATGTATGGAATGTATCCAAATGAATTACATTGGAGAGTTAATGTTGCATTCATACTAGTTATAGCTCTTGGAATGCTGGGTCTATTTGCAAAAGAAAAATTGAAAAAATATTTAGCATTATATTATGTTATAATATATCCAATTATTGCTTTTTTGATAATATACTATTTGATATCTGGGGGAGCTTTTGGATTAGAATGGGTAGAAACAGGTGCTTGGGGAGGATTATCATTAACATTTATTGTTTCCTTTTTTTGTTTAATATTTTGTTTTCCTTTAGGCATGGTATTAGCATTAGGTAGAAGATCAACTTTACCAACAATAAGGTATATTTCTATAGGTTATATAGAGTTTTGGAGGGGCGTTCCTTTAATAACAGTCTTATTTATGTCATCGGTAATGTTTCCAATGTTTTTGCCAGAAGATTTTTTCATGGATAAACTTGTTAGAGTCATAATAGCTATTACTCTTTTTGAGGCTGCTTACTGTGCTGAAGTTATAAGAGGTGGTTTGCAAGCATTGCCAAGAGGTCAATATGATGCCGCTAAATCTTTAGGTATGGGTTATTGGAAAATGCATATATTTGTTATTTTGCCTCAAGCCTTAAAATTAGTTATTCCAGGTATTGCTAATACTTTTTTAGCTTTAGTTAAAGATACTCCATTAATCTTTGTTGTAGGATTAGCAGAATTAGCTGGCATGTTAGCATTAGCCAAAACAAACCCAGAATGGTTAGGTTTTGCAATGGAAGGATATGTTTTTGCTTCTATAATTTTCTGGATAATTTGTTATGCTATGAGTAAATATAGTTATAATTTAGAAGAAAAATATAAAACTGAAAGATAAAATGACTGACTCAATAATAAAGATTCATAATATGAATAAATGGTTTGGAGATTTTCAAGTTTTAAAGAATATTAATTTTGATGTAGAGCCAAATAAAAAAATTGTAGTTTGTGGACCTTCAGGATCTGGTAAATCAACTCTTATAAGATGCATTAATAGATTAGAAGAACATCAAGAGGGCACTATAGTTGTAGATGGTAATGAATTATCAGAAAACACAAAAGATATAGAAAATATTAGAGCAAATGTTGGAATGGTATTTCAACAGTTCAATCTATTTCCACATTTATCAATTTTAGATAATTGCACACTTGCACCAATATGGGTAAAAAAAATGCCAAAAAAACATGCTGAAGAGTTAGCACTTAATCAATTAAAAAAAGTTCAAATTGATGATCAAGCTAGTAAATTTCCAGGCCAATTGTCAGGTGGTCAACAACAAAGATGTGCAATTGCACGAGCATTATGCATGGAGCCTAAAATAATGTTATTTGATGAACCCACATCTGCTTTAGATCCAGAAATGATTAAAGAAGTGCTAGATGCTATGGTAAGTCTAGCTAAAGGTGGAATGACAATGATAGTTGTTACGCATGAAATGGGTTTTGCTAAAGAAGTAGCTGATGAAGTTGTATTTATGGATGAAGGAATGATAGTTGAAAGAGCTGAAACTAAAGAGTTTTTTGCTAATCCAAAAAGTGATAGAACTAAGCTTTTTTTAAGTCAGATATTATAGATTGAATTTTTATTAGTTATTTCAAGGGAATTATTTAAATTTATTTGAATTTAATCACTTGACACGATTTCATTTTTCTAAGTATTCCACGAAAATAAAATAAATTTTTAGGTTGCGATAACCTTAAAATATATGTTGAATACTGTTTAAATAAAACATTTAAGAGGGGTCTTAATGGAAGATAACTTTAATAAACATTTGGGTAATAAGTTAAAACTAAGAAGACTAGCTTTAGGATTAACTCAGACAAAGGTCGCAAAAGCAATCAACGTAACATTTCAGCAAATACAAAAATATGAAAAGGGAACTAATGGAGTAAGTTCTATAAGATTACTACAATTAGCAAATTATTTGAAAGTTCCTGTTAATTATTTTTTTGAAGACTTTTCTGAATACGCAATAAACTTGGAAAAATTAAATGAAGGTCATATGAATATTAATTATAATTTTTTAGCAAAATTGTATAAGGAACTTTCTAATGATCAAAAAATAAAATTCAGTAAATCTTTACAATTACAAAATACTGTAATTTCTAAAACTGGATAATTATATAAATTAAATTTTTTGGCTCCTCGGGCAGGACTCGAACCTGCGACCAATTGATTAACAGTCAACTGCTCTACCAACTGAGCTACCGAGGAATATTAAAAACTGAACTTACTTTTTTTTCAAACTAAAACAAGAATTTTTTTTGGAGGCATCGCCCAGAATCGAACTGGGATAGAAGGATTTGCAATCCTCTGCGTAACCATTCCGCCACGATGCCAATAGATCTTATATTATACGATTGGGTACCCTTTATATATAAAATATTATTGATTAGTCTATTAAATAACGTTTCAATTTGATTATTGTTAATTTAAATTATTAAATTATAAACTACTTACACCCATGGATAGCAATAAATATATACATTTAGAAGTAGAAGATAATATTTATTCTTATTGGGAAAAAAACGAGCTATTTAAACCAAAAAAAAATTCAAAAAAATTTTCAATTGTAATTCCACCACCTAATGTTACTGGAAGCTTACACATGGGTCATGCCTTAAATAATTCTATACAAGATCTATTAGTTCGCTTTTACAGAATGAATAACTATGAAACTTTGTGGCAACCAGGAACTGATCATGCGGGAATTGCTACACAAGCTTTAGTCGAAAAAAAACTTGAAAAAGAAAATTTAAATAAAAATGATTTAGGTAGGGAAAAATTTACTCAAAAAGTTTGGGAATGGAAAAATCAATATGGTGACATAATTATAAATCAACTTAAAAAATTAGGATGTTCTTGCGATTGGTCTCGAAATGCGTTTACAATGGATGAGAACCTATCAAAATCCGTAATAAAGGTTTTTATTGAACTCTATAAAAAGAAATTAATTTATAAAGCTGAGAAATTAGTTAATTGGGACACCGTGCTCAAAACAGCTATATCTGATTTAGAAGTAGATCAAAGAGAAGTAAATTCAAAAATTTATTACATTAGATACCCAATAGTTAATTCAACTGAATTTATTACAATAGCAACCACAAGACCTGAAACTATGCTTGGAGATACAGCTGTTGCTGTAAACCCAAAAGACAAAAGATATAAAAAGTATGTAGGTAAAATTGTCACAATTCCAATAGTAGGAAGAAAAATTAAAATTATAAAAGATAATTATGCTGATCCAGATCAGGGAACGGGTGCCTTAAAAATTACTCCAGCACATGATTTTAATGATTATGATGTAGGTCAAAGAAACAAATTAGATATTATAAATATTTTTACTGAGGAAGGCAAAATTAACAAAAATGCACCTGACGATTACATTGGTTTAGATAGATTTGAAGCACGAAAAAAAATATTAGATGAATTAAAAGAAAAAGATTTTTTTGTTAAAGAAGAAAATATTGAAAATAAAGTGCCATATGGCGATAGATCAAATTCAATTATTGAACCTTTCTTAACGGAGCAATGGTTTGTAAATGCAAAAAAATTATCAGTTAAGGCAAAAAAAATAGTTAAATCTAAAAAAACAAATTTCTTTCCAGCTAATTGGTCTAAAACTTATTTTCAGTGGATGAATAATATTGAGCCCTGGTGTATTTCCAGACAACTTTGGTGGGGCCATCAAATACCAGCATGGTATGGACCAGATAAAAAAATATTTGTTGCTATAAATGAAAGTGACGCAAAAAAACAAGCAAAAAAATTTTATAAAAAGGAAGTAAGTTTAGTTAGAGATCAAGATGTTTTAGATACTTGGTTTTCATCTGGACTATGGCCATTTGCTACACTTGGTTGGCCTGATAAAAAAGATTTCGTTAAAAAATTTTATCCTACAACTGTTTTAGTTACTGGTTTTGATATTATCTTTTTTTGGGTTGCTAGAATGATGATGTTTGGAATGGAGTTTCTAAACAAAGAACCATTTAGAGATATTTATGTTCATGCTTTAGTTAGAGATGAAAAAGGTCAAAAGATGTCTAAGTCAAAAGGAAATGTCATTGATCCTTTAGATTTAATAAATAAATATAGCGCAGATGCTTTAAGGTTTACACTTCTTTCAATGGCATCACCAGGAACTGATGTTAAACTTTCTGAAGATAGGGTTAAAGGATATAGAAACTTTTTAAATAAATTATGGAATGCTAACAACTTTTTAATAACCAATGAATGTGATTTTGGTAAAATTGATAAAGCACCTAAAACTACATTAAATATTAATAAATGGATTTATTCTGAACTTCTTCAAACAAAAGATAAGATTGAAAAAAATCTTAAAGATTATCGATTTGACGAGGCCGCTAAAAATGCTTACCAATTTGCTTGGCATTCATATTGTGATTGGTACATCGAACTTTCAAAAACTATTTTATTTTCCGACAATGAAAAAGCTAAAAAAGAAGTAAAAGAAGTATCTGCCTATATATTCAAACAAATACTAATTATACTTCATCCATTTATACCTTTTGTTACAGAGAAAATTTGGTTAAAAAACAAATTTGATAGGTCAAATAAGAATTTCCTTATGCATGCTAACTGGCCAACTGGAAAATTTAAGAAAGATCAATCTATGAATGATGTGGAGAAAATCATTAACATTATTTCAGAATTAAGATCTTTCAAAAATGAATTAAATGTAAGTCCTGGTTCATTTATTGATATTTCAATAAATAAAATTACCAAAAAAAACAAATCTTTGATGAACAATAATGAAATAATTCTTAAAAAACTTGGTCGTATCAACAATTTCTTTGATAAAGATCAACAAAAGCCTTCTGCTACACTAGTTATATCTGGTGACATATTTAAGATATATTTTGATGAAAATATTGATTTAAATCTAATAAAAGAAAACTTAATTAAAAGAAAGAATAAATATGAAGAAGAAATGGGTAAGTTATCTCAACGATTATCTAACAAAGGATTTACGGATAGAGCACCAAAAAATATTGTTGAACAAGAAAAAACTAACTATATTAATTTAAAAGATGATATCAAAAAAATATCATTAACTATTAAAAATTTATAATGCGGAAGTTTAACAAAAAAAAATTACCAAGTAGACATACATCTCTAGGTGCGGATAGAGCTCCACATAGATCTTTTTATTATGCTATGGGAGAAACCGAAAAAGATGTTTCCAAACCTTTTGTAGGAGTTGTATCTACTTGGAACGAAGCTGCCCCATGTAACATTGCTTTAATGAGACAAGCTCAATCAGTTAAAAAAGGTGTGAGAGCATCTGGAGGAACACCAAGAGAATTTTGTACTATTACAGTTACCGATGGTATAGCTATGGGTCATGAAGGGATGAAATCCTCATTAATCTCCAGAGAAGTAATTGCAGATAGTGCTGAATTAACTGTAAGAGGGCATTGTTATGATGCCCTAGTAGGTATCGCAGGTTGTGATAAATCTTTGCCTGGTTTAATGATGTCAATGGTTCGATTAAATGTTCCAAGTGTTTTTATTTATGGAGGATCAATACTTCCAGGTAAATACAAAGGTAAAGATGTAACTGTTGTGGACGTTTTTGAAGCAGTTGGAAAACATTCTTCAGGTCAAATGTCTGCAAAAGAATTAAGAAAATTAGAGTTAGTTGCTTGTCCAACTGCAGGCGCTTGTGGTGGTCAATTTACTGCAAACACTATGGCTTGTGTATCAGAGGCCATTGGTTTAGCACTACCTTATTCAGCTGGAACACCAGCACCATATGAAGAACGAGATAAGTATGCAAAAGCAAGTGGTCGTATGGTAATGGAATTATTGGCAAAAAAAATAAAACCAAGAGATATTGTTACCAGAAAGGCATTAGAAAATGCTGCAACGATTGTTGCTGCAACTGGTGGATCAACAAATGCTGCACTACATTTACCAGCAATTGCAAACGAAGCTGGAATTAAATTTGATTTAATGGATGTTGCAAAAATATTTAAAAGAACACCTTATCTTGCTGATTTAAAACCAGGTGGAAAATATGTTGCAAAAGATATGTGGTTAGCTGGTGGTGTACCTATGCTTTTAAAAACTCTTTATGATGGTGGATACATTCATGGAAACTGTATGACAGTTACAGGAAAAACAATGAAAGAAAATTTAAAAGGAATAAAGTTTAATCCAAAACAAAAAGTTTTAAGAGCTTACAATAGACCTTTGTCGCCAGATGGAGGTGTTGTAGGATTAAAAGGTAATTTAGCACCTGAAGGTGGAATTGTTAAAATCGCTGGACTTAAAAAACTTCAATTTACTGGAAGAGCAAGATGCTTTGATAATGAAGAAAGCGCAATGAAAGCAGTTCAAAGTAGAAAATATAAAGATGGTGATGTAATTATTATTAGATATGAAGGACCAGTTGGTGGACCAGGAATGAGAGAAATGTTATCAACCACTGGTGCGATTTATGGCCAAGGTAAAGGAGAAAAAGTTGCACTAATAACTGATGGAAGGTTTTCAGGAGCAACAAGAGGTTTTTGTGTAGGACATGTTGGTCCAGAGGCAGCTTTAGGTGGCCCTATAGCGCTTTTACGTAATGGAGATACGATTGATATCGATGCTAAAAAAGGAACAATAAATGTTAGATTAACCAGAGCTCAATTAGCTTCAAGAAAAAGAAAATGGAAGGCTAGAAAATCTGATTTTGGATCAGGAACACTTTGGAAATATGCTCAAACTGTCGGACCTGCTTATTTGGGTGCACCTACACATCCAGGTAAGAAAAAAGAAGTTAAGGATTACTCAAAAATTTAATGAAAATTCGCCCAGTCATCTTATGTGGTGGAGCAGGAACCAGACTTTGGCCGAATGCCAAAAAACATCAAGCTAAACAGTTTATAGATTTTGGTAATTGGACTTTATTAGGCAAAACTTTAGAGAGAGTTAAAGCATCTATATTTGATGCTCCAATTATAAGTACTAATGCAAAATATCTAAAACAAGTTAAACAACACTTAAAGAAACACAAAATAAGACAATTCAAGATAGTTTTAGAGCCAGCAAAAAGAAATACCGCACCAGCTATATTAAGTACGGCATTAATAAAGGATATTTCAAACGAACAACCATTAATGTTTTTAGCAGCTGATCATTTAATAGAGAAGGTTGGTTTATTCAATAAAGCTATTAAAAAAAACCAAAAGAAATTAACTCAAAATAATATCTTTATTTTTGGGATCAAACCTAAAATGCCCTCAAGCGAATTTGGTTATTTTTTAACAAAAAATACCAAAGTATCTAAATTTGTAGAAAAACCTAAAGAGACAAAAGCTAAACAAATAATTAGTAAAAAAGGCTATTGGAATTCTGGAATGTTTTATTTAAGAAAAGATTCAATTATTAATAATTTTAAGAAATACCAACCAAATATTTACCGAAGCTGTAACAAAGCTGTAACAAAAGCAAAATATAAAAGTAATGTGTATTATTTAAACAAACAAGCGTTTACCAAAGCAACAGCTAAGTCTTTTGACTATGCAATATTAGAAAAAACAAAGGAAATTAATGCGATTAAATTAGATATTCCTTGGTCTGATTTAGGATCTTGGAAAGAAATCTGTAAGATGTATGGACGAAATAAGAGACATTATTTTAAAAAGAAAAATGTATTCCACAGACCTTGGGGTAGTTATGTTAATTTATTTAATGGTAAAGAATTCTTGATTAAAGAATTATATGTAAAACCAAAAGGTATACTAAGCCTTCAAAAACATCATCATAGGGCTGAGCACTGGGTAGTTACTCATGGTAAACCTAAAATTACCTTAAATAAGAAATATTTTACAATGAAACCTGATGAAACCATCTTTATTCCATTAGGTGCTGTTCATAGAATAGAAAATCCTTATAAAAAACCAGTAAAAATTATTGAAGCTCAGGTAGGATCAATTTTGAAGGAAACTGATATAATAAGATACGAAGATGCTTATGGGAGAATAAGGTAAATAAATATAGATGATATATGTTGAAAAAAATTAAAGAATTTTTTCTTATATTTAAAACCATAAATAAAATTAATCAAATAAAACCAAAATTTTTATTTTATTCTGAGAGCAAATCATATCTAAAATTTGGATATTTAATTATTGAATATTTAGCCAAAAAATTTCCTGGCGAAGTTTATTATGTTTCCTCTGATGCAGAAGATAAGATTAATAATTTAGATGTAATAAATGTTCATATTAGTAGTGGATTTTTATTACAATATTTCTTCACCAGCGTTTCCGTTGAAAATTTGTTTATGACTTTGACAGATTTGAATAACTCAATAATAAAAAAAAATAAGTTTGTTAAGAATTATATCTATTATTTTCATGGTGCTGTAAGTACTACTAAAATTTATACCTCAGCTGCTTTTGATAATTATGATACAATATTATGTAATGGAGATTATCAAATAAGAGAAATTCAACAAAGAGAATCAATTGAAAATTTAAAAAAAAAAAGATTAATTAAAACTGGTTTTTTTTACTTTGATTATTTAACAAGAAAAATTGATAAAATTAATTCAGATAATAATGAGATTCTAGTTGCTCCGTCATGGAATAAAGATAAAAAAAATTTTATTAATGAAGATTTTGAAAAAATTATAGAAAAACTATTAGACGATGGACATAAGGTGAGATTTAGACCACATCCTGAAACCATTAAAAGATCAAAAAAATTAATGAGTTTTTATAAAAAAAAATTTCATGGTGATAATTTTATTTTTGATGATTTTGCTGGTAATTTCGAAGCACTTACAAAAGCCAAATGCTTAATTACTGATAATTCAGGTATATCAATAGAATATATGTTAATATTTAAAAGGCCCGCTATTTACTATGGTGAGTTTGATAAAATACATAATGAAAAATTTGATATGTATAAAAATTTAAACACAATCGATGACTTAGTTAAAAACAAATTTGGTTACAAAATTTATACCGATCAAATTAATAACATTAATTATGTAATCAATAAATCTATATTAGAATTTAAAAAAAATGAAATTGACAAATTTTTGAATGAAAATTTTTATAATTATGGAAAAACAGTAAAATTTTTTGATGATAATTTTTCCAAAATATTTAATTAGATAAATTTATTTGTTAAACCAAGGTCTATTGTCATCAATAGTTTTTTTCAGATTTTTTTCTGATATCATAGATAGTTGATACAAACTATCACCAGATATCCTTCCTCCAAGTCTTAAAATCAACAATTTACCTTTTTTATAAAAAATATGTTTATTATTTGGTTTTATATAGATGGAGTCAGATGGGTTAAGATAGCCTTTTTTTCCATTTATAATGAAATTGATTTTAGTAGTTCCTAAATTATAAATGTACTGATGAGATGGCACATCTAAAAAACTTTTATGTTTTTTTTCATTTAGTAAAGTTAATTCATAGCCTCTTGAAAAAGGTAATTGAGGTATATTAGTGAGTTCTTTGAATAAATAATCTTTCTTCTTCATTGAAGGATAAAACCAATTTTTACAATTAGAATATTTTTGTATTTTTACTTCCAAAGTATTATTTGGTGGGAATAAATCTCGATAATTTAATTTTAAATTATGTGAGATTTTTTTAATTATTTTTTCTGAAGGTATTTTTTTTGATTTTTTTATTTTATCTAAATCTATTGAAGTATTTCTTTTAAATTCTTTAAATGTTATAGATGAATTTTTAAAAAAATTTTCTATGTTTGACCAAAATGCGGTTTTATGATCTTTTAAATTTATCTTGTATTTTTTTGTGATATTAAAACCTAGAGCTGTTATTTCATTTAAAGTTTCATTATCAAGCTTATCTGAATATGTTAATGCCAAAATTTTTCCTAACAACTTTTTTTTATTTTTTCTTGTTGTAAATGAGTGACAAACATACGGGCTAATATACATAGAGTCTCCAGTGTTCATTTTTGCAACTTTTTTTCTATTTTTTTCAATATAATAAAAATTTACCGGACCTATAAAATAGGTAAATTGATGAAGAAAATGACCATTATTAAATCTAACTTTAGAATTTTTAGGACTATCATTTGCAACTACTTCTAATTCGGTAATCAATTCAGGTCTAAACGGTGATAATTTACTCATAACTGTATCTTTATATAAATAATATGGTTTGCCTCCTCTTTTCATAATACGTTTTGATTTTTCTGACTCATTATGTCTCATAATTTTAAAACCTAGTTTCGCATCATCATAAAAAGAAAAAAAATCTCCATAATTTATTGGCCATATTTTTACTGCACGACTAATTGTCTTAAAATCAAGTTTAGATTTATTTGAAAGAATATTATTAATTTTTGTTACACTTATTTTTAAATCTTTTGCTGCATCTTCAGGACGTCTTTTTAAATCATTCAATACTTTTCTAAGTTTAATATTTGAGACCATCATCTATTTATATAGCTTTTTTTTATAAAATATATATAAAATGATTTAGTTATTTTAAAATGAAGTCTTTAAAAAATTTTCCAAGACCCTTTGTTTTTGTGCCAATGGCAGCAGATTTATTTCATTATGGGCATATAAATATTCTATTAAAAGCAAAAAAATATGGTACCGTAATCGTAGGTTTAATGACAGATAATGGTATTAAAAGATATAAAAAAAGGAAACCTTTAATTAAATTCTCAAATAGAAAAAAAATATTGTCCCAAATAAAATGTATTGATAAAATTATCCCAATAGATGGACTTAAATATGTTGAGTATTCTAAGTTTTATAAATTTGATTATTTTGTTCACGGCACTGATTGGAAAAAAAATATTCAATCAAATGTTAGATTAAGATTGATAAAAACTATGAAAAAATGGAGTGGTAAAGTATTAGAATTTCCATATACTAGGGGCATTTCTTCATCAAAATTAAAAAAATCATTATATGAAAAAATTTAAAAAAAAAGTTTATGTTCCTCTTGCTGTAGATTTTTTACACGAAGGTCATATAAATATACTTAAAATAGCACAAAAGTATGGTGAGGTTATTGTTGGACTTTTGACCGATGAGGCTATTGCCTCATACAAATCTATTCCAATTCTTAATTATAAAAATAGAGAATTGTTAGTAAAAAATTTAAAATATGTTTCAAAAGTTGTTCCACAGACAACAGATGATTACATCAACAATTTAAATAAAATTAAACCAGATTACTTGGTTCATGGAGATGATTGGAAATATGATAATAGAAAAAGAATAAGAACAAAAGTTATCAAAACATTAAAAAAGTGGTCAGGAAAATTGATAGAACCTAGATATACAAAAAATATTTCATCTTCTAAAATTAAAAATAAAATTTTAGAAATTGCCACTTTACCTGAAAACCGAATTTCAAGACTAAAAAGACTAATGTTATCAAAAAAAATTGTAAGGATCTTAGAGTCACATAATTCATTGACAGGTCTTATTATTGAAAACCTTAAAATTTTAAATAAAAATTCCTCTGTTGAGTTTGATGGGATGTGGTCATCAAGTTTAACTGACTCCGCAACTAAGGGAAAACCTGATAACTCATCATTAGATTTTTCAGCTCGTGTTTCATCATTAAATGATATGATGGATGTGACTACAAAACCATTAGTTTTCGATGCTGATAATGGAGGACAACTTGAACATTTACCATTTTTGATTAGATCTCTGGAAAGATCTGGTGTCTCTGCCATTATTATGGAAGATAAAATAGGATTAAAGAAAAATTCTCTATTTAAAAATCAGAGTGACACACAACAAGATAAACCCCAAACTTTTGCAAAAAAAATTAAAAAAATTTGTTCGGCAAGAAGATCAAATGATTTTCTTGTAATAGCAAGAATCGAGAGTTTTATTTTAGGAAAAGGATTAAAAGATGCTTTATATAGAGCAGAGATTTATTCAAAAGCTGGTGCTGATGCAATATTAATTCACAGTAAAGAAAAAACTCCAGCTGAGATTTTTTCTTTTGCAAATGCTTTTAAAAAAAGCAAATATTATATACCTCTAGTTTCAGTTCCATCAACTTATTCAAAAGTTTATGAAAAAGATTTAATTAGGAATGGTTTTAAATTAGTTATTTATGCAAATCAACTTTTGAGAGCTGCTTATCCAGCCATGCAAAATGCTGCAAAAACAATTTTACAAAAAAGAAGGGCTTTTGAAATTGATAAAAAGATAATACCGATAAAAGAAATCATTAACCTTATAAAAAATGATTAAGATTAGTTCTTTAATCAATATTCTTAAAAAAAATAATAGTAACTTTTTTACAGGTGTACCAGACAGTGTTTTAAAAGAACTTTCTGTTTTTTTACAAAATAAAAAAAAAAAGACACATATAATTGCTACAAATGAAGGATCAGCAGTATCAATAGGAATTGGACACTATCTCTCAACCAAAAAAATTCCTTGTGTTTATATGCAAAACTCCGGTCTTTCAAATGCTTTAAATCCATTAATTTCAATAGCTCATCATAAAGTCTACTCTATACCATTGATTCTTATTATAGGATGGAGAGGTTCTCCGAGATTAAAAGATGAGCCTCAACATAATGTAAAAGGAAAAATTACTGAAAAAATCTTAAAACTATTAAATATTAAATACACTATAATTAGATCAAATAAAGATCTTAAAAAATTTGACAAACAAATTAAAATTGCAAAAAAAAATAAATCTATAGTTGCTTGTTTAATTGAAAATGGAACCTTAGAAAAAAGCAAAAAAATAATAAAGAAAAAAGATTATTTTAATTTAGATAAAGAGTTGTTTTTCAAGACACTGTTAGAAAATATAAAGTCAAATACAAAAATTATCTCAAGCACAGGTTTTAACTCAAGAGAATTAATGTACATAAGACAAAAATATAACTATAAAAAAAGTAAAGATTTTTATATGGTTGGTGGTATGGGCCACACCTCTTCTGTAGCTTTTGGTTATTCATTACAAAGTAAAAAAAAGATAATCTGTATTGATGGTGATGGATCTTTTTTAATGCATTTAGGAGCAATAAAAACACTAGGAACTTTTGCTGAAAAGAATTTAAAATATATTCTATTAAATAATAATATCCACGATTCTGTTGGAGGACAAAGCACATATACAAAAAATATAGATTTAAAAAATTTTTCGAAAAGTTTAGGTTTTAGAAAGTTTTTTGTTATTAAAAATAAAAAAAATTTAAAAATAAATTTGAATAATTTTATTAATTCAAGAAATCTTAGTTTTTTAGAAGTAAGAGTTTCAAATAATAAAATTAAGAAATTACCAAGACCTAAAGATTTAATTCAAATTAAGAGCCAATTTATGAAATAATGGTAAATTCAATTGAAGATATAAAAAAATTTATTAATGATAAAAGTTTAAAAAAAATTTTTTTATTATGTGGAAAAAAATCTTTTATAACATCTGGTGCTGAAAAATTTTTTAAAAAAGATATAGATAATAAAGAAATAAAATTTTTTTATAAAAATTCAAATCTTCCAATCTTAGAAGAACTCATTGAAATAATTAAAGCTATAAGAAATTTTGAACCAAATTTAATTCTTGCGGTAGGTGGGGGTGCAGTAATTGATTATGCAAAGATAGCAAATGTTGTAGATGTGAGACCTGATTTAGCTGATTTAATTGTGAATTATTCTTACCCATTTAAAAAAAAATATTGCAAATTAGTAGTAATACCAACAACAGCAGGTTCCGGGGCTGAAGTAACGTCAAATGCAGTTATTTATTTAGATGGCATTAAACATTCATTTGAAAGCCAACTATTAATACCAGATAATTTTTTTCTAATCCCTGAATTTTTAATTTCTGCACCAAATAAGATTAAAGCTTCAGCTGGTTTTGATGCTATAGCACAAGCTTTAGAATCTTTGGTTTCTAAAAAATCAAATGATCAAAGTGTTGAATACGCCTCTAAATCTTTAAGAGTATCAATAAACAGCTATATTTCTTTTTTAAATAATCCGAATTTAAAAAATGCAACTGAAATGGCTATCGCATCAAATTTAGCTGGTAAAGCAATCAATATTTCAAAAACAACTGCACCCCATGCTGTTTCATATCCTTTTACCTCCTTATTTAATGTGAGTCATGGTCATGCAGTAGGCTTATTTTTTGAAAAATTTTTTCAGTTTAATTACGAAAACAAAGATAAATCAGAAACCTCTTTTGATTTAAAAAAAAGATTTGATTTAATATTTAACCTATTTGATGTGCAAGCAATTAATGATTTTAATTCCAAAATATCATTAATAAAAAAACAAGCAAAATTAGAGGATAATCTCCAAACACTAAATATCAATATTAAGCAAAGCTCAGATGAAATTATAAAAGGCATAAATTTATTAAGACTTGGTAATAATCCTGTAAAAATTGGAGAAAAAGATATTTATAATATTATTTCGCAGTAATTATTTCACAAGAAAATTCACTTTTTTATTTGATAATTTTAAATGAATTTTTTTATATGAACCAAAATTATCTCCATCAATTTGAACAGGTATCAAATCATTTCCATCAATAGTAATTTTATGTGAATAAGTAGTAATAACATTTTTGTTTTTACTTAAATCACCATTAAGAATTATTAAGAATATAGAATATAATAAACTGATCCTAGTCAAATCCTTAAATATATAGGTAACTAATTTATCTTCAAAAATATTTGTTTTATTTATTTTATGATGTCCAGCGTAATATTTGGAATTTGAGGATAATATCCAGTCTGCTTGATAAAATTGCCCATCAAAAGTTACATTTAATTTTTTATTATTCATAAATAAGAAATATTGAAAACCTTTAATTCCGAAAATAATTTTACCAAGAATTTTTTTAATTTTTGAATTAATTGAATGAACAATTTTTGCATCCCAGCCTATACCAGCCATTAAAAAGAAATAATTTTCGTTTATTTTTACAAGATTAGAGGGTTTATAATTATTAGAGACCAATACATTTACTATATCATCAACTTTTTTATTCATTGATAATTCAGCTTGAAGTAAATTTGCAGTCCCAGCAGGGATATAACCTATGGCAAAATCATCTTTAAAATTAAAATTATTTTTAATTAATTCATTAATTGCAAAAGAAACGGATCCATCTCCACCAGCTACTATTAGTCTATCATAATTTTTTTGATTAAAATCTTTAAAAATTTTCTTAGCTTGATTTATTGTTTTGGTCTCAAAGTAGTCTACATAATTATTTTCTTTTAACTTAGATAAAACCCTATTTATGAATTTTGATTTTCTTCCAGAAGAAGAGTTTAGATTGTAAATCAAACAATATAACATAATTATTCCTTAAAAAATTTTTAACAAATTTGTAACATTTGAATGAGATAATAATTACATGATTCGTGTTACAGTTGTGTTAAAAAATAGTTTTTTAAATGCCTAATATACTTAAATATAAAAGTATATTTATTTCTGACGTACATTTAGGTACCAAGGGATGTCAGGCAAATAAACTTTTAGAGTTTTTTAAAAACTCAAGATCTGAAAATCTTTATCTTGTAGGAGATATTATAGATATTTGGGAAATGCAAAAAAGTTTTTTTTGGCCTCAAGAACATAATGATGTAATTCAAAAAATTTTAAGAAAAGCAAGGCATGGTACTAAAGTTTTCTACATAATGGGTAATCATGACGAAATGTTAAGAAAATTTATTCCAATGCATTTTGGTGACATCCAAATGGTTAATAGAGTAATTCATGAAACAAATGCTGGAAAAAAATATGTTGTTGTCCATGGTGATGCTTGGGATGGTGTTATGAAACATGCTAAATGGTTATCTAAACTTGGATCAATAGCCTATAATTTATTATTAAAATTGAATGTAATAATTAATTTTTTTAGAAGATTGAGAGGAAAAGAATATTGGTCTCTTGCAAAATTTTTAAAGTATAAAGTCAAAAACGCAGTCAAATATATTGGTGAATACGAAAAGACAGTCTCAGAATATGCAAAAAGAAAGAAATTTGATGGAATTATTTGTGGCCACATCCATCATGCCGAGGATAGAGATTTTAATGGGGTTAATTATTTAAATTGTGGAGACTGGGTTGAATCTTGCACTGCATTAGCCGAAAATTATGATGGTAGTTTTGAAATATTATATTGGGACAAAATAAGAGAACAATACTTAGATAATAAAGAAATAATTAAACCAATTAAAACCGAAGAATTAAAAAAAGCTTCATAGTTAATGAAAATTTTAATAGCGACAGATGCATATTTTCCACAAGTAAATGGTGTCGTAAGAACCTTACATGAAACAGGCAATGTATTAAAAGAACAAGGTCATATTATAGAATATATTACACCACATTTATTTTTAACTTTTCCGATGCCGAAATATAACGAAATTAGGTTGTCTATAAATGTATGGCCAAGAGTTGGTAGTTTAATAAAGAAAATAAAACCTGATGCAATACATATTGCTACCGAAGGTCCTATAGGGACGATGGCAAGAAGATATTGTTTAAAAAATAATCTAAAGTTTACTACGAGTTTCCATACAAGATTTGATAAATATCTAAAACTTTACTTTCCTATTATACCAGCAAAATGGGCTGAAAAATTCTTAGCAAACTTTCATAACAAGGCCGAGAGAATTTTAGTAACAACAGAATCCATGAGAAAAGAATTAATCGATATAGGTATAGATAATAATAAAATGATTACTTGGACCAGAGGGGGAAATCATGGAGCCTTTAAGAAACCTAAAAAAATTGAATTACATCACAAAAGACCAATTTGGATTTATGTTGGAAGAGTTGCAGTTGAAAAAAACATAAGAGCTTTCTTAGAATGTGATTTAGAAGGTACAAAAATAATAATAGGAAAAGGACCCGATTTAAAAAAATTAAAAGAAGAATTCCCTAAAGATATTTTTTTAGGAGAAAAAACAAATGGTGCACTTGCATCATATTTTGCATCTTCTGATGTTTTTGTATTCCCTAGTAAAACAGATACATTTGGAATTGTAGTTACCGAGGCTTTAAATTGTGGTACTCCTGTCGCTGCTTATCCTGTTCCAGGTCCTAAAGATATATTTGAAGGATCCAAAATAAATTGTTTAGATAATGATCTTAAAGTTTCAGCCCATAAAGCTTTGAAAGTTGATCGAAATGATTGTATTGAATTTGCAAAAAAATTTACTTGGGAAGAAACAGCAAAAATATTTTTTAATAATATTTCACCAAATCATTAGTAAACTTTTATTAATTTATTTGCATTAAAAAGAGTAATGATGCAAAATTAACTTATCTAAATTTATGGAATATTTCATCATTCTACTTATAGTTGTTATGGTTTATCTCCTATATTTACTTAATCAAAAAAAAAACAAATCAATAAATACCGCTACAATAATTAATAAAAGAGAAGAAAAAACTAAAAGAGTAATTATTGATGAGCTTGAGGATCAGTTTTTTGCATTAAATAAATTTAATATAATTAAATATGCTAATCCAAGTGCATTAAAAAGATTTGGAAGTAGTTTAATTGATAAAAACATTTCTTCTGTAATTCGAAAACCAGAATTAATAGAAAATATTGAAAAAGCTATAATTGAAAATAAAACAAAAAATATTGATGTTGAAATAGACTTGCCATCATATCAATTTTATAAGATTTATATCATCCCTGGCCCAACTCATTTATTTACTGAACCAGATTCTGTTGTGTTATTTTTTAAAGATTTTACTGAAATTACAAAAGCACAAAAATTTAAAACTGATTTTGTAGCCAATGTAAGTCACGAATTAAGAACACCTTTAATGGCAATCAAAGGATCTTTAGAAACTATTGAAGGTCCAGCGTCTGATGATGAAAAGGCTAAAAAAAAATTTATGAAAATAATCACTGATCAATCAAATAGAATGGAAAATTTAATTAATGATCTTTTAATACTCACAAGAATTGAATTAGAAGAACACATAAGGCCAAACTCTTTAGTTGATATAAATGATCTTTTCAAAACAATCATCAGTAATTTTGAGATTATTTTAAAAAAAAAGAAATTAAACATTAATTTATCTCTCGCAAATCCAACAATTGTTATTGGAGATAAAAAAAAATTACAAACTGTTTTTTCTAATCTTTTAGATAATGCAATTAAGTATTCAAAGGAAAATAAGTCTATTTTTATATCAAGCAAAATTAGCGACGGTAAATTGTTAGAAAAAAATTTTATGATCAGTATTAAAGACGAAGGTGTTGGCATTCCTCAAAGATATATTTCTAGAATTACAGAAAGATTTTTTAGAGTAGATCTTGAACAAAGTAATAAGGTTGGTGGAACCGGTTTAGGATTAGCTATTGTTAAACATATAATTACTCAACATCGTGGACACTATGAGATTCTAAGTGAAGAGAATAAAGGAACTGAAATTCAAATTTATTTACCAGCGAAAACTTAAATTTAAAAAATATTGTATTGTAATAGTTTTAGAAGGTTTTTTTAACAATTCTTTACTTGATTAATGTTAATCTTTTAATTAATTTTTTATATGGTTAAAATATTCAAAAATATTTTGATTTTTGCTTTTTTATTAAGCTTTATAACAACAAGTGTTTTTTCTAAAGATATCACAACATTATTAAGAAATCAGCAACTTACAGTTTTTGATATTGGAATTTTTAGATTAGAAGCAGATTTAAAAACCTCATATCCTTCTATAAAAGATCATTTAGAAGTTACTGAAGCTGAATTTTATACAGACGTAGTTACCTCGTATTCTAAAAATTCAATTGATTTAATTGTTTCTGTTCCTATGAATAGAAATCTCAAGAAGGAAAATTATTTTTCAGATTCTTTTAGATGTAGGAATATTTTTAATTCTGTAAGAGATTTTTTATTGAGGAATGAGAATTTGAGTAATTACAGATATACTATGGCTGCAAGTTATTTAACCTCTATATTTTCAACCCCAAGCTCATGGCCTAGCTGGAGATATGATGAAGAAATTAGAGAAGAATTAGTAAACTTAGTAAAACTAGAAATAACTTTACGTCCAAGCAATGAACTCGCTCTTAATGAACAGGTAAACCCTGTTTCATGTATTGGTGGTCTAGAAACTGATACTGATCAGATAATTATATCAAAAAATTACAACTAAAAAGTTACCTTTTTAACAAAAGTGTAACAATTTTGTAATATTAAAGATTCAATAAATTTATATGAGTCTGTCATCTTTTATTTAATAAATAACGAAAGGATTAAAGATAATGAAAAAACTAACT
Source organism: uncultured Pelagibacteraceae bacterium (assembly GCA_902579985.1). Taxonomy (GTDB): domain Bacteria; phylum Pseudomonadota; class Alphaproteobacteria; order Pelagibacterales; family Pelagibacteraceae; genus Pelagibacter. Next base: position 13,972 of record CACHIV010000002.1, on the reverse strand, counting down.
ATAGTAATTGCTTCTTTAGTTGCACTTTCAATTGCAACTGTTGCTCAAGCAAGAGATCAAATTAAGATAGTTGGTTCTTCTACGGTATTCCCTTATGCAACAGTTGTTGCTGAAAGATTTGGTGGTTCAGGATTTAAAACTCCTGTAATCGAATCTACTGGTACTGGTGGTGGAGCTAAACTATTCTGTGCTGGTGTAGGTGAACAACATCCAGATATTACAAACGCATCAAGAGCTATGAAAGATAAAGAAAAAGCTCTATGTAAGAAAAATGGTGTAAATGAAATCGTTGAGATCGTAATTGGTAACGATGGTATTACATTAGCTTACAGCAAAGATGCAAAACCAGTAAACTTTACTAAAGAACATTTGTATTTAGCACTAGCTGCTCATACAGTTGTTGATGGTAAATTAGTTCCAAATATTTATAAAACTTGGGATCAAATTGACTCTAGTTTACCAAAACAAAAAATTTCAGTGATGATCCCACCAGGAACATCAGGAACTAGAGATGCTTGGAATTCTTTAGTAATGAAAAAAGGTATGACTAAAGAAGCTAAAGCTCTTTATAAAGCTGGTTTTGAAGCTGGAAATAAAAAATACAAAAAACCTCAAAAACTTTACAGAGAAGATGGTGCTGCTATTGAAGTTGGAGAAAATGATAGTTTAATCATCCAAAAGTTAACTCAAGATAAAGATATGTTTGGTTTCTTTGGTTTCAGTTATTTCTTAGCTGCAAAAGATAAATTACAAGCAGCAAGTATTGATGGTGGACAACCATCATTGAAGTCTATTCAAGACTACAGTTATGCTGTTGCTAGACCTTTATTCTTCTACGTGAAAAAAGCTCACGTTGGAGTAATTCCAGGCTTACATGAGTTTGTGAAAGAATTCACAACAAAGAAAGCTATTGGAAAAGGTGGTTACCTAGCAGACATTGGTTTAGTGCCATTAGACTCTAAGTTGTATAAAACAACTAGAACTAATGCTACCAAACTAGTTGCTATGGGTAATTAATTATTCCTCAGTTAACAAATGATTAAAAAGGGGTCTTTTTAGACCCCTTTTTTTTAAAATAAGAGTAAAGTCCTCAATAAAGGAGATTCTTTGAACTTAATATTGTTTACATTTATTGTTCTTCTAGGTTTCACAAGTTATTATTTTGGACGTAAAAAAGCATACACAATTCAATCTACCAAAAAAAGATTAACTGCATTACCTCAATTTTATGGTTATTATCTTGCGATCTGGTGTGCAATACCAGCCTTTATAATTTTTTCTTTATGGGCAATTTTTGAGCCCACAATTGTAAAACTATTAGTTTTAAGTGATTATTCAAATCAAGGTTATCTTGATGATGAATTAAATTTAATATACGAAAAAACAAAAGCATTGTCTCGAGGTCAATTCACTGGAGAAATTACACCTTTTATTGAAGCTTCAGCTGAAAAATATTTAAGTCTTCGATCAATAGCTCAAAGTTCAAAAGTTGTTATAGTATTATCTGCAATCATTGCCTCTGTTGCTTATGCGTATAAAAGAATTTCATCTAATTCTAGAACAAGAGAACCAGTTGAAAAATTTTTGAACGCAGTTTTATTTACAGCTTCATTAGCCGCAATATTAACTACTGTTGGAATAGTTTTCTCACTTATATTTCAAACTATAGATTTTTTTAAAGTAATTCCATTATTTGATTTTGTCTTTGGAACTCACTGGTATCCAGCAAAAGCTTTTGTTAGAGATTCTTCTGAGGCTTTAGATCCGTCAATGTATTCTGATACTTTTGGAGCGGTCCCTATTTTTGCAGGCACATTTTTTATTGCATTTATTGCTATGTGCGTTGCTATCCCAATTGGATTAATGAGTGGAATTTATTTAGCTGAATATGCATCAAGTAAAGTTAGACAATATGCAAAACCTTTAATTGAAATTTTAGCTGGTATACCAACAGTTGTTTATGGTTTTTTTGCTGCCCTAACTGTTGGCCCATTTTTAAAAGAATTAGGAACCTCTATGGGTCTTGAAGTTTCAGCTGAGAGTGCTTTAGCGGCAGGAGGGGTAATGGGTATTATGATCATACCATTTATTTCAAGTTTAAGTGACGATGTAATTACAAGTGTACCTCAAAGTTTAAGAGATGGAAGTTATGCTATGGGAGCAACTAAATCAGAAACAATCAAGAGAGTTATTTTTCCTGCAGCATTGCCGGGGATAGTTGGATCTATTTTACTTGGTGTTTCAAGAGCTATTGGAGAAACAATGATAGTTGTTATGGCTTCTGGTTTAGCTGCTAATTTAACTTTAAATCCATTAGAGTCTACTTCAACAATTACAGCTCAAATTGTAGTTATTCTAATTGGTGATCAAGCTTTTGGCGACCCAAAAACACAAGCTGCTTTTGCTTTAGGTATGTCATTATTTTTAGTAACGCTTTGTTTAAATATTGTGGCCTTAAGAGTAGTTAAAAAATATAGAGAGAAATATGAATAAAAATAAAGAACAATTATTAAATAAAAGATACAAGGCTGAGCAGAGATTTCGCTTATACGGTCAAAGTGCAATTTTTATGGCACTTTTATTTTTAACAATCTTTATTTTTAAAATTTTTTCAACTGGCTATTCAGCTTTTCAAAAAACTTGGCTCATTGTTCCAGTAACTTTTGATGCTGAATTAATGATGTTAGAACAAAACCCTTCTAAAGAGGACATACAAGACGCTGATTATTACGATATAGCATTAAAATCAATGGCTGATTTAGATCTAAATGCCAATGAGGATCAAGAAAATGAATTGAAGAGAATGGTGTCTTATTTCTTCGAAAAAGAAATTAAAAATGAACTTTTAAATGACCCTAGTTTAATAGGAAAAACAAAAGAAGTTTATTTAACTGCTTCAGATGATTTAGATCAAGTTTTTAAAGGAAATTATCCAAGAGATTTACCCGAAGATCAAAGAAGAGTAAGCGATTATCAATTAAAAATTTTTGATCAACTTGTTGCAAATAGTAAGGTTGAAAGTAAATTTAATATTAGTTTTTTTACAAATGCCGACTCAAGAGAAGCTGAACTAGCTGGAATAGCAAGTTCATTTATGGGCTCAATTTTTTCTATACTTGTTTGTTTAATGATAGCTTTTCCTGTAGCAGTTCTAGCAGCAATCTATCTTGAAGAATTTGCTCCTAAAAATAGATTTACTGATTTTATTGAAGTAAATATAAATAACTTAGCAGCTGTTCCATCTATAGTTTTTGGTCTATTAGGATTAGGAGTTTTATTGGCAATATTTCAATTACCAAGGTCTACTCCATTAGTTGGAGGTATCACTTTGTCCTTAATGACTTTACCAACAATAATTATAGCTGCTAGAGCATCATTAAAAGCGGTTCCACCAAGTATAAGAGAGGCAGCACTTGCTATGGGAGCAAGTCGAATGCAAACCACAATGCATCATACAGTTCCTCTTTCTATGCCTGGTACGTTATCAGGAACAATAATTGGTTTAGCTCAAGCTTTAGGAGAAACCGCACCCCTCATTTTAATTGGAATGGTAGCTTTTGTTAACACGATACCTGGATCACCTATGGATCCTGCTGCAAGTTTACCAGTTCAAATTTATATTTGGGCTGAAAGTGCTGAAAGAGGATTTGTAGAAAAAGTCTCGGCATGTATAATGGTCTTACTTGGTTTTTTAATAACAATGAATTTATTTGCCCAAATAATAAGACATAAGTTTGAGAAAAAATGGAGTTAAAATGATAAAGATTAAAGCAAAAGATGTTGATGTTTTTTATGGAAAAAAACAAGCACTCTTTAATATAAGTTTAGATATTGAGGAAAATCAAGTAACAGCATTAATTGGTCCATCTGGTTGTGGTAAATCAACTTTCCTAAGATGTCTTAATCGAATGAATGATGTAATTGATATCTGTAGTGTTAAAGGAGAAATTTTAATTAATGACTTTAATATCAATGATAAAAGTTGTGATGTAGTAAGACTAAGAGAAAAAATTGGTATGGTTTTTCAAAAACCTAATCCTTTCCCAAAAACTTTATATGAAAATGTATCTTACGGTCCAACAATTCATGGCATAGCTCAATCAAAACAAGAAATGGATGAAATTGTTGAAACTAGCTTAAAAAAAGCTGCACTATGGGAAGAGGTAAAAGATAGGTTGCATGAACCTGGAACTGGATTATCTGGAGGGCAACAGCAAAGACTTTGTATTGCTAGAGCAATTTCTGTAAGACCTGAAGTTATATTAATGGATGAGCCTTGTTCAGCATTAGATCCTATAGCAACAGCACAAATTGAAGAATTGATTGATGAGTTAAAAAAAGAGCACACAATAATAATTGTAACTCATTCTATGGCTCAAGCTGCACGTGTATCTCAAAATACAGGTTTTTTTCATTTAGGACAATTGATAGAACATGGATCTACTGATAAAATATTTAAGAATCCTGATAATAAAAAAACCCAGGACTATATAACCGGGAGGTTTGGATAATGTCTGAAGCACCACATACAGTTAAATCTTACGAAGAAGAACTAAAAAATCTCAATGCTAATATCATTAAAATGGGAAGTGCATGTGAGGAAGCTTTGGGTAAAGCAATTCAAGCCATTACCACAAGAAATAGCGACTCTGCGGAAGCAGTAATTAAAGACGATGAAAAAATAGATAAATATGAAGCTTTGATTGAACAACAAGTTGTAAATTTAATTGCTTTAAGACAACCTATGGCAATTGATTTAAGAGAGACAGTAACGGCTTTGAAAATGTCTTCAGATTTAGAAAGAATAGGTGATTTAGCAAAAAATATATCCAAGAGAACACTTTTGCTTAATGAAAATCTTCCAAAGAACTTGCTAGATTCATTAAATAGAGTATCTACCAATGTTCAAAAACAATTAAAATCAACATTAGACGCTTATCTAGAAAGATCTGCGCCAATGGCAGTAAATGTTTGGGAAGGTGATGAGCAAATAGATGATCTAACAAATCTATGTATGCAAGAAGTTATAAAATATCTTAAAGAAAATGAAAAAAATTTAGAGGATGGAACTCACTTGTTGTTTGTGACCAAAAACGTTGAGCGTATTGGTGATCATACTACAAATGTTGCAGAACAAATTTATTATTTAGTTAAAGGTGAATATTTAGAAGGTGACAGACCTAAGGGCACCGAGCCAATTGTAACTGGAGAAAAATGATTTATGTCAGCTCATGTTTTCATAGCTGAAGATGAAGCATCAATTGTTAGTTTGTTAAAGTACAATCTTGAAAAAGAAGGTTATAAAGTCAGTCATTCAGAAAATGGAGAAGATGCTCTTAAACAAATAAAATTAAAACAGCCAGATTTGATATTAATGGATTGGATGTTACCTGAATTATCTGGTGTTGAAATTTGTAAAAATTTAAAAAAAGATAATAAGTTTAATGATATTCCTGTCATCATGTTAACTGCAAAAGGGGAGGAAGAAGACAAATTAAAAGCATTTGATACAGGTGCAGATGATTATGTAACTAAACCTTTTAGTCAAAAAGAATTGAATGCTAGAATTAAATCTTTATTAAGAAGATCTAAGCCTCAATCATCATCAGACATTGTAGAATTTACTGATTTAAAAATAGATCGGATTACAAAAAGAGTTTATAGAAAAGATAAGGAAATTACTTTAGGTCCAACTGAATTTAAACTATTAGATTTTTTTATCAAAAATCCAAAAAGAGTTTATTCAAGAGAACAACTTCTGAATAATGTTTGGGGGGAAGATATATATGTTGAGTCTAGAACAGTAGATGTTCATATTAGAAGATTAAGACAAGCAATTAACATTCAAAATACAAAACCTTTAATTAGAACAGTGAGATCAGCTGGTTATTCTTTAGAATCTTGAAGATCTTTGGGCCTTATAAATTCTTTTAATACTCCTTTTTTCTCAACTTCATTCCAGGATTTAATATCAAACTCAATTTTTGCAAATGATGCTGTTGGGAATTTATAATTCATTAGTTTAAAATTATTCGTATTATGATTTTTTGTAAGATTTCGTACTAAATTTTTCACTGATGGTTCATGGTTTATAATCAAAATTGATTTATATTCACTGGATATTTCTTTAATTTTTTTTATAATTATATTCTCATCAACTAAATATACATCTTTTGAAAAATTAACTTTTTTTGGTTTATTAATTTTCTTGGACAAAATTTGAAAAGTTTTTTTTGTTCTTTTTGATGATGAAATTAATGCATAATCGAATTTAAATTTTTTTTTAACAAAAAATTCACAAATCATTTTTGCATTTTTCTTGCCTCTTTTACTAAGTGGTCTATCAAAATCATTAATACTTAAATCATCCCAACTAGATTTTGCGTGTCTCATGACGTATAATCGATACATAAAATCTAAATATATGACTGCTTTAAAAAAACAACATAAAGAAGAGCTGAAATCTAAATATCTGAATAGAGAGCTTTCTTGGTTAAAATTCAACGATAGAGTACTTCTAGAAGCACAAAATACTGAAAATCCACTTTATGAAAGAGTAAAATTTTTATCAATTGCTGGGTCTAATCTAGATGAATTTTTTATGGTCCGAGTTGGTGGATTATATAGTCAAATAAAACAAGAAGTTGACTCATTAAGTTCTGATGGTTTGACACCTGAAGAACAGATGGATGAGGTAGTACTTGAAACTAAAAATTTATTAAAAAAACAGAACAAAATTTTTACTCAACTGATTATAGAATTAAAAAAAAATAATATCAGTTTAGTTAAACCTGTTAATTTAAATACTAAGGATAAAAAAAAACTTCTAGAAATATTTAAAGAAGAGATTTACCCTTTATTAACACCATCAGCAATTGATCCTGCGCACCCATTTCCATTCATAATCAATCAAGGAAGAGCACTTGTAATGAAATTAAGAAAAAAAAATAAAAAAAGGGTTTTAAACTCCATAATAGTAATACCAAAAGCATTATCTAGATTTATTGAAATAGAGTCTTCAAAAAATCATAAGAAATTTGTAATTCTAGATGATGTAATAAGTTTTTTTGCTAATGAAATTTTTCCAGATCATGATTTAGAAAAGAAAATGATTTTTAGAGTAATAAGAGATAGTGATGTAGAAATTCAAGAAGAAGCGGAAGATTTAGTTAGATCTTTTGAATTGGCTTTAAAAAGACGTAGAACGGGTGATATTGTTCGTTTAGAGATCCTCGAAAATAGCGATAATGAATTGGTAAAATTTATTACAAATAAATTAGAAATAAATCCTGATTATATTTACGATGTATCTGGCCTTGTTGGAATTCAAGATATAGATCAAATATGTAAAGTAAAAAATCCAAAATTAAGATTTAAGCATTTTACACCTAGAGAAGTTGAAAGATTAAAAGAATATAATGATAACTTTTTTGAAACTATTAAAAAGAAAGATTTAGTTGTTCATCATCCTTTTGAAACATTTGACTCAGTAATTGAATTTCTAAACCAAGCAGCAAATGATAAAAAAGTTATAGCTATTAAACAGACTTTGTATAGAACAACTCTAGACTCACCAATTGTTAAAGCTTTAATAACAGCAGCAGAAAACGGAAAAACAGTTACCGCTTTAATTGAAATTAAAGCTAGATTTGATGAGGAAGCTAATATTCAACTATCAAGAAGTTTAGAAAAAGTAGGTGTCCAAATTGTTTATGGTTTTGCTAAATATAAAACCCATGCAAAATCATCATTAGTTTTAAGAAGAGAACAAGGAAAAATACAAACTTATTTTCATTTAGGAACTGGCAATTATCATCCTGTAAATGCTAAAATTTATACTGATTTATCTTTATTTAGTTCTGATAAAAAAATGGCCTCTGATGTTGAGAAATTTTTTAATTATGTAACTGGATACGCAAAACCAAAAAATTTAAATAAAATTTCTATTTCGCCAGTAAATATGAGACAAACCTTAAATGAAAATATTGATGCTGAAATTAAAAATTCTAAAAATGGAAAATTTGCAGCTATTTGGGCAAAAATGAACTCTTTAGTAGATCCAGAAATTATTGATAAATTTTATGAAGCTTCGAATGCTGGTGTAAAAATTCATTTATTTGTAAGGGGTGTTTGTTGTTTAAGACCAGGAGTAAAAGATAGATCAGAAAACATAGTTGTAAAAAGTATCATAGGAAGATTTTTAGAGCATTCTAGAATTTACTGCTTTAGTAATGGTACAAAAAAAATGCCTAATAGAAATGCGAAAGTATATATTTCTTCAGCCGATTTAATGCCGAGAAATTTAAATAGAAGAGTAGAACTTCTAGTGCCAATTGAAAATGAAACTGTTCATGAGCAAATTTTAGATCAAATAATGTTAGCAAATTATCTTGATACCAGTCAGAGCTGGGAGCTCAATGCTGATGGTAATTATAAAAAAATTAAATATAGTAAGAACGATTCCTTTTCAGCTCATGAATATTTTATGAATAATCCGAGCTTATCTGGAAGAGGTAAAGCTAAACTAAAAATGCAGCCTAAACAACTGCACTTAAGATTGATTAAAAGTGGAAGTAATTAAAAGTAAAAAAAGTTTAAAATTAAAACAGGCAAAATTAGCTATAATAGACATTGGATCAAACTCTATAAGAATGCTAATTTATGAAGATTTTAGTTCTTCTCGTGTGCCTTTTTTTAATGAAAAAGCAGTTTGTGAACTTGGAAAAAATTTAGATAAATCCAAAAAACTTCACAGATCTGGTACCGAGTATGCTTTAAAAGTTTTAAAAAGATTCTCTGAAATTTTAAATGTTTCAAAAATCACAAATTTAAAAATCATTGCAACAGCAGTTTTAAGAGAAGCAACTGATACAAAACCATTTATTGATGAAGTCGAAAAACTTTTTAAAACTAAGATTAATATATTGTCAGGAGATGAAGAAGCTGAATGCTCAGCTGAGGGAGTAAAAATAGGCTTTGAAAATGTTGATGGATTAGTTGCTGATCTTGGAGGTGGTAGTTTAGAATTAGCTCGAGTTGAAAACAATATAGTAACTAATAAAACCTCATTACCTTTTGGTGTTTTGAGATTATTAAATAATCCTATAGTTAAAAAAAGAAATTTAGCAAAATATATCAAAAAATTATTAAGAGAAGAAAAATGGCTTTCAAAAAAGAGGTTTAATAATTTATATTTAGTTGGAGGTACTTGGCGATCATTATTTAAATTACATCTTTTTCAAAATAATCATCCGGTACATATAATTCATCAATATAGTATTGATAACAATGTTTTATCTAAGTTTGTTGAAAAAATTTCATCTTTTAATAAATCCAAACTTAAAACAGTTGAGTATATTTCAAAATCTAGAACACCATATTTACCTTATAGTTGCATTATACTTGATGAAATTATGAGAGTTACAAATCCAAAAAATATAATTTGTTCTATAAGTGGTTTGCGTGAAGGTTCTTTATCAATTGACTATTTTAAAGATGTAAAAGACTCAGAAATTTTTCATAAAGCACTTGAGAATGTTGCAAAAAAAAGAGGTGATCTAGGATCGAATTATAAAAAATATTATGATTTTATTCAGCCAGTTTTTGAAGGAAATGAGCACTTTAATAAGAAGTTATTATATTTGTCATGTGTATTAAGTCATATGGATTGGGGATTAGGCGCATTTCAAAAAGCCGAATTAGTATTTCAAGAAACGATTAACACCCCATTACTTAGATTAACTCACAAAGAAAGAATACAATTAGCTTTGTCGTGTTATTGGCGCTACTGCAGTATCAAATATAATCCAAAAATGGAGTATCTAACTTTTTTAAATAATAATGAAATTTTTTCAAGCAAACAAGTGGGAGCGGCATTGAGATTTTCACAATCATTGACCTCGATATCTACGATATTCCTTGAAGAATTTAAATTATATAAAAGAGGTAATGCTGTATTTTTGAAAATTCCATCACAACATCAAGAAATAATCTCAAAACAAGTTACTAAAAGATTTAAAGCTCTTGCTAGAGAATTATTTTTGGAACCAAGAGTAATTTACTCAAATAATTCAAAATAAACTGAAGTTAATTAAACTTTAACAATAATTAAATTATTTTGTAACCTAGTTTATCTATAAGGATTTTAACAAAATTTAAGATATTAAGTCTCATCATTTTCCTCCTAATAGTTAAATTTTGTTAATTAACTACTTACTTCCTTCTCAATAGAGAGAAGGAAGTAAGACGATTTATCTTATATTAATTATTTATAGATGCAGGAGACTGCTCTGCTTTTTTAGCAAGTTTTTTTGCTTTTTTTTCTGCAACCTTTTTTTCTAAACCAGCAATTTTAATATTAACATTTGATAACTTTTTCTCTTTAGCTGTAATTTTATTTTTCAGTCTATCAATTGCTTTTAAAATTTTTGTTTTTTTCTTCTCATTTTTTTTTAATTTTTTTCCCATTTTCACCTCCAAATTATTATTATATGACCAATTTAATCACATAATTCATAAATCTAAAAGTTAATTTGATACAACCTGTAGTTTATAGATTTTTAATATTTTTTATTAAATATAAAAACATTGCTATGTGAGAACTATTATTAAATTTTTGATTTAATATTAATTTAAATATATCGCTTTGATTAAACAGATGAATTCTAATACCTTTTTCTGGCTTTGAAATTTTTATTAAGTCTTTCGTAAAATAACCAGTAATTTTAGTAGTTAATCGCCCAGGCTCAGTATAAAAAGTTATAATTTTACTCAATTTTGATCTTGATTTATACCCTGTTTCTTCTTTTAATTCCTTATGAGCTGATTGCAGAGTTGTTTCTTTTTTTTCTACTATCCCAGAAGGAAACTCATAATTAATTTTGTTAATCGGAGCTCTTTTTTGAGATACTACTATATATTTGTCTTTAATCTTAGGTATTACTAATGAAAGATTAGAAGTTTTAAGATAATGATAAAACTCTTTTTTCTTAAATTTTTTGTTAATTAAACTTATTCGATTGGTAAGTTTTATATTTTTCAATTTTTCTCTAAAAATAACTTTTTAACAATAAATACAGCAATTAACATTCCGATAAGCTCAGCTATAATATAATAAGGAGTATTTAAATAACTAATACCAGTAAAAGACTCTGTAAATGTTCTAGCAATTGCAACAGCTGGATTTGCAAATGAAGTTGAAGAAGTAAACCAATAACCAGCAGTAATATAAAGACCAACACTAGCAGCAACAGTAATTTTACCTGACTTCATTGAACCAAAAATTATCATTATAAGTCCTAATGTTGCTATTATCTCAGATGTGAATATGTAAATACCATCTCTTGACTTAGTAGATAATTCATAAATTTCATGTTCAAAAAAGAAATTGGCTAAACCAACACCAATCAAGCAACCAACCAATTGAGCAATGATATAGTAGGGTAATAGTTTCTTTTTTAATTTACCTGTTATTGTCATTGCGATACTTACAAATGGATTAAAGTGAGCTCCTGATACATCAGCAAATACTGTAATGAGCACAAATAAACCTGCTCCTGTTGCTATTGTATTTGCAATTAACATTACAGCAACGTCATTAGTTAGGTTTTCAGCCATTAAACCTGAACCAACAATAATCATTACCAAAAAACAACTGCCTAATAGTTCAGCAAGAAAATAACGACTTTTATTTTTCATAAAGTAGTTCCTTTATTCTTTTATGAATATTATTGTAAACTTTTTCAATTATTTCATCTTTTTTATTTAAGTCATTTGTTTCATTAAGTAATTTAACGGGATCCTCTATATCCCAATGAATTATCTGATCTTTATTTGGCCAAATAGGGCAGACCTCGTTATTGGCATTATTACAAACTGTAATAACATAATCCATTTTAATTTGACCATTAATAAACTCATTAAAATTTTTAGATCTATAATTTGAAAGATCATAATGTTTTGATAATAAATAATTCTTCACATCTTCATTAATTTTTCCTGTTGGATTACTTCCAGCACTAAAACCTTTATACAAATCGTCATACTCGTTGTTTATTATACTTTCAGCAATAATACTTCTTGCTGAATTACCTGTGCATACGAACAATATATTCTTCATTTAAAAAATAACTTTATAAATACCAATTACAAACAATGGAATTTGTAATCCAAAGTTTGTTAAGATTGCTTTATCTTTGCTCATAAATCCTGCAATAGTCCATCCAACAACTCCTAATCCGTGAAAGTATATATTTAAAGGATATATATTTAGGTTTGTTAATAGAATGCCAACTAATACTAGAAACGTACTTATCCATTTTAGATATTTTTTTATAAACATAAAATTTCCTTTCGTTATTATTATTTCATTCATGTTAAGAATTTATTACAGTTTAAAGGAAAAATAATCTTATTTGTTGTCTTCCCAATCAAATCTTGGAAAAGAGTCAAAAATTTTAAAGATACCATTAGACCATTGATCACAGACCTTAGAATATTCAGTATCAGTGATATTCAAGCATTTTTGTGAGGCAATTTTATATTCATCTTTTTTATAGACAGCAAAATCTATAGGAGGGCCAACTGTTAAGTCACTTTTTAAAGTTGAGTCCATTGAAATTAAAGCACATCTTGATGCATCGCCAATAGATACACTCGGTTTTATAACTCTATCCAAAATAGGTTTGCCGTATTTTACTTCACCAATGACTAGATAAGGTTTGCTATCAGCTGGCTTAATATAATTTCCTTGCGAGTAAACTAAGTACAATTCTAATGGTTGACCTTTAATTTGACCACCAACTAAGAATGATGAACCTAATAAAACTGTATCTGTGTTTATTCCTTTTGGCGCTGAATGTTTAATATTTAATGAACCAATGTAAGATGCAATTTGGTCGAAATCTTTGCATGTGTTTAAATTTATACCATTGTCACCTTTAAGATCATTTTCTATAGATTTATATACTGCTTGGGATGTACCTAGATTTCCAGAAGTAACTATAATAACACACCTATCCCCAACATCGTGAATAAACATTTTTGAATAAATATTAACATTATCTAATCCAGCATTTGTTCTAGAGTCTGAGGCAAATACAATTCCGTCTTGAGCTTTAATGCCAACACAATAAGTCATAATACTATTAATAATTATTAATTAATTAACATATAATTTAATTCTAGCATAGCTGATATAACTATATCGCAATTGATTGTTTACACTAATTATTAAACAATCATTAAATGAGCGGGAAACTCTGGGATAATTACAATGCTACTAAAGCATATGATGGTTATTTTACAAGTGAAAATAAATTAAGAAAACATGCTGTTATAATTTCAAATATTTTAGAGAGATATGGAAAAGATAAACTTCAAGAAATTGAAAAAAATTGTCAAAGTACAATAAGTGCTAGAGGAATAAATTTTAGGGTCTATGCTGCTAATAACAGGGCAGAGGAAAAGAAATGGCCATTAGATATTATTCCAAGAATAATTCCTAAATCACAATGGAATAAGGTAACCAAAGGTTTAAAGCAAAGAGTAAAAGCTTTGAATTTATTTATAGATGACGTTTATAATCAAAAGAAAATTTTTAAAGACAATATTGTTCCAAAAGATATCATTTTTAATTCACCTTACTATGTGAAAGAATGTGAAGGTTTTTCACCTAAATATAAGTCCTGGGCAAATATATCTGGAGTAGATTTAATCAGAAATAAAAATGGCGACTATTTAGTTCTAGAGGATAATTTAAGAGTTCCTTCTGGAGTTTCTTATATGCTTGAGAATAGAATGGTTATGAGAGATGTCTTTCCTGAACTTTTTACGAGATATAAAGTTGCATCAATCCATCAATACACTAACAAACTTTTTAATTGTATGAACGAATGTATACCTAAAAAAACTGCTAATCCTCACATGGTAGTATTGACACCAGGTATTTATAATTCTGCTTATTTTGAACATT
>CACHIV010000001.1 GCA_902579985.1 uncultured Pelagibacteraceae bacterium | reverse complement strand
TTTAGCATTTAAAGGACATAAATTTCCACAATTAATTCTAGATTGGCGGCAAGTCTCTAAGCTTAAGAATACTTATACAGATGCTTTACCTGAACATATTAATCCTTCAACAAAAAGAGTGCATACTTCTTTTCTATTAGCAGCTACAACAACTGGTAGACTTGCTTCTAGTGATCCAAATTTACAAAATATTCCTATCAAGTCTGAAGAAGGAAGAGATATTAGGAAAGCTTTTATTGCAGAAAAAGGGTTTACATTGATATCAGCTGATTACAATCAAATCGAAATGAGAATTTTAGCTGATTTAGCAGATGTTAAAGAGCTGAAAAAGGCTTTTAAAAATAATGAAGATATTCACTCACTAACTGCAAGCCAAGTTTTTAATGTTGATATTAAAAAAGTTAATCAAGATATGAGGAGAAAAGCGAAGGCGATAAATTTTGGTATAATTTATGGTATTTCTCAATATGGACTTGCAAAACAAATTAATGTTTCAAATTACGAGGCAGATGAATTTTTAAAAGCATATTTTTCAAGATTTCCTGAGATAGAAATTTACATGGAAAATACAAAAAAATTTTGTAGAAAAAGTGGTTATGTCAATAATATCTTTGGTCGAAGATCTTACTTCAATGGAATTAATGATAAAAATTTTAATATTAGAAACTTCCAAGAAAGAGCAGCAATTAATGCTCCTATCCAAGGTTCTGCCTCAGAAATTATGAGATTAGCAATGATAAGATTGGACAAAAAATTTGAAAGTTTAAAAAATAATAAATCAAAGATTTTATTACAAATACACGATGAATTAATTTTTGAAGTTCCTGAAAATGAGGTTAAAACTTTAACTAAAATCATTAAAGAAGAAATGATGAGTGTTACTCAAAGTGATTTACACTCCTTTTCAACACCTCTAACTGTTGATATAAATATAGGTGATAATTGGGGAATACTTCATTAATTAAATCGGCATTGCCTAAATTAGAACAATTTAGTATTTTTAAAATAGCTTATGCATACTCAAACAATTGCTCTTATTGATGATGATAGAAATATACTTACAAGTATAAGTATAGCTCTTGAAAAAGAAGGTTTTAAAGTTCAAACATATATCGATGGAGAAAGTGCTTTAATTGGTCTTACCAGAAATCCTCCTGATTTAGCAGTAATTGATATTAAAATGCCAAAAATGGATGGAGAAGAACTTTTAAAAAAGTTAAGAAAAAAAACTGCTTTACCAGTAATTTTTTTAACATCTAAAGATGATGAAATCGATGAACTGTTAGGTTTAAAATTAGGTGCAGATGATTTTGTTAAAAAATCTGGAGGATTTTCAATTAAGGTATTAATTGAACGAATTCGCGTTCAATTAAGAAAAAAAGATATCAATACTAATCTTGAGGAGACAAAAAATATTATTTTTCATGGAAAACTTAAACTTGATCCTTCTCAGCTAGAGTGTGAATGGGCAGGTAAACAATTACCTGACAAACTAACTACTACAGAATTTCTAATAGTAAAAGAATTAGCAAAGAGGCCAGGTATAATTAAAGAAAGAGCACAGTTGATGGACATTGCTTATAGAGAAGATACTGATATTGAAGATAGAACCATAGATAGCCACGTAAAAAGGATAAGAAAAAAATTTAAAAAAGTTGATCCTGAATTTTCTGCTATTGAAACAAGATATGGCAGTGGCTATAGATGGAACGTTAGTTAATGCTAAAAAATTTCATTAAAGACTTATCAATTCTAAAAAAATTTTTATTTATTAATTTGATAATTTTTTTATTTATTGGAAGTTTAACTACAATTTATTTAAAAAATATTCAGCCAAATTTAATACAAAAAAAAACCGTTCATCATATTAAAGTAATAAATAATACCATAGATCATATTTTAAGATTAGATGTAAAATTTGAGGAAGAAGATATTAGAAGATTTCTATTTTCAACAAGATTTTTATTTCAAAATTTAGATAGAGTTATTTTATTTGATAATCAGTTTAATTTGGTTGGAGATACGGATACATTAGATTTAGATCCTAGATCTTTTTCTTCAAGAATAGATATAGTTCAACAAGAAATTTTAAATGAAAAAAAAAGTAATAAAATAATTGAAAAAAAAAACTTGAATAAAGAAAAAACTATTTCATTAAATGACATCCTATCCGATTATTCCCTGTCTAAAAATTTCGGCAAACCTTACACTTTTACTCAAGAGGGATATAATCAGTTCTTATTAACTACTATAAAAAATGTAAATTATGATGGTAAAAATATTGGATATTTAGCAATTTCGGAAAATGCAAATGATATTAAGTCAGCAATAGATGAAAGAAAAACTTTTATAATAAGAACTGCAATCTTTATCGGAATTGTAATTTTTATATTTTCTTTTGTGCTAAATAGATATTTTTTAAAACCTATAAAAAATTTAGTTACTTATACAAAAATAATTAAAGAAAAAAGTAGAAAAAAAACAAATATAGATGAATTAAAAAGCAGAAATGATGAACTAGGCACATTATCTACTTCCCTTGATGAGATGACTCATGAACTTCAAAAAAGAATTTCTCATGCAGAAAATTTTTCATCAGACTTAGTTCATGAAATTAGGAATCCTTTAACATCATTAAAAAGTGCATCAGAAATATTACATGAAACAGAGGATCTTACTGAAAGGCGTAAATTAATTGATATTCTTGAACATGATGTCCAAAGAATTGAACGATTGATAACAGATTATTCTCAGATGTTAAAAGATGAAGTTGCATTAAATAAGGAAAAAATGAAAAAAATAAATTTAAAATTAATTGTAAAGTCTGTAGTAGATGATTTTAATAATATTTATGAATCTAAAAGAGGAATCAAAATTATCTTATCAGATCTTAATAATTTGAAAGAATACAATATTAATGGAATAGAAAATAGAATAGAACAAATCATTGCAAATTTATTAGATAACTCAATTTCCTTTAGTGAAGATAAAAAAGAAATACTAGTTCAATTAAATAAAGACAATAATAAAAATATTTTTTTAAAAGTTATCGATGAAGGTCACGGGTTTAAAGAAAAAAATACGGATAAAGTATTTAAAAGATTTTATAGTAATAGACCAGAAAAGTTTGGCGAACATTCAGGACTTGGTCTAAATATTGTTAAAAATTTAGTTGATCTTCATGGTGGATCAATAAAAGCGTCAAATAATCCCAATCAAAAAGGCGCAAATGTCGAAATTATTTTCCCAGAATCTTAATATAAAAGTTGATTATTTTTATTTTAATCGTTAGAAAGCTCAACTATGAGCGATTTTAAAGTAAAAGATATATCTCAAGCAGAATTTGGTAGAAAAGAAATTTCGTTAGCAGAAACTGAAATGCCTGGACTAATCGCTCTTAGAAAAGAGTATAAAGGTAAAAGCCCACTTAAAGGTGCAAGAATTTTAGGCTGTCTTCATATGACAATACAAACAGCTGTTCTTATCGAAACGTTGGTAGATTTAGGTGCAGAGGTAAGATGGTCTTCGTGTAATATTTTTTCTACACAAGATCATGCAGCAGCAGCAATAGCAAAAGTAGGTATTCCAGTATTTGCATGGAAAGGTGAAACGGAGGAAGAATATTGGTGGTGTGTAAAACAAACAATCGAAGGCAAAAAAGATTGGAAACCAAATATGATTCTTGATGATGGAGGTGATTTAACTGCTTTAATGCATAAAGAATATAAAAATTTATTAAAAGATGTAAAAGGACTTTCGGAAGAAACCACTACTGGAGTTTTAGCTCTTAAAAAAATGGAATCCCAAGGATCATTATTGGTTCCAGCTATTAATGTAAATGACTCGGTCACAAAATCTAAGTTTGATAATTTATATGGATGTAGAGAGAGTTTAGTAGATGGAATTAAAAGAGCAACAGATGTAATGATGTCTGGAAAAGTCGCTATTGTTGCAGGGTTTGGTGATGTTGGAAAAGGGAGTGCTGCTTCTTTAAGACAAAGCGGTGCTAGAGTTATGGTTACAGAAACAGATCCTATATGTGCATTACAAGCTGCAATGGAGGGCTATGAGGTAGTGCTTATGGATGAGATGATTAAAGAAGCGGATATAGTTGTAACTGCAACAGGAAATAAAGATATTGTGACAGCTGATCATATGAGAGATATGAAAGATAGAGCTATTCTTTGTAATATAGGACATTTTGATAATGAGATACAAGTTGAAGCTTTAAAAAACTATAAATGGGATGAAATTAAGCCCCAAGTACATGAAATAACATTACCAAGCAATAAAAGAATAATTTTATTAGCAGAAGGAAGACTTGTGAACTTAGGTTGCGCAACTGGGCACCCAAGCTTTGTTATGAGCGCTTCATTCACAAATCAAGTTACTGCACAAATAGAATTATGGAACAACTCAGATAAGTATGAAAATAAGGTTTATGTTTTACCTAAACATCTTGATGAAAAAGTTGCAAGATTGCATTTAGAAAAAGTTGGTGCAAAATTAACTAAAATGTCAAAAGATCAAGCTGATTATATTAGTGTAACTCCGGAAGGTCCTTACAAACCTGATGCCTATCGCTACTAATAGCGAAAAAATAGATATTTCTTTAGAGGTTAATACGGCTGAATTAGCTAAAAAATTTTCTCAAGTATTAAAAAAAGGAGATGTAGTATTTTTACATGGAGAAATAGGAGTTGGAAAAACAACTTTTGTTAGACATTTAATTAATAATTTTCAAAAAAAAAATAATTTAAAATTAACAGAAGTTACAAGTCCAACCTTTAATATAGTAAATGAGTATGATGGAGGAAATTTTATAATTCAACATTATGATTTATTTAGATTAAACAATATTGATGAAATAAATAACATTGGATTATTTGAAAATTATGAGAAAATTTTAACTTTGATCGAATGGCCTGAAAAAATAGACAAAATGATTAAAAATAAAATAAGCCTATTTTTTGAATATGGAGCTAATATAGATAAAAGATTTATAAATATTCGAGGGATTAATAAAGAAAAACTTAATGAAATTAAATAATGTAGAATTTAAAAAAATTAAAGGTGACGCTTCATTTAGAACTTTTTATAGAAAAAAAAGTACCAAAAAAAATTCAATTATAGTTTTTGCCAGTAGAGAAAAAGAAAAAAATTTATTAATTTACGATGCAATTAATAAATTATTAATTAAAAATAGAATTTTAGCTCCAAGATTATTTAATGAAAATTATAGAAAAAATTTTATAGAAATTCAAGATTTTGGAGATAACACAGTTTATAATTTATTAAAAAAAAGTTCAATTAATAAAATAAGCTTATATAAAAAATCTGTTGATCTATTAAATAAAATTCAAAAAATCAAACAATACAAAAGTAAAAATTTTAAAGGCAAAATTTATAAAATTCCAAGATATGATCATTACGAATTATTTTCTGAGTCTAAATTGTTTACCAATTGGTATGTAAAAAAATTTATATCAAAAAAAAAAATAAAAAAGTTAAATTCTTCAATTCACAAACAAATAAAATTTTTACTATCAAATTTAAAATTAAGAGATAAAGTCTTCGTACACAGAGACTTTCATGTATCAAATTTAATGAAATATAAAAGTCAGCTGGCTATCATTGACTCACAAGATGCAGTATTTGGAAATGAAGCTTACGATTTGGCTTCTTTAATTGATGATGTAAGATTTGTATCAAATAATAAGTTTAAGGAAAAAATTTATAATTATTATATAGAATCAAAAAAAAAATCTTTTAACAAAAATAATTTTTTAAATGATTTTGAAATACTCTCAGTACTTAGAAATATGAAAATTATTGGTATTTTCACTAGACTTGCCATTAGAGACAAAAAAAAAATATATTTAAAATTGATACCTCATGCTTGGAGATTAATAGAACTCAGAATGAAGAATAGCAAGAAATTTAAAATACTTAAAAATATATTTGATATTAATTTTTCAAAAAAAAATAGGAATTTAAAATGAAAATTAATACTGCATTTATAATGTGTGCTGGTTTTGGAAAAAGATTAAATCCTTTAACATTAAAAGTCCCCAAACCTCTTTTAGAAATAAATGATTTAACTTTATTAGAAAACACTATTAATTTGATAAAAAATTTAGGTATTAAAAAAATTAAATTAAATACTTTTTATTTAAAAGAAAAAATAAAAAATTTTATTGAAAAAAAAAATTTTAATGTTGAACTTGAAATAGTTGAAGATGGAGACAAGATCTTAGATATTGGAGGAGGAATATATAATATGATTAAATCATCTCCAGATTCTGAAAAAAATTTTTTGATTTTTAATCCTGACACAGTTTGGAGTCAAAATTACATAAAAACTATAAACGAAATGATTAATTTTTATTTTTCAAATCCAAATTATAATACATTACTAGTAGTAGATAAAAAACTTAGTTTTGATAAAAATCTTAAAGGAGATTTTGTATTAAATCAAAATTTATTAAAAAAAAAAAATGAGAATGACTATATCTATACAGGTTGTCAAATTTTTAATAGAAAAATGATTAAAAATGATAATTATAATAGACCAGCTTACAATTTTTCTATTTCGACAATATGGAATGATGCTATTAAATCTGGTGATTTATTTGGTTTTGAAAGTAAAAATATTTTTAAACATGTCACTAATCTTGATATTTACAAAGAATTATTAAAAAATAATTAAGTCTTTAGCTCTTTCTTTAATGAGATATTTACAACTTTTTATTTTTAAATCTTGATTAAGTTCAATTAGCAAAGGATTTCCGGTTGGTATTTCTAAGCTAGAGATTTGTTTATTATTTAGTTTAAATAGATATTTACATAAAGCTCTAATCGAATTTCCATGTGCTGAGATTAATACATTTTTTTTTAAAGTTAGCTTATTTTCTATCTCTTTTTTATAGTATGATACAACTCTATCAAAGGTATTTTCCAATGACTCTGTATCTGGAATATTTTTTTTAGAGATACTTTTATATATTTCAATATTTAATGGATGATAAGGGCTGTTTCTATTTAAAGGTTCTGGTTTGATGTTCCATGATCTTCTTAATTCCAAAATTTTTTTTTCTCCAATTTTTTTTTTCATTTCATCTTTATTTAAACCAGTTAATGCACCATAATGTCTTTCATTCAATTCCCAAGCTTTTATGATTTCATTTTTATTTCTTAAAGTATTTTGAATAAGCTTTAAGGTATTTATTGCTCTTATTTGAAAAGAAGAATAAAAAAAATCTATATCTATATTTTGCTCTTTGACACACTCTCCAGCCTTACAAGCTTCTAATTTACCTGTACTTGTAAGATTTACATCGACCCAGCCAGTAAATCTTTTTTCTAGGTTCCATTCACTTTGACCATGTCTAACTAAAATTAAATGAGGCATATAATTTATTTTGATAACTGATAAATAATATAAAATATATAAAAATAATTATATGATTAAATTAAATAAGTTTTTAAAACTAATCTTTCATTTTATTAACGTTTTTCTAATTTTAGTTTATTTATACCCTGGTAATTTATTTGGGTACATTGTTTATAAAGATTTGACAAAACAACCTCAAGTTACAAGTGATTTTTTTAATATTTCTTCTAATCATTTTTATGCTTTTGCTATTTTATCAATTTTTGGAGTTTTAGCTTATCAAGATAAAAAAAAATATTTTTTTTTAATAGTCTATCTATTTTTTTTATCAATTATTCTTGAATTATTTCACCATATAATTCCAGAAAGAATGTTTCAGTTAAGTGATTTATTTGGGAATTTTTTAGGAGTTTTAACTATTTATTTTTTATATAATATAAAAAAAAAATATGAGTAAAAAATTAAATATTTTTTTGGCATTAATTGTTTTGTTCATTTCTGCTTGTTCTTCTATACCTAAAAACACATCTAACAGCTGCTCAATTTTTGATGAAAGATATTTGTGGTATAAGTATGCAAAAAAAACAGAAAAAAAATGGGGGACACCAATAAACATTCAGTTAGCAATTATTAAAATGGAGTCTGATTTTGATTGGCTAGCTAAACCAGCAAGACAAAAGATATTTAAAATCATTCCATTTAAAAGACCATCAAGTTCTTTTGGTTATTCACAAGCAGTGAAAGGAACATGGGAACAGTATAAAAATGAAACTGGAAATAAATTTGCTACAAGAACAAGGTTTAAAGATAGTGTAGATTTTATTGGATGGTACACAAATAAAACTGAGACTATTTTAAAGATTCCTAAGAAAGATGCTTTTAGACAATATATAGCTTATCACGAAGGTTGGGGAGCTTATCAAAATTATAAAAATAATCGAAAAGTGATTAAGTTAGCAAATAAAGTTAAAAATCAATCTGATCAATATAGATTACAATTAAAGAAATGTAAAAAGAAGTTAAATAAAAATAAGTATATAATTTTTTAACGTAATTGTTTTTTTAATTCAATATCTATAGAGTCAATTCTTTTAGTGTTTTTAGCGAGAGCTAAATACATAGTTGGAGTTACATATAGCGTGAAGAATGTAGAAATTAACATTCCACCTAATATAGTAGTTCCTACAGCTAATCTAGAGGACTCTCCGGCACCTGGCCCAATATTTCCAATTACAAGTGGCAACATTGCAATCATAGTGCTTATAGAAGTCATCATAATTGGTCTAAATCGGAGATTACATGCTTCTTTTATTGATGATTCTATATTTTTCCCTGTTGCTCTTAATTGATTAGCGTAATCAATAATGAGAATACTGTTTTTAGTCGAAATTCCAATTAATATTACCAGGGCAATTTGTGAAAAAATATTAATAGAACTATTCAAAAATAAAATAAATATTAAACCTCCAAACAAAGCAAGCGGAACGGTTAATATTATTATAAATGGGTGTATAAATGAGTTAAATGTTGCTGCCATAACTAAGTAGGCAGTCAATAGTGCTAAACCAAAAATAATAAATAATTCATTGCTGGTTTCTTTAAATTCTTCTGATTTTCCTTTCCAAGCAATCTGATTATTTATTTGATTTTCTGATAATGATTGTTCTAGGTATTTAATAGCTTCAGACAGAGTATAATCTTCGGATATATTTGCTGATATTGTTACAGCTCTTTGTCTATTATATCTTGCTAATTTTTTTGCAGATCCCTCCTCTTTAAATTCTACCAAATTTGCTAATGAAATTAATTTATTTGTGGTATTAGATCTTACAAAAATTTTTGTTAAACCTTCTTTACTTCTCCTGTCGACTAAATATTGCTGCAGAATAATAGGGTATTCTTTTCCTAGTTTATTAAATTTAGTCACTGTTTTGCCTCCATATAGGGTTTCTAAAGTTTTCCCTATTGATTCAGTTGAAACACCTAAATCTTTAGCTTTATTTTTGTTAATTGATAATTTTATTTCTGGTTTATTTCTTGAATAATCTGATTCTATTCTAGATAAATTTTTATTTTTTCTTAACTTTGATATGATTTCATTTTGTTTTTTTTCGAGTTCTTCATAACTATTACCTAATAGAACCATTTGTACAGGTTTATTATAACTAGATACTCTTATAGATTGCGGTGAAATTGGAAATGCAACTGTTTCTGGAACAGTAACTATCTTGCCAATTGCCTGTCTCATTACAGTTTGAGAGTTTTGTTTTCTATTTTTCCAATCATCAAGTAGAGCAATAATTATAAAGCTATTATAAGAATTTTTATTACTTCCAAATCCTGGAACTCTCATAATAAATCTTTTGTAAGGACTGTTTTCAGCTTTAAGTAAAGGGATTAACCTTTTCTCTACATCCTCAGCTCTTTTTTCAGTATATTCAAATGAACTACCTTCATCGGTAAAACCAAGGACAAGATAAACACCTCTATCCTCCTTTGGCAATAACTCTTTTTTTGTAAAATTGTATAAAAGACTAGATCCTATAACTATTAAAATTAAAAATGAGATTACGATATTTTTTTTATTTAACCAGAACATAAGAGTTTCTTGATAGAATTTTGAAAAAGTTTTAAAAAAACTATCAAATTTCACAATGATAAAGTTTTGTTTTGGTTTTTTAAATAAAAATTTACTTCCTAACATTGGTGATAATGTTAAGGCCACAAATGAAGATACTACAACTGAAAAAGATAACGCTATAGCTGTTTCTCTAAAAAGTGTCCCAGCAATTCCATCAATAAAAATTAAAGGAAGAAATACGGCAACTAAAATTAATGTTGTAGCTATTATTGCAAAGCTAATTTGTTTAGACCCCTTGTATGCCGCTACTAATGAAGATTCTCCATTTTCAATTCGCCTGTATATTGCATCAGTCATTATTACAGAGTCATCTGTTATAATTCCTATAGCTAAAATAAAACTTAAAAGAACAAATATATTTATTGATAGACCAAATAAATAGATTCCTAAAAAAGATGCTATTAAACTTACGGGCAAAGCTATTGCTGGAACAATTACAGCTTTAAAATTTCCTAAAAATAAGTAAATGATTGCAACAACTAATATAAATGCAATTACAAGTGTTTTATATACTTCTTTTATTGCAGTGCCTACATAAGTTGCTCGATCGAAAGCAACTTCCATATTTATACCTTCTGGTAATGTTTTTTTAACTTCAATTATTTTTTTTCGAATATTTTTAGATAATTCAACTGTAGATGCTCCACTTTTAGCATAAATACCAATACCCACAGTTTTTTGATTTAAAGTATTTTTTGTTTGTGCTTTAAAAAGAGTTTTTTCAGACACTGGTCCAAATTCAATGTTTGAAATATCTGATAATCTGACAATACTATTTTTATTTTTTTTAATAGGTAATTGTTTTAATTTATCGATGTTATTATAGGATTTATCTAAATTTAATGTTAAATCTATGTTATTTGCTTCCAGTGTACCAGCAGGTAAGCTAACATTTTCTTTTCTAAGAGCAGCTTCAACTTCTTGAATAGTCAAGTTGTTAGCTGCTAGTTTAATTGGATCAATCCAAACTCTGACACTTAAATCTCTTAATCCTCCTGTTCTAATTCTTCCAACGTTTTTAACACTTGAAAATTGATCAACTAAGTACCTCTCAGTGTAGTCGCCTAGATCTAAATCATTCCAAGTAGATGAGGTTACTGATATCCACATAGTAGTGGAGAATCCTGCTGCTTGTTTTAATATTTGAGGTGCATTTGCTTCACTTGGTAAATTGTCTACAATTCTTGCAACTCTTTCTCTAATATCGTTAGCAGCATTATCTAAATTAATATCTGTATTAAATTCTACATTAATTGTACTGCTGCCATTTTCAGATGAAGAGTCAATATTTTTAATTCCTTCAGCACCACCTACAACGTCTTCAATGACTTGTGTTACTTCTTGATCAATAATTGGTGCTGAAGCAGATTTATAGTCTACTTTTACTTGAACGACAGGCGGCTGTAATCCACTAGGCAATTCCCTCACAGGTAATTCAAAAAATACAAATATCCCAAATACAATTAAGATAAGAGACATTACCCAAGCAACAACCGGTCTTCTTATGCTAACATCAGTTATATACATTATTTTTTAATTGGTTTAATTTTACTTTTTGGACGAACTTTTTTTAGTCCTTCAGCAACAATGTTTTCTCCTTCTTTTAATCCAGATAGAACTTCAACATAACCATCATTTCTTATTCCAATTTTTATTTCTGTTTTATTAGTTATATTTTTTTCTGATACTTTGTAGACGTACATTTTATCTCCCTCTAGCATTATACTTGTGTCAGGTATTGCAATAGAATTTCTTTTATTATAGTTGACTGTAACTTCTAGAAGTGAACCAGGAATTAGTCCAGCATCCTCGTTATCAATCTTAATTCTTATTAAAAGACTTCTAGTTTCAGCATTTATTCGGCTTGAAACAGCAGAAACTATTCCATTATAAATTTTATTTTTATTACCTGAGAAACTTGCAGATATAGATAATCCTTTTTTAATTTCGTTTGCAAAAATTTCTGGAATTTTTAGATCAGAATAAATAACAGAGTTATCATCTAAAGTAATTATAATTGAATTATTAGAGTCTAAAATATCACCAGTAATTCCTCTATAACCTAAAACACCACTGAAAGGAGCAATAATATTTCTATCCTTAAGCTGAACAATTAATTCTCCTTTTTTAACATATTCTTTAAGGTCTAAATCTTTAATTAGGTCACTTCTTTTAACTCTAAATGACTCGTTTTTTTTTGATATAGCTGTCCCAAAACTTTGAATTTTTTCAGAAAAATTAATCTTTACAACTTCTGTTACAATAATTCCAGGAGGAGGCCTTTTACTAAATTTTTTTGCAAAGTGATTTCCAATCACCATTCTACCAATTACGACTATAGATATAATTAAAAAGAATGTTACTATTATAAAAGTTATTTTAGTTGATCTTTTCATAATTTAAAATTTTCCGTATTCACTCCATGAGCCATCATAAATTGTAGGCATATATTTATTATCTATTAAGGAATAAGCAAGAGCTAAAACAGATGCTGTAATACCTGAACCACAAGAAAATATAAGATTTTTATTTAGGTCACATTGAATAGATTTGAATTTTTCAAAAATTTTATCTTTACTAATGAATGTTCTATCAGAATTTATCAGATCAGAGTAAGGCAAACAAAATGAATTTTTAATTGAGCCACTCTTTAAACCTTTTCTTGGTTCAGATACTTTACCTTCAAATCTTTCTTTATTTCTAGCATCAATGACTATAAATTCTTTTTTGGAAATATTGTTTTCTATTTCTGTTTTATTTTTTACTAGTCCTTTTTTTTCATTAGCTTTATAAGTACTTTTTTTAATTTCATTTAATTCATTTGTTATTGTTTTATTTTCAGTAATCCATTTTTTTAGTCCACCATTTAATACATGAACTAGATTTGGATTATGCCCAAAATAAATAAAATTATACCAACATCTACATGAACTAATAACATCTGAATTATCGTAAATAATTATTTTATCATCATTTTTTATTCCCATTTTAGAAACAATACTTTCCCATGAATTTTTATCAGTTAGCATATGAGGTAAGTCAGTATCTTGTTTTGAATTTTTATCTATATCAAAAAAAATTGAATTTTGAATATGTTGTTTTTTATATTCTTCAAAACCATTTCTTTTCGTTTGTGGCATATGCCAAGAGCTATCAATAATTTTTACTTCATTTAGATTATCCTCCAACCATTCTGTTGTTACCAAGGACATATTATCTTTTTTCTAAATATCTTTGATGATACTCTTCAGCTTGACAATAGTTTTTAGATAAAGATATATTAGTTACTACTTTTCCTGCCATTTTTTCATTAATTTTCTTTGTAACTTTTTCTGCAATAGATTTTTGTTCTTCAGTGAGATAGAAAACTTCACTTCTATACTGAGTTCCAAAATCTGGACCTTGAGAGTTTAAAGTTGTTGGATCATGAATCTCAAAAAAAAATTCTAAAATTTTTTCATAAGAGATAATTTTTGGATCAAATTCTAATTTAACAACTTCAGCATGATTTGTTTTTCCAGTACAAACTTCTTTATAGTTTGTTTCTTTATTATGGCCCCCACAATAACCAACCTCAGTTTTGATAATTCCTTCAAGTTTACTAAACTTAATTTCAGGTCCCCAAAAACATCCTAATGCTAAAATTGCAATTTCCATTGATTATACTTTAATTTAATCTACAAATTATTCTTATGTTTTCAAAAAATCAATTAGGCTTTTTGTACATGTTTATGTCCGTATGTGCATTTTCTATTATGGATTTAATTGTTAAATGGTCTGAATATTATCCTTTAGGGCAAGTATTATTTTTTAGAGGATTTTTTGGATTATTACTTTATTTTTTAATAATGCCAAAAAATAGAATTAAAAATTTTTATTATACAAAAAGAGCAAGTTTACATTTTTTGAGATGTATATTTGGATTAATAGCTTTACTTTCGATATTTACAGCTCTAAGAAATTTGCCACTAGCAACAGTTGTAAGTATTTCTTTTGCTGCTCCAATTTTTACTACAATTTTTTCAATTTTTTTTTTAAATGAAAAAGTTGGTTTTTATAGATGGCTTGCTGTGTTAATTGGATTTATAGGGATAATTGTAATTACTGAACCAGGTTATCAATCTTTGAATATTTATTATATTTATCCAATTATTTTTTGTTTAGGATTATCTTATGTAGCCATTCTAATAAGAAAACTTTCTACAACTGAACCTGTATGGTTAATTTCTCTAAATTTTTCAGCAGCTATTACTTTAGCAAGTTTATTTACAATACCTTTTGGTTGGATAATGCCAGAAATAAATGACTTGCTTTTATTATGTATGCTTGGACTTTTGGGAGGTGCTGCAAATTTATGGCTTAGTCAGTCTTTTAAATTATCTGAGGTTTCTCTTGTATCTCCCTTAAAATATTTAGCATTAGTTTTTGGAATAATTTTTGGATATTTAATTTGGGATGAGATTCCTTCAATTAAAACATTATTAGGTGCATTACTAGTTGTAATCTCTTCTTTAATTATTCTTAGAAGAGAAATTTATTTTAAAGAAAAAATACCTTCTAATACAAGACATGAGTAAAACACCAAAATATTGGAATAAAGCAAAAAAATACTTGTCAAAAAAAGATAAGATTATGTCTATTCTAATTAAGAAATATAATTCTCCTTCAGAGACAATTCTTACTTCTAGAAAAAATATTTTTTTTTCATTATGTAAAAGTATTATTGGTCAACAAATTAGTGTTGCAGCAGCTAATTCTGTTTTTTTAAGATTTAAAAAAAAATGTAAAAATAGAATAAATGCTAAAGTGGTTTCAAAACTTTCTTTTAATCAATTAAAAAGTTGTGGTTTAAGTAAACAAAAAGTAAAAGGTATAAAGAGTTTAGCTAAACAAACTTTGAATAAATCATTTAATCCTCGGTTAATTAGTAAAATGTCCGATGAAGATGCAATTATTTATTTATCCAATTTGAAACAAATTGGTAGATGGTCAGCTGAAATGATTCTATTGTTTACATATAATCGACCAAATGTTTGGCCTATCCAAGATATTGGTCTTTTAAGAGCAATTTCAAAAAATTATAAAAAAAAATATTTACCACCTGAATCTTTTGTAAAATTATTAAGTAGGAGATTTTCACCATATTGTTCAGTTGCTACTTGGTATTTATGGAGAAGTATAGATCCAGAACCTATTCAGTACTAAAGCCTTCTATAACAATAGCATTAAAGTCTGCTTTTCCATCTCTAAAAGTTTTAGCCTCTTGATACTCTTTAGAATTATAAAATTTTTTAGCATTATCGAAGGACGGGAATTCAATCACAACATTTCTTTCATATTTATTTTTACCTTCTAGAATTTCAAATTTTCCACCTCTTATTAAAAATTTCCCACTATATTTAGCTAAAGCTGGGGCCACACGTTTTGCATACTCTGCGTATGCTTTTTTATCATCAACATTTACTTTTGCTATCCAGTATGCCTTCATATCAATCTATCCATTCTTTTAGATTATTTAAATTTTTTTGAATATAAAGTGGAAGTTTATTAATTTCAAATTTTTCTAATTTTTTCCCATTTCCAATTTTAGTTACAGATTTATCAACACTCAGATCGTAAATTGCTCTTTTATCTTTTATAATTTCATTTATTTGATTTACTGACAAAGGATTCACATCAAATTCTCTGTGATGCAAATAAGATTTTAATTTATATTCAATTTCTTTTGCAGTTTTAATATTTGTAAAGTGCCAACCACCATTATTAACAATCTTCATATTTATATATTTTATTTTTGAAAATAATGTATCAATTCTCAAGAAAGAATATTTTCTATTTTTAATATTTCTAAGCCATTGAGGATTAATAAGGTATTTTTTTTTACAACCTTTTGTACCTCCCCAAACTAAATGAGGTAAATGTAAGTTAAATTTATAGTAAAACATATTTTGATTAAACAATATTATTTTTTCTTTAATATCATTAAAATTTATATTAGATAGATTAGGAATTTCATCCACGTCAGATATTAATATAATATCTTCATCTTCAGCTCCAACTAATCCATTTTGAATATAATTTCTTTGACCATTTTCTCTACAAATAGCATTAAATATATATTTTTTAGTTTTTTCAAATATTTCATCTTTGCTGCTAATTTCTTTAATATTTTTGGATTGTTCTTCATAAACCAAATAAATTATTTTATTTTTAAATTTCTCAAATTTTTTATGATTAAATTTTAAATCTCTAGAGACACCATTATGAGTAAATTTACTTTCTACAATTACAAAATAATCAACAAATTTATTTAGCGTATTAAGTCTAACATCGACTACTACTTCTTCGTCAAAATACATAAAGCAGTCATATATTTTCATAATTTTTACTCTTTTATATTTATATTTATATGATAAAAAATTTTATGGCAGAGAAATTAATTATCACTTTTGATGAATATACAAAAATAGTTGAGAAACTAGCAATAGAAATTCATAATAATTATAAACCAACTGTTTTAGTAGGCATTATGAGGGGAGCAGCCCCAATACTTGATATATTATCTAGAATTTTGAAATTACCTATCGCTTATATAGTGATTCAAAGTTATTCGGGAAAAAAAATTGAGGATCAACAAGGTGAACTTATGTTTGCTAGAGAAATAAGCTCTTTGGCAGAAAGTAAAGATTTTGAAAGAGTTCTTTTAGTTGATGATTTATCTGACACAGGTTTAACATTGAATAAAAGTATTGAATGGTTGAAAAAATATGAACCAACAAAAAATTTTATAAAAGAGGTTAAGACTGCTTGTTTATGGAAAAAAAAATCATCTACTTTTGAACCAGATTTTTGCCCTATAAAATTAAACTCTGATCCTTGGATTGTTCAGCCAACAGAACACTATGAAGAATTATCTATAGAAAAAATTGTAAAGAGAAATAAATAGGGCTGAAAAAATTATCCAGCCCTAGAAATTAAGTTATCTTTTTATGCAACTGCAAAACTAACAACACTTAATATTGCAATAACCCATATTGCTGGTGATGTATTTGAAAACTTACCAGTAAACAATCTAATCAAAGCATAAGATATAAATGCTAAAGCTATGCCATTACTAATACTGTAAGTCAGTGGCATTGAAATCATAGCTAGAACCGCAGGAGCAGACTCTCCAATATCGTCCCATTCAATGTCTGTAATGTTTCTTACAAATAAAACAGAAACATATAGCAAAGCGGCTCCATCTATTTCTTTAGGTAAACTAGTTGCCAGAGGTGCAAAAAATAGACAAGCTAAAAATAAAACACCAATAGTTAAAGAGGTCATTCCTGTTTTACCACCAGCTTTTACACCAGCACCTGACTCTACATAGCTAGTAACGGTAGTAGTACCCATAAAGGCACCAGCAACCGTCCCAACACTATCGGCCATCATTGCTTTGTCTATATCTTCAACTTTTCCTTGTCTATCAACCTTACCAGCAACATTAGCAACAGAAGTTAAAGTTCCTGCTGTATCAAAAAAATCAATAAATAATAATGTAAATATAACTGTAGACATTCCAGCCGTAAATGCAGCAGTAAGATCGAAATCAAATAAATATGTCATTGGAGGTATTTCACCAACAATACCATTAAATTTTGCTAATCCACTTGCCCAGGCAATAATACTAAAAGCTAAAATCCCAATAATAATGTTACCTCTAACATTTAGTTTTTCCATAACTATCATTGAGACAAAACAAAGACATGCAAGTAAAATTAAAGGGTTTTTAATATCACCTAAAGTTACTAAGGTAACTGGATGATCAGCAACAACACCCATAATTTCTAATCCAATAATTGCTAAAAATAATCCTATTCCTGCACCTATTCCAAGTTTTAGACTTCTAGGTATTGAGTTGATAAGCCAGGCTCTAATTGGTGTTAATGATATTATCAAAAACAAGATACCAGCAACTAATACAGCTCCTAATGCTGCTTGGGGGGTATATCCCATTCCAGCAACAACTCCAAAAGCAACAAAAGCATTTATTCCCATACCTGGAGCTAATCCTATGGGCCATGTTTTTCCATAAAACGCCATGATGAAGCAAGCAAGAGCAGTGGCAACAATTGTAGCTGTAAACACAGCTCCAAAATCAAAAAAACCTTTTTCTGGCCCAGCAAATTCACCTGATAATATAAATGGATTTAAAAACATAATATAAGCCATCGTCAAAAAAGTAGTTACACCAGCTATTACTTCTGTTTTAAAATCTGTTTTGTGTTTCCTATAATTAAAATATTTTTCTAACATTGATCCTCCTAAAATTAAATATTATTAGATTCTCCTAAAAAATTCCCTAAAAAATCTATGCTTATTAACATAATTCAACTTACAAGTTTATATTTATACATTATTTTGAGTGTTATTATTAAAAAATGAAATTAAAAATCTTTTTTATAAGTTTAATTTTTCTAGGATTACTTAATGGCTGTCAAACAATTAAAAATAAAACAAATAAGATTGCTCAAGAGGAAAATGATAAATTGAGTCAATTTATTGGAAAAACTTCAAACTATTTGCAAACAGAATTAGGTAAACCTGATGAAGACTTTAAAAATGAAAAAGGTAATTTAGAACTGATTTATAATAATAAAAAATATGGAATACTTTGTGAAAGAAGATTTGAAGTAGATTCAAACTTTATAGTAATTGGATTTTTATCAAATGGCTGTTTTTAATACCTGTGGGGAAAGTCCCCACAAGTAAGGTTTATACTTATTTAATTTCAATAAGCTTTTTCTTTTTATATTCAGGTACAACTTTTTCACATGATATTGTCAAAAGACCATCTTTTAATTCAGCAGAATTTACTTTTACGTCTTCTGCAATTGTAAAAGATCTTGCAAATTGTCTTTGTGAAATACCTTTATGAATAATTTCACCATTATTAGATTTTTCATTGGATTTATTAACTTCCTTAGTTTTTACAGTTAATAAATTATCCTCAAACTCAACTTCAACATCATTTTTGTTGAAACCAGCTAAGGCAACTTCAATAGCATAGTTGTCTTTTCCAGTTTTTCTAATGTTGTACGGCGGGTAATTGGATTGCATAGTTAACCCACCATTTCCTAACATATTTTCGAATTGATCAAACATATCATCGAAACCTATGGAAAATGGTCTTAGAGAGTTAAATATTGATAGATCCCTACTTGTCATAGTTTCCTCCTTATTATTAGCAAGGTTAATTTAATAAGCCCCATTAGGCGACTTATAAAACTCATATAATAATTAAATTAAAAGTTTCAAGTTAGAATAATCAAATTTTTTTAGAAATTTTAAGCGCAAATGAATAATCTAGTGCAACTTCTTCTATAGCACCATCTCTTCCAGATTTTCCACCATGGCCTGCATCCATTTCAGTTTTTAAAAGTAATAAATTATTATCAGTTTTATATTCTCTAAGTTTTGCAGTAAATTTTGTTGGCTCATCAAACAATACTCTATTATCACTTAAGCTTGTAGTAATTAGTATGTGAGGGTAATCCATTTTTTTTATATTATTGTATGGAGCGTACGAATAAATATAATCAAAGTGTTCTTTTTTATCTTTTGCATTGCCAAACTCATCAAATTCTCCAACCGTTAAAGGCAACGAATGATCTAAATTGGTCGTTAATGAATCAACAAATGGTACTGCCATAATCATTCCTAAAAATAATTCTGGAGCTTGATTAACAACTACGCCCATTAACAGTCCTCCAGCAGAGCCACCCATTCCTATTATTTTTTTATTTGAAGTATATTTTTTTTCTATCAAATATTTAGCTACTGATATGTAATCTTCAAAAGTATTTTTTTTATTAAGTAATTTTCCTTCTTTCCACCATTTCATTCCTCTTTCCATTCCACCTCTGATATGTGCTGTAACCCAAATTATGTCTCTATTTATCAAACTTAATTTTGTTGAAGAAAAGCTTGTGCCAATAGAATTTCCATATGATCCATAACCGTAAAGCAATAAATTTGCATTCCCATCAAGTTTTGTATTTTTATGCCGTGTGATTGTAATTGGCACCAACCTTCCATCATGTGAAGGACACTCAAGTCTTTCAACTATATAATTCTCAGGATTATGACCTGATGGAATTTCTTGTTCTTTAACTAATTTTTTTTCTTTTGTTTTTAAATTGTACAAATAAACACGTGTCTGAGTTTTTGGAGATGAATAGTTTAGATGAATATGATCAGTATTTCTGTCTCTTTGTTTTAATGAAATACCTGGATCTATCACTTTTTCATCGGTAAATTTAATTTCTTCTTCAACATTAGTTATGATATTTTTGACAAATATTTTTCCAAGTGCATTTGAGAACTCTCCTCTTAAAATCCAATTTTTTAAAAAAGTTAAACCTCCTATTAATACCTCGTCTTTTGCTGGAATATAGGTTTTCCAATTTTGATTTGATAAGTCATCACATATATCAATTTTAAAATCTTCAGCATTTTCATTTGTATGATTATAAAAATATCCATTCCAAGAATTAATTGAGTAAAGAATTCCTTTTTTTCTTTTTTTTATTAATTTAGGCTTTGGTTCTTTTTCATTAACATCAAAATAGTATTGTTCAGATGTATTGTGATCCGAGGTATTTATAAAAAAATATTTTTCATCTGAGCTTAAACCAATGCCTACAGTAAAAGCTTCACTTTTTTCTTCATAAATTAATCGATCTGTTTTTGGATTGGTTCCTAGTTTGTGTCTATAAATTTTTCTTGGTCTATGATTTTTATCTAGTTTAGAGTAAAAAATATATTGATCATCTAAACTAAAAGTTATCCCTCCGGATGTTTCTTCAATTTTTTCTGTAACTAATTTTTTGTTATTTATATCTCGAATATATATTGTAAAATATTCTGATCCTTTGGTATCCAAAGAATACCCTAAATATTTATCATTATAACTAACTTCTAAATCTCCAAGACCAAAATATTTGACGTTAAGCTTTGCCTTTTCTTCATCTCCATTCCAGATTTCTTCTACTTTATTTGTTCCAATTTTTTTTCTTAACTTAATAGAATAATTACCTTTAGTTGTAGTTTTATTCCAATATTCATAATTAATGTCTTTGAAAGGAAGCGATTCATCGTCTAATTTTATTCTTCCTTTAATTTCATTAAACAAATGCTTTTGTGTATCTTTCGTATCTGATAAATGAAATTCGGTATATCTATTTTCTTCTTCTAGGTATTTTCTCACATCTGGATTCAGTTTTTTACTATCTTTTAAAACTTCAAGGATATTATCTTGATGTATCCAGCTATAATTGTCCTCCCATTCTACATTGTGACAAGTTTTTTTTTCAGGTTTTTTATTTAATTGTGGTATTTTCATTTAAAAACAATTTAATACATGAATATTTTTGTCATAACACTTATTATTTTTATCCTAGCTTATTTGATACTTAATTGGTTTGCCAAAACATCTAGTAAGAAAATTTCAAAAAGCATTAGATCTTTTACTATAATTTTATCAATAATTCTCGCAGTAGTAATGGTTTATGCAGGAAGGTTTATATTATCTTTGCCTTTTGTTTTGATGATTTTACCATTGATAAAAACTAAAGCAGGGTTATCTTTGGTACAGCTTTTCAGAATTTGGGGATTATTAAGATTTCTTAAAAATTCAGGAAGATTTAATTTTAATGGAGTGAATAGAAATCAAAATACCCAAAGCATTTCTTTAGACGAAGCATATAAAATTCTTAATTTAGATCCAAAGAAAAAATACACCAAAGAAGAAATATTAAAATCATATAAAAAAATAATGAAAAAAATTCACCCTGATATTAGTCCAGAGTTAACCAGATTGGCATCAATAGTAAATGAAGCAAAAGAAATAGTTTTAAAAGACTCTTCATAATTTTAGATGGAAATATATTTTTTCTAAAACTTTTTCAACTTTTATTGAGTCTGGTGAAAATTTTGAATCATGAGATATATCATTTTCATTTATATTTTGAGGTAAAACTCTAAATTGATTAGTACTATAATCACTATATGCTTTTGGAGTATCGAGCATTATAATTATACTTGGAATATTACATTGTGATGCCACGTGTTGACCGAAAGAATCATTTCCAACATACATATCTGCTAATGAAATAAGTGGAATGATATCTGAAATTTTTTTATCATCTAGAGATTTACAATAATTTTCATCAACTTCTTTTAATATTGTATCTGCAATATTTTTTTCACTTGGACCACAAAGTAAAAAAAAGAAAAAATCATTTTTTTTATTTAATTTTTTAATTAAATCTATATAATTTTTAGATCCCCATCGAGTTGTTGGTCCCGAAGATCCAATACCAAGTATTATATTTTTTTTATTATTAGATATCTTTTTTGAAGCTATGTCTCTTTCAATTTTATCTATAAAAATTTTTGTTTCTGTAGGACAATCTTTAATATTTAAAGATTCTTCAGTAAATTTTTTTGCAGCATTTACCAAATGTAAATTTTTTTTATTAAAAAATGAATAACATTTTATATTATTTATTTTCGCAATTTTACTTGCTACAAAAAATCTAATGCTAGGGTAAAAAATAAAAATATTATCAATCTTTAATTCTAATAAAAAATGACTTAAATTAAAGATATCAGTAAATTTTTTGTAATATTTATTTAAATAAATAACTTCTTTAATTAATGGATCTTTTGATAAAGCCTGATTTAGATTTTGACAAAGGGTTATGATAGTGACTGGTCCAAATTTTTTTGCAATTTGGTGACAATAAGATAAGTGAAGTAAATTTGATCCTAATCCAGTATAACTTAATAAAACTACAGTTTTCATAATTTATAAAATTCTTATATAAAATTTATTTATTATAAGTATTATTTTAGAAATAATAATATCATCATGACACAAATAAGGGGAATTTACGCCGCTGGATTGTCTATTTTAGATGAAAATTTAACTTTAAATGTTGATAAAACAATTAAACACGCAGAAAGTTTGATAGATAGAGGCTGTCACGGAGTTACTGTTTTTGGAAGTACTGGTCAGGCACAATTAATTTCTATAAGTGAAAAAATTAATTTGCTAAATAAACTTTCACTTAGCAGGTACAAAAAAAATTTTCTGATAGGTACTGGATTAAATTCACTAAGTGAAACAATTAACTTTATGGAAATCTCTTCTTCATTAGGATTTAACAAGTTTTTAATTATGCCCCCAGCTTACTACACATATGGAGATAGAGAAGTTATTGATTTTTATACAAAAATAATTGATCAAATTTCAAATTGTAAAATAATTCTTTACAATTTTGAGAAGTTATCTGGGTATAAATTTAGCGTAGAATGTGTTGAGAGTTTAGTCAATAAATTTCCAGAACAAATCATAGGTGTTAAAGACAGTTCATATAATTTATATCAAAATTTAAAAATAGATAATTTTTCAATTTTGCCTGGCTCTGAATTAAAATTGTTGAGTGGATTAGAGCTAGGATGTTCAGGAATTATGACTGCAACTTGTAATGTAACAGCAGAATTATCTAGAAAAGTATTTAATGACTTTATTGATAAAAAAAAACAGTCTAAAAATGAAAAATTATGTAAAGTAAGAAAAGTTTTTGATCAATTTAATTTAGTTTCAGGTTTACATACATTTTTCGCAAAAAAAAATACAATATATAAAAATATTTTGCCTCCATTAAGTATTTTAGACGAAAAAGATGAAAAAAAATTACTTGAAGATTTAAAGAAACTAGATTTTAATTGAGCAGGTAAAAATGAAATTAGCAAGTTTTCTAAATAATTTATTTAAAAAGGGTGGATTTATATTGATAGATGCAAATTCACAAAAATATATAATTGGAAATCCCAATAAAGATAAACCACTAACCTTAAAACTACTTGATAAAAATCTTAATTATAAACTTTTAATCAATCCAGATTTATATTTTGGTGAAGCTTATACTGATGGATCTTTATTAATAGAAAATGGATCTTTAACTGATTTTTTAGAATTAGCTTTCAAAAACATAGGTAGAAATGAAATAAATTTATCTGGATATCTTTTAAAAAAAATAAAAGGAACAATTAGATACTTAACCAATTTTAATTTTGCGAAAAAATCTAAAAAAAATGTTGCTCATCATTACGATATATCTGATGATCTTTACGAATTATTTCTTGACCCAAAGAGACAATATTCATGCGGTTATTTTAAAAATGACAATGATACTTTAGAAACTGCACAACAGAATAAAATTAATCATATTATTAAAAAATTAAATCTGAAGCCCAATCAAAAAGTTTTAGATATTGGATCTGGTTGGGGTCATCTTGCGATTGAAATTGCAAAACAATCCAAGTGTGAAGTGACTGGTATAACGTTATCTGAAAATCAATATAAATATGCTAATGAGAAGGCTAAAGAGTATAATTTAGAAAATCAGGTTCAATTTAAACTTTGTGATTATAGAAATGTAAAAGAAAAATTTGATAGGGTTGTAAGCGTTGGAATGTTTGAACATGTTGGAAGAAAATTTTATAAAACTTTCTTTAAACAAGTAGATAAATTATTAAATGATAATGGGTTAGCGTTAATTCATACTATAGGATCAGTAAATCAACCTAGAGATCCTCAGCCGTGGATTACAAAATATATTTTTCCGGGTGGATATACCCCCAGTTTGAGTGAAGTAGCAGGCCCAATTGAAAAATCAGGTTTAATTGTATCGGATTTGGAAGTTTTACGAATGCATTATTCTCACACTTTAAGAAATTGGAAAGAAAGATGTATAAAGAATCAATCCAAAATAACAGAAATGTTTGATGAGAAATTTTTCAGAATGTGGGAGTTTTACTTGGCTTCTTGTGAGATGGCATTTAAGTGGGGAGATCAGGTTGTATTTCAGTTTCAATTAACAAAAGACTTAACTACTGCACCAAATACAAGAGACTATATTTATTAATAATAAATTGATAAATCATAAGTTTATTAAGTATGAAAAAAATAAAAAAAAAATTTGTTAAAAAAAGATCATCTAAAAATAAAAAAAGTAATAAGAATATTTTTAAAAAGAAAAAAAATAAAAAGACTAATTTTAAAAGAAAAAAATCTAAAAAACTTTCTATTAAAAAAAGCAAAATTAAAACAAAAGAAAGTTTTTTATTTAAAATAATTGAAGTTCAGAATTCATTAAATTCAGTATTCAAGTTTAATTTTAATTTTAGTTTAGAGAAATATATTCAAAACTTTTTTGATAAAATATCTAATACAATTTCAGATTACCAGATATTAAAAGCTGAGGATAAAAGAAAAAGAAAAATTCAAGAAATTGAACAAAAAGAAAGAGATAGAATTTTTTTACAGAAGAAAAAATTGCAAGAAGAAGAGTTTCAAACTCGTTTAAAACAGAAGGCTTTGAAAGAAGAAGCTAAATTAGAAAAAGAACGAAAAAAAGATTTAAAGACATTTTTACGTAAAGAACAAGCATTACTTAGAATTGAGCAAGCAGAGCGACAAAAACAATTTCTAAAACAATTACAATTAGAAAAACAAATTGAAAAATTTAGAATTAGAGAAGTCAAAGAACTTGAAAAATTAGAAAAAATTTCTTTAAGAGAGAAAAGAGAGGATTATGCTGGACTCCAGGAAAGAATAGAAAAACTTAAAGATAAATACAGAATTATAAGAGACCAAAAAATAAGAGAAAGAGTAGAGGCTTTAGGAGTTAAGATTCAAGGAGATGAAAATAGGGAGATATTATTACAAAAAGAGAAAGATTATACAATTGCAAGACAAAAAATCGAACTTTCTCTTGAAAGTTTTTATCGAAGTGCAGGTAGTTTAGTTTTTCAGCTCAATAAAAGACATGTTACAAGACAAATGTCGATATTAAGATGTATTGATAGAAGGTTTGAAACTGGTGAAATATTTATCAAATGGGATGAGACGGTAGACGAAGATTGGTTACTTTTAATTTATATAAAAAATAATTCTCCTGATGAAGGAATAGTTATCGAAGATAAAACTAATTCAGAAAAAAACTTATCATACGAATTTAAGCATAATGAAATTTTCAAAGCTTCAGATTTGATGGTTGATTTATTGACTCAATTAATTGCAAGTAAAAGAGAAAAAGTAGCAAATTAAAGAGTAATTTATTTATTCATAATTCTTTAATCTGTATTCCCATTCACCCATTCTTGAATATTTTACTTTGAAAATTAAACCAGTTTTTTCATGAAGCCAAATATCAAAATTCAATTTTTTATTATCTGGAAGATTTTTTTTTTTAGATTTAATTTTAAAGCGTTGGACATCATAAGTTTTGCCGTATAGCTCTATTTTTTCTTTTGCTATAAATGTGATTATTTGTTCTTTTATGCTGCCAGAAACTGGACTAATTTGACTTTTGGATTGAAGTAAATCATGGTTCCACCAATTTCCAATAACATTATCTATCGAAGCCTCTCCATTATAGGAAGAACCTTTAATATTAAATTTATTATTATTTTTATCAAAAATTACATCTACAAATTTTTTTTTATCATTTTGTAAAGTTTTTGAATTGTAAGAAATCAATTGATTTTTGATATATTTTTCTTCTCCATACCCCTCAACATTAAAAATAGTTGTTCCTAAAAGTTTTACAGAAAATTTGATTTCATTAGTTATAATTGTTTCATTACCTTTCTTGGTAAAGAAATAATAATTATATCCTATTAGTTTACCGTTTCTAAAAATCTCCATTTCAATTTTATTATATTTGTTATAATGAGCCATATGTGCCAAAGAAATAGATGAATAGAGCACAAAAAATAAAATGACTATAAATTTTTTCATTTGGAAGATACATTATTAGACTTTATCAATAATAGAAATAAATTATTAATTTATGTTTTTAAAAATTAAGAAAATACCTAAAGTAAATTGGAGCTCTGAAAAACCCTATAATTTCAGACCAAAATTTTCTACATTCTTTTTTTTATGCTTTGGTCTAACATTGTTTGGATTAGGAGAAGGATTATTAATTGTTTCTTTTACTGGAGCATCACCTTGGAGCGTCTTAGCTCAAGGTATTTCTCTTAACGTAAATCTTAGTATTGGTATGATCACATTTTTAATAAGTATTGGAGTTTTGATTTTATGGATACCACTTGGCCAAAAACTAGGAATGGGAACAATATTTAATGCATTAATAATTGCTTTGATGATTGATCTTTGTATTAAGTTTGTTCCAACTCCTTTAGATTATATTCATCAACTAATTTTAGCTATTTTTTCAGTATTAATGGTCGGAATAGGTGGAGGTATTTATTTAGTTTCAAATTTAGGAGCAGGACCAAGGGATGGTTTGATGATAGGTTTACAAAAAAAAACAAATTTACCAATAGCAGTTGTAAGAGCAACTTTAGAAATTTCTGTCGTTAGTATCGGTTGGTATTTAGGCGGAACAGTCGGTACTGGAACTTTGTTATTTGCTTTTGGTATTGGACCTTGTGTTGCTTTGGGCTTGTTCTTGGTTGATAAAATTTTTGAATAAAAATATTAGTAGAGAAATTTTTTATTTCTTTTTCTTATCTCTCTTAAGTCTTCTTTTTTCTTTTAGAGTTAATTTAGGTTTTTTATTGATACTGGAATCTTTGAAAGATTTTCCACTGTATCTTTTAGACATATTATTATTTTAGTGATTATAAAAAAAAAGGCGAGTAAAAAACTCGCCTTTTTAAATTTTTCTAGGTAAATAGACTGTTTGGAAGGGAGTTACATTCCCATTCCGCCCATTCCGCCCATTCCTCCCATGCCACCCATTCCTCCAGGCATTGTAGGAGTAGCATCTTTTTCTTCAGGCTTGTCAGCAATCATTGCTTCAGTTGTTACAAGTAAACCAGAAATAGAAGCAGCATCTTGTAAAGCTGTTCTAACAACTTTAACAGGATCGATTATACCTTTTGCAAACATGTCAACGTACTCTTCATTTTGGGCATCATAACCTTGATTTTTTTTGTTTTGTTCTAATAGTTTTCCAACTACTACTGAACCATCAACCCCAGCATTTAAGGTGATTTGTCTTATAGGTGTTTCTAAAGCTTTTCCAACTAAATCTACCCCAGCTTTTTGGTCATCACCTTTTACTTTTAGTTTTATTAGTTCTTGTGAAGCATATAAAAGTGCACAACCACCACCAACTACAATTCCTTCCTCAACCGCAGCTCTAGTAGCGTTAAGAGCATCTTCTACTCGATCTTTTCTTTCTTTTACTTCAACTTCAGTTGCTCCACCAACTTTAATTACTGCAACTCCACCAGCAAGTTTTGCTAATCTTTCTTGAAGTTTTTCTCTGTCGTAATCAGAAGTTGTTTCGCTTATTTGTTGTTTGATTTGAGTACATCTTGCTTCAATGTCAGATTTTTTACCAGTTCCACTAATAATAGTACTGTTATCTTTATCAACCTTTACTCTTTTACAAGATCCAAGATCAGTTAATTTTACATTTTCAAGTTTAACACCTAAGTCTTCAGAAATAACTTGCCCACCAGTTAAAATAGCAATATCCTCAAGCATCGATTTTCTTCTATCTCCAAAACCTGGTGCCTTTACAGCCACTACTTTTAAGCCACCTCTAAGTTTATTTACTACAAGAGTTGCAAGAGCTTCACCTTCAACATCTTCTGAGATAATCATCAAAGGTCTTCCTGCTTGTACAAC
Organism: uncultured Pelagibacteraceae bacterium; assembly: GCA_902579985.1. Classification (GTDB taxonomy): domain Bacteria; phylum Pseudomonadota; class Alphaproteobacteria; order Pelagibacterales; family Pelagibacteraceae; genus Pelagibacter. The sequence continues at coordinate 284,805 of CACHIV010000001.1, read as the reverse complement.
TGCCTCTAAAAGAGGGACCATTGGTTGTAAGTTTGTTAATTTTTTTTCATGTAACAAAATAAATGGATTTTCTAATTCTGTAGTCATTTTATCAGCGTTAGTAATAAAGTATGGAGAAAGATAACCTCTATCAAATTGCATACCTTCAACAACGTCTAGTTCTGTTTCTATACCTTTTGCTTCCTCTACTGTTATAACACCTTCATTCCCAACTTTTTGCATTGCTTTTGCAATCATGTTACCAATCTCTTTATCACCATTAGCTGAAATTGTTCCAACCTGAGCAATTTCATCACTATCTTTTACCTTTTTTGCAGAAGAGATGAGACTTGCTTTTACATTTTCAACTGCAGCATCAATACCTCTTTTTACATCCATAGGATTCATACCTGCAGTAACATATTTTACACCTTCCTTAACAATTGCTTGTGCTAAAATAGTTGCAGTAGTTGTACCATCACCAGCTTCCTCATTTGTTTTGCTAGCAACTTCTTTTACCATTTGAGCACCCATGTTTTCAAATTTATCCTCTAAGTCAATTTCTTTAGCAACAGATACACCATCTTTTGTAATTCTAGGTGCACCATAGGATTTATCTATAACAACATTTCTTCCTTTTGGTCCTAACGTAACTTTAACCGTATCAGCTAAAATATTAACACCTCTCATCATTGCTGCTCTTGCTTCAGAGTCAAATTTTACAATTTTTGCCATTTTATTTTCTCCTTTAAATTAAAATTATTTACCTGAAATACCCATAATATCAGACTCTTTCATTATGCTGTATTCTTTACCACCAATTTTGACTTCGGTTCCTGACCATTTTCCAAAAAGAACTTTGTCTCCAACTTTTACATCCATTGGAATTATTTTACCATCTTCTGTTTTTGAACCACCACCAACAGCTACTACTTTACCCTCTTGAGGTTTTTCTTGTGCTGAATCTGGAATTATTATTCCACCTGCTGTTTTTTCGCTGCTGTCTAAAACTTCTATTAAAACTCTATCATGTAACGGTTTAAACTTCATAAATTCTCCTATTAATATGCGACTCATATAGCTACTTGCGAGACTATTTCAAGATAAAGCATTAAAAAATTACAGATGCAAAAAACCAGAGAAATTGTGGTTTTTATCGGTTATATCTCATTTAATGACTAAAAATTTAGATAAAGATGGCCTAAGATCTATTGCCAAAAACTATGATTTATTTTTTATAGATTTATGGGGCGTAGTTCATAATGGTATAAACTTACATAGTGGAGCAATAGAAGCATTGAATGAGATTGATAAATCAAAAAAAAAATATGTATTATTAACTAATGCACCAAGGCCGAATTCTACAGTCAAAATTTTTTTAAAAAAACTAGGAATGGATAATAAAATTTTAGAGAATGTATACACATCAGGACAGGCAGCTTTATCATATTTAAAAAAAAAACATTTAGGAGATTTTTTTTATCATATTGGTCCACTTAGAGATTTTGATTTATTTAATAATTTTGTAAAAAATAAAACAAAAGATATTGAGTTAAGTGAATATATTTTATGTACAGGTTTATTTGATGATTATGATCAAGATTTAAATTACTATAAAGATTTACTTAATAATCATGTAAAAAAAAAAATGATTTGTACAAATCCTGATCTAATAGTTGATAGAGGAAATAAAAGAGAGCTTTGTGCAGGTTCAGTTGCTATGATATTTGAAAAATTAGGTGGAGAAGTTATTTATTTTGGGAAACCATATCCAGAGGTTTATAATCAATCTATAAATAATAATAATAAAAAAATTTTAGCAATTGGTGATAATTTGAATACAGATATTAAAGGAGCCAATTTATTAAATTATGACTCAATGATTATTTCAAATGGAATTCATAAAGAAGAAATTAAAAATGAGGGAATAGAAAAAGTTTCAAAAAATTATGAAGTTCTGATTAATTATATTCAAAGTGAATTAAAATGGTAAAAAAAATAAAAGATTATAATAATTTTAATATTTCTAAAGTTCATAAGAATTCTATAATATTAATTGGAAATTTTGATGGTGTTCATGTTGGACATCAAAAGTTATTTAATTTAGCAAAAAAATATCAAAAAAAATTTAGATTAAAGATCGGAGTTGTTACTTTTGAGCCAATGCCAAAAATGTTTTTTAATAAGAAATTAAAAAATTTTAGAATATCAAATTTAAATCAAAAAAAACTTTTAATACAAAAATTAGGAGTAGATTTTATAATTACAAAAAAATTTGATAAAAATTTTTCAAAAATTAAATACTTTAGTTTTATAAGAAATATTTTATATAAAAAAATGGAGCCAAAATTTATTTTTGTAAGTAATAATTTTAGATTTGGAAATAAAAGAGAAGGCAATGTGAAACAATTGATAAAATATGAAAAAATATTTGATTATAAAATTAATAAACCTAAGCCATTAATTTCTAAAAATAAAATTGTATCGTCAACTTTTATTAGAAAGTTATTAATAAAAGGAAATTTAAATTATGCAAATAAACTTCTTACAAGAAATTGGTCTATAGAGAGTGTAGTTCAAAAGGGAAGACAAATGGGAAAAAAAATTGGTTTTCCAACATGTAACTTAGATATTAAAGATTACATTACTCCTAAATTAGGTGTTTATGCTGTAAAAATTCGAAGAAAAAACACAAAAAAAATATTAAATGGCATAGCAAATCTAGGATATCGACCGACTTTTAATCAAAAAAAAATACTTTTAGAAGTACATATCTTTAATTTTTCTGGCAATCTTTATAATAAGGTTTTAACTATTGATTTTATTAGTTTTATAAGAAATGAAAAAAAATTTAAAAATGTTAATCAACTTAGAAAACAAATTAGTTCAGATTTAGCTATAGCCAAAAAAAAGTTAAATTAAATTATGTCAAAAGAAAATATAAATTTACCAAAAACTGCTTTTTCTATGAAAGCAAATTTGCCTACTAAAGAACCAGGTATTATAGATTATTGGAAAAAAATTGAATTATACAAAGAACTGAGATCTGCGAAAAAAGGTAAAGAAAAATTTGTTCTTCATGATGGGCCGCCATATGCAAATGGAAATATACATATGGGCACAGCCTTAAATAAAATTTTAAAAGATATAGTGGTTAAATTTCACCAAATGGAAGGAAAAGACTCTGTTTACGTGCCTGGATGGGACTGCCATGGATTGCCAATAGAGTGGAAAATTGAAGAGCAATATAAAAAAAATAAAAAAAATAAAAATGAAGTTCCTGTAAATGAGTTTAGAAAAGAATGTAGAGATTTTGCAAAAAAATGGATTGAAGTGCACAAAGAACAGTTTCAAAGATTAGGTGTAATAGGAGACTGGAATAATTATTATTCTACTATGAGCTTTGATGCTGAGGCTCAAATTGTCAGAGAGCTAGGAAAATTTTTAAAAGAAGGTAGTTTATATAGAGGATACAAACCAGTTCTATGGTCTACAGTAGAAAAAACTGCATTAGCTGATGCTGAAGTTGAGTATAAAGACCATAAATCAGATACAATATATACATCCTTTAAGGTTAAAAAATCTAAAAATAATGAATTAAAAAAAAGTGAAATAATAATTTGGACCACTACTCCCTGGACTATTCCAGCTAATAAAGCTTTAGCGTATAATAAAAGTTTAAAATATTTGATTATTAAAATCGATGATGAAACAGATTTTAAGGGCAGACAAATTGTAATAGCAGAAGATTTATTGAAATCTGTTTTAGAAGAGTGTGGAATAAAAAAATATAGCAAAATTTGTAAATTAGAAGGTAAAGATTTTGAAGGAACTATTTGCAATCATCCTTTTTTAAAAATTGGATTTAGCTACGATATACCTATGCTAGAAGCAAATTTTGTTACTACTGAACAAGGAACTGGAATAGTTCATTGTGCCCCTAGCCATGGACCAGATGACTTTAATTTATGTTTAAACAATGGAATTAAAGCTCTAGAGACCGTAGATGGCGATGGAAAATATACTGAAAATATTCCTCTCTTTAAGGGATTACATATATTTAAAGCCAATAATTTAGTTATTGAAAAATTAAAAAATGAGAAAAATTTATTAGCAAATGGAGAACTAACTCATTCATACCCACATTCTTGGAGGTCAAAAGCCCCGTTGGTGCATAGAGCTACACCTCAATGGTTTATTTCTATGGAAAGTCATGGTTTAAGAAAAAAAGCAATTAAAGCAATTGATGAAACAAAATTTTATCCTAGCAAAGGAAAAGAAAGATTAAAATCAATGATCGAAACTAGACCGGATTGGTGTGTTTCAAGGCAAAGAGTTTGGGGAGTCCCTATCCCTGTCTTTATATCAAAAAAGACTAATAAAGTTTTAATTGATGAAGAGGTAACTAATAACATAGCAAATATTTTTGAAAAAGAAGGTGCTGATTGTTGGTTTGAGGGTGATATTCAAAGATTTTTAGGAAAAAAATATAAAAAAGTGGATTATGAAAAATTGAATGACATTGTTGAGGTTTGGTTTGATAGTGGCTCAACACATAGTTATGTTCTTGAAAAAAGAGACGATCTTATGTGGCCAGCCTCTATGTATCTCGAAGGATCGGACCAGCACAGGGGATGGTTTCATTCTTCACTTTTAGAATCTTGCGGCACAAGAGGCAAGGCTCCATTTAACTCTATACTTTCTCATGGTTTTGTAGTTGATGGAAAAGGATTAAAAATGTCAAAATCACTAGGAAATATTATATCTCCTGAGGACATATTAAAAAAATATGGAGCCGACATTTTAAGAATTTGGGTTGCAGCATCTGACTACGCTGAAGATTTAAGAATAGATAATTCAATACTAGAACAACATGCGGAGTCTTATAGAAAAATTAGAAATACTTTTAGGTATATTCTTGGCAATATAAACGACAATTATAAAAAAGTAGATTTAGAAACACTAGAAATCGATAAGTTACCAGAGCTAGAACAATACATGCTTCATAAACTTTATAGTATTAATAAAAATTTTAATAAATACTTTAAACAATATAATTTTCACAATCTTTACAAAGAATTGTTGAATTTTTGCACTGTTGATTTATCAGCATTTTATTTCGATATAAGAAAAGATACATTGTATTGTGATAAGATAGACAGTGATAAAAGAAAATCTACAATTATTTTTCTAAATATTCTTTTAGATATATTATTAAAGTGGTTTGCTCCAATTTTATCTTTTACCACCGAAGAAATTTATTCTTTAATTAAAAAGGATGAGAAAAGTATACATTTAGAAAATTTTCCTTCATTACCAGAAAAGTGGAAAAACAGCAATCTAGAGTCAAAATGGTTGGAGTTAATTAAAATTAGGGAGGTTTGTAATAGTAGTATTGAAACTAAAAGAGCGTCTAAGGAGATAGGTTCAAGCTTGGAGGCAAACTTAATTATCAAATTGGATGATAGATTAATTAATTTGACAAAAGATGTTGATTTTTCAGAATTATGTATAACATCTAATGCAGTGGTTGAAAAAAATAGTTCTAAAGAAATTAATGTAGAAACTGCAAAAGCCGAAGGTAATAAATGCCCAGTTTGTTGGAAAGTTAGTAAAGATAAATGTGTAAGACCTAACTGTAGTTTAAATGTTAATGCTTAAAAACAATTTTAAAGATAATATAATTTATCTAATTATTTTTATTTTAATTTTTGCTGCTGATAGGCTTTCTAAATTATATATCCTAAATTTAGCTGGGATGAATAATGCTTTAGATTTATATATAACTCCATTTTTAAATTTTTATTTGATTTGGAATAAAGGTATAGCTTTTGGTTTACTTTCATTTGATGAAAATGTTATTTATACTTCAGTAACTTTTTTGATTATATTTATAACTTTTGTTATTTTAGTACTTGCTTTAAGATCCAATGATTATAAAGGTTATTTTTTTATTACTATTTTTAGTGGATCTACAGGAAACTTGTATGACAGGGTTTATTATTCTGCAGTGCCAGATTTCATAGATTTTCATATTAACAGCTATCATTGGTTTATTTTTAATGTAGCCGATATATTTATTACAATAGGTGTGATATGCCTTATTTTAGATGAATTATTTTTTTATAAAAAAACTAATGAAATTAAATAAACATTTAATAATTATTATAATATCTATTTTTTTAGTTTCAGGGTGTACATCGGTTAAAGAAACTTTATCAGGTCAAAAAAAAAAAAATACTGATGAATTTTTAGTTAAAAAAAAAAATCCTTTGGTTTTACCACCTAATTTTGATGATCTCCCAGAACCATCAGAAAAAAATATTGAAGATAAGGGCGAAGAAGAAAACATTGATTTGTCAGAAGTTTTAAGTGATACAGAAAATAAAAAAAAAGAAGATGTGATACAAAATAATTCTTTAGAAAAATCGATTTCAAATATATTAAATAGTAATTAATGTTATCTAATAATTTTAGGTTAAGAAATTTTAATTTTAAAACCACTAGTAAAAAAATAAAAAAAAATTTAAAAAAACTTTTGAGTGAAGATAATGAAATATTAAATTCTCTTAAATCTTCTTACAAATATTCGTATAATAAAAAATTAATTAAGAAAAATAGAAAAGTAAAATTTTTATCAATTATTGGAATAGGCGGTTCTATTCTTGGGTCTAAAGCAATATATGATTTTTTAAAGCATAAAATAAAAAAAAAAATTACCTTTTATGATAATTTGGATTCAAATTTAAGAATTAACAAAAAAAATATAAATATAATTGTTTCAAAATCTGGAAATACTCTTGAAACGATTGTAAATACAAACGTTTTAATAAAAAATAATCAAAAAAATATTTTTATTACTGAGACACATAATAGTTATTTAAGATCACTAGCCTTAAAAATTAAAGCAGATATTGTGAATCATAATAATTATATTGGAGGAAGATATTCTGTTTTATCAGAAGTGGGTATGTTGCCAGCAGAATTGATGGGATTAAGTGAAAAAAAATTTAAACAGTTTAATAATCTTATTAAAAATAAAAAATTTATTAATTCATTAATTTCAAATGTTAGCAGCATATTATTTTTTATTAAAAATAAGAAGTTTAACTCAATAGTTTTAAATTATGATAACTCATCTCATAATTTATTTATGTGGTATCAACAATTAATTGCAGAAAGTCTTGGAAAAAAAGGAAAAGGTTTATTACCAACAATTTCATCAATGCCAAAAGACAATCATAGTTTGATGCAACTTTATTTGGATGGTCCTAGAAATAATTTTTTTACATTTTTCTATGCGAAGGAAAAAAAAATTTTAAAAATCAATAATAATATGATTCTTCAATCTCATAATTATCTTAAAAATAAAACTCTAGAAAAAATAAAATTTTCTCAAAAATTAGCTACCGAGAATGTATTTTTAAAAAAAAAAATACCATTTAGAAGTTTTGAAATTTCTAATAAAAATGAAAAATCACTTGGTGAATTATTTTGTTTTTTTATTTTAGAAACAATATTGCTTGGAAGAGCTCTAAAAGTTAATCCTTATGATCAACCTTCTGTAGAATTAATTAAAAAAGAAACTAAAAAAACTTTGCTTTAAACAAATTTCCCAAAAATAATTTTTGAAATACCATAATTTTTTTCTTCTAAAATTTTAAAAAATTCATAAAATTCGTCTTTTTCATCATTATGTCTATGAATTATAATAATACCATTTCTACTAAGAATTTTTGCTTGAAACATTTTCTTTAAAAGTTCAGATAAAAATTTTTTTTTATATGGAGGATCCATAAAAATAATTTCAAATTTTTGTTTAAACATATTAAAGCTTAGTTCTTTAAATATGTCTTTTTCAATAATTGTCGATTTGGTTGAACAATTAAATTCTAAAATATTTTTTTTTAAAATAGGTAATACTTTTTTATAGTTTTCTATAAATGTAACATAGGATGCTTCTCTAGAAAGACATTCTAATCCAAAGGACCCAACTCCAGAAAATAAATCTAATATTTTTGCAGCTTTAATTCTTGCCTCAAATTTATTTGAATGTTGTAAAATATTAAATAAGGACTCTTTTGTTAAATCTTTAAGAGGTCTAGTATAATTGTCTTTAGGATCAAGAATTTTTTTACCTTTAAAATTACCAGATATTATTCTCATTCTTTTATCACTTTATGACCTATATCTTTACGAAAAAATCCATTATCCCAGTTTAATAAATTTAATGTTTTAAGTATTTCATTCCTGCTTTCACTAAAACTTTCTGATATATAAACAAAGTTTAATACTCTTCCACCCACTGAACAAACTTCTTTTTCAATTATTTTTGTACCTGCATGATAACAAAACATATTATTATCTAATTTTATTTGGTTTAATCCTTTTATTGGTATATTTTTTTTAAATTCTTCTGGATATCCTTTTGAACATAGAACTATACTTAAACTTTTTTTATCATGCCAATTTATTTTTGTTTTATCTAAAGATCCTTCACAACAAGATAATAGAATATCTAATAAATCAGAATTAAGTTTTGGTAAAATAGTTTGACATTCTGGATCTCCCATTCTTACATTATATTCAATTAAATAAGGTTCATTTTTAACAATCATAAGACCCGCGTATAAAAAACCTTTATAATCTGTACCAAGCTCTTTAAGACCTTTAATTGTAGGTTTAATTATTTTGTTAATTATTTTTCGTTCTAATGAATTATTTATTAATCTTGAGGGAGAATAAGCTCCCATACCACCAGTATTTTTCCCTTTATCTCCCTCCAAAACTCTTTTGTGATCTTGGGCTGTTCCAAAATTTTTTATTGTTTTTCCATCACTTATAATGAAATAACTCATTTCTTCTCCATCAAGAAATTCTTCTACAAGTAAATTTTTAGCTAAACCAAATTTTCCATCGAAAATTTCATTAATAGCTTCCTGAGCCTTATTTTTTTCCTCACAAATATAAACACCTTTTCCTGATGCCAAATTGTCAGCTTTTATAACTAAAGGGAAATTAGAATTATTTATAAATGTATTTGCATCTTTTTTATTAGTAAAAACTCCAAATTTTGCAGTTGGAATTTTATATTTCTCACAGATATTTTTCGTAAAAATTTTTGAACCTTCAAGTTGTGCAGCTGTTTTATTAGGACCAAATACTTTTATTTTTTGTTTTTCTAAAAAATCCACGATACCATCTACAAGAGGTTTTTCAGGACCAATAATAATAAAATCTATCTTTTCAGAAATGATAAATTTTTTAAGATTTTCAAAATCTTTCAAATCTATAGAAATATTTTTAGCTATTTCGGCTGTACCTGCGTTTCCTGGAAAACAATAAATTTCTTTAACTTTATTTGATTTTTTTAAGGTATGACATATAGCATGTTCACGGCCTCCACTTCCTATTATCCCAACTTTCATGTATTAATATATAAACTAAAAATGAATAAAAAATTAGCAAAAATAAAATATTTAGCAAATAATTTTGAGATCCTTGAAAATGGAGACCATGTGTTGTGTGCAATTTCTGGTAAACCTATTAGATTAGAAGAATTAAATTATTGGAATGTGGATTTACAAGAACCTTATTATTCATATAAAGAAGCTTCTTTAAAAAGAGAAGAGTTAGAAAAAAAATAAATTTATTTCCATCTATTATGAGACCATATCCATTGGTCTGGATTTTTAATAATCATTTTTTCTATAATATGATTTAAATCAAGAGTTATGTCCTCAATTGATTTATCATTTGTATATTTTATGGGATTATTAACCGTTAATCTAAAATTTATTTTATTAATTCTCTCAATATAAATTGGTATAATTTTACAATTAAATTTTTTTACAAACTGAGCAGGTATTGTGGTTGTGTATGCTTCATGATTGAAAAAATTTGATTTGATGCTTTGTGATACTCTTTGATCTACCATTAAAGCAATAGAATAATTTTTTTTAAAGTACGAAAGTAATAATTTTGTTCCAGCAATACCTTTTTTAATTTGGTTTTTACAAATATATTTTTTTCTAATCTTTTCCATAATAAAATTTAAAAACTTATTATTTAATGGTCTATAAATTGCAGCTAAATCGATACCAGATTTTTCAATTTGCATAGCCATTAATTCGAAGTTATTAAAATGTCCAGAAATGAATACTACTGGTTTTTTTTCTTTCTTTATGTCTTCTAAAATGTCTTGACCAACAATTTCCAAATTATTATTAAATTTTGATTTTCTAAAATCTTTTAAAAAAACATATTCTGATAATATTCGTCCATAATTGCCCCACATATTATTAATCATTTCATTTAAGTCTTTCTTCTCAATTTTTGGAAAAGCTTTAAGAATATTTTGTTCTATGAGTTTTCTTGGTCGAAAAAGAGGTCCAAAAATTTTGAAAAGAATGCTAGAAAAATTTGATGCAATTTTTAAACCTACTATCTTAAAAATTAAAAAAAGAAAAAAAATAATTAAAAACTGGAAAAAATATTTTATAGATTTCATATTTTTGATTTAATAAAAGAAATTAATTCATCCTCTTGTTTAATAATTAAATCAATCTCTAAAAAATTAATATTATTTAAATATTCTTTTGGAATTTTTACAAAATCTTTTTCAGTAGTAATTATCTTAGCTTCTAAATTTTTAGCAAATAATTTTATTTTTTCTATATCTTTTTTTTTGTATTGGTAATGATCTGGAAAATTAATTTCTTTAACTATGTTGAATTTTTTTTTTAATAAAGTTTTTTTGAAACTATCTGGATTAGCAATTCCTGAAAAAATTAAGTATTTATCTTTAATATTTAATTTATGGTCATTAACTGGATGATAGAATGTTTCAAAAATCTTTATATTGGAATCTATTTTTCTAATTGAATTTTTAATTTTTGAATTATCTTCTTCATTACCGTTAAGAAATATTGCATCATATTTTAATATACTTTTTAGTTTTTCTCTAAGTGGTCCTGAGGGTATTAAAAACCCATTTCCGATCCAATTAACATTATTGAAGCAAACAAAACTAAGATCATAGTTTAAATGGCTATCCTGTAATCCATCATCAAATATTGCAACTTCAACATTATCTTTTATTGCTTCATTAAGAGCATCAACCCTTTTTTTTTTACAATACAGTTTTGATTTTGTATTAAGTAGTTTTTGTTCATCTATTTGATTTTTGTAAAATTTTTTTATTGTAGCAGTTTTGAAATTAAGTTTTCTTAAAATTTGACTCAATTTGATTGTCAAAGGAGTTTTTGCTGTTCCACCAACATATATATTTCCTAAGCAAATAGTTTTGATTTTCTTATTATTTTTAATTTTTTTTAAACTTAAAAAATAATTGTTTATAATTATTGGTACGGTGAATGGAAGCAATAAATACGATAAATAACTGGGTTTCTCAACATCCCAAAATTTAGGTTTAGTTGTTATCATTGCTAAATAAATTCTTTAAGCTCACCCAATGTTTTTTTTAGAACTTTTTCTCCCATAATTCTAATTTTATTATTGATATTTTTTGATCTTATATCTTTTTTAAATAAATCATTAATCTTTTTTATGAGTTGATTTTGATTATTTACTTTAAATGAAATTTTATTTTTACCTAAAAGATTATAAATCTCAGGAAAATTTGAAACTCTTGGCCCATGTATTACAGTGCAGTTATATCTTGCAGGCTCTAAAGGATTTTGTCCTCCCTCAACAGTAAGTGATTTTCCAAGAAAAACAATTTTACAGATCTTAAAAAAAGTTTTTGTTTCACCGTAGGTATCAACAATATAAACTTTAGTATCTTTTGGTATTTTTTTATTTGTACTATGGAGGTGGGTCTTAAGACCTAAATTAGAAAAAATTTTGATTATTTTTTGAGTTCTTTGAGTATTTCTAGGAATTAAAATTGTGATTAAATTGTTAATTTTTTTTTGTAAAGTTTGGTGCACTTTAGCAGCTATAAATTCTTCTCCTTCATGAGTACTAGCTGCACACCAATATTTTTTTTTTATTAAAAATTTTTCTAAATTTTTATTAACTCTTTCTTTGGAGTCAACAATACTCTCAGAAAATTTTAAATTACCAAGTTCTTTTATTTTTTCGACACCAAAATATTTTAAATATTTTTTTGTTTCTTCATTTTGAGGATAAACATAAATAAAACTTTTAAATAATTCCTTAGAGAAAGAGCCTAATTTTTTCCATCGTTTGAAAGATTTTTTTGTAATTCTAGCATTTAATAATATGTGAGAAATAGATTTTTTTTTTAAATTGATGATCATATTAGGCCAAATTTCTGAGTCTATAAAAATTGCAATACTTGGTTTCCAATATTCTAAAAATTTTTTACTTAGATAATTTGTATCTAAAGGAAAGAATTGATGAACTGTTTTTTTAAACTTGAATTTATTAAATATTCTTGCTGAACTTAAAGTTGAGGTAGTAACAAGAATTTGCCTTATATTTTTTTTTTTTTCTAATTTTTCAATAAGTGGGATAACACTCATTAATTCGCCTACACTTGCACCATGAAACCAAACTAATTTTCCATTATTTCTTTTTTGTGAAAAAAAAGCAAACTTCTCTTTAAATCTAGTGATATGTTCTTTTTTTTTTATTAATCGAATTAAAATTATTAAAGGCGAAAAAACTAAAAATAAATTAATTAATAATCTGTATATTAAAATCATTAACCTTTCTTAAGTTGTTTTTCATAAAAATTTTTATATATTTCTGAGTTTGATAAAAGTTTTTCGTGTGAACCATTAGTAACAATTTTACCTTCTTTAACAACGTAAATCATATTCGCATTAAGAATTGTTGAAAGTCTATGAGCTATTACTAGAGTTGTTTTATTTTTAGTTAATAATGTTATTGCATTTTGTATTTTTTCTTCAGTATCTGAGTCTAAAGATGAAGTTGCCTCATCTAGAAGAATGATAGTACTTTTTTTTAACATAGCTCTAGCAATTGATAATCTTTGTTTTTCTCCACCGGATAGTCTCACACCATTTTCACCAATAATTGTTTCATAGCCATTTGGTAACTTTTGTATAAATTCATCAGCGTAAGAGTTTTTTGCTGCCAACATAATTTCGTCATCAGACGCTCCAAGGTTAGCATAATTAATATTATTTTTAACAGTATCGTCAAACAAGGTTGTTTCTTGACTAACTACTGAAATATTTTTTCTTAAAGAATAAATATTTACTTGGTGGATTGACTGACCATCAATTAATATACTTCCAGAATTTGGATCGTAGAATCTTGGAATTAAATTCATTATAGTTGATTTTCCTGCGCCGCTTAAACCAACTAATGCAGTCATCTTTCCTCCTTTAATGTCTAAATTAGCTGATTTTAGAACTTTCTTTTCATCGTTACCATATTTAAAATTAACTTCATTAAAAATTATATTTCCATCTTTAATGTTTATGTTTGGCAGTTTTGGATTGTCTTTAACTTCATTAACCAGGTCAACAATTGGTAGAACTCTTTTTGCACCAGTGATACCTTGGTTAATAGCAATATTTAATCCAGCAAGAGATTTAACAGGTTGATAAGCAAGCATCATAGCGGCAAGAAAAGAAAAAAAGTTATTGATCTTTAATTCTCCATTATCTATTAAAATACCAGAATAAAAGATTAAGGCTGCTATCATTATACCTGTTAAAGACTCCATTATTGGAGTATTTCGATTGAAGATGACCATCATTTTAACAACTCTATCTTTTAATCCGTCAATTTCTTTAGCAGATCTTAAATTTTCATGATCTTCTTTTTGAAAAATTTTTATTAGTTTGTGATTTTTAAAAATTTCAACTAATCTAGTAGTAAATACACTAGATTGAATCATTGTTTGGTCAGTAGCTTTAATCATTCTTTTCGCTAATGATCTAGCTACGAAAGATGCCATAGGGATCATTATTATTGCTAGAATTGATAATTTCCAATTTTGATAAAACATTACAGCCATTAAACCTATTAAACTCAAGCTATCTTTAAACACGTTTAGTAGAGCAGTGCTTATTAGGTTTACTAACATATTCACATCATTGGTTAGATTTGAAATAAATTTACCAGTGTGAGCACTATCAATAAAATTTGTATCAGATGCAATTAATGATTTAAGCATATCTTTTTGCACATCTGCTTTAAGTTCTTGAGAAACAGAAATCATTATTACTTTAGCTAAGTAAAGAGATATTCCTTTTGTAAAAAATGCCAAAATAATTAAAAGAGGAATTAAATATATAAGAGTTTTATCTTTTTGAATAAAAATTTTTTCTATTGCTGGATCAAGTAAATATGCAATCCCAGAAGTACTTCCAGCAACTAAAAATGAAAATAAAATTGCAATAATAATTTTTTTAAAATGTTTTACCGTATAATCTTTAAAAAGTCTTTTTACAATATCAATATCTTTAACCATTAAAAAATCTTTCCTAATAAAATATTTGTTAAAATTATAAAACCTAAAAAATTATTACTTTTAAATATTTTTAAACAATTTATTGCATTTTCTTTTTTAAATTTCCTTATTTGAAAAAAAAATAGATGAAAAGCTGGTAAAATTAAAAAAATAAAAAAAAGATTATTAAATTTCATAAAAAAACCAACTCCTAATAACGTCATTATAAAGATCGAGTAACATATTATTAAAAATAATTTTGGATTTCTTTTAAACTTAATCGATGTAGATTTCACTCCTATAATTTCATCATCTTTTATATCTTGATATCCATATATAGTGTCGAAACCTAATGTCCAAAATATGGCTCCTAGATAGAAAATTATTGGTAATAATTCTATTTTATTTGTAATACAGACCCATCCTAGGATTAATCCATAGTTAAAGGTAATACCTAAAAATAATTGAGGCCAATATGTAAATCTCTTCATTAGAGGATAGCTAAACGCTAAAGGCATAGAACATAATGCCAATATAATGGTAAAAAAATTAAAATTTAATAAAACTAATAAAGCGATATAGCAAAGAAAGGTTGCATAGGCTAATGCAAGATATATAGAGATTTTTCCAGATGCTATTGGTCTATTTTTTGTTCGAAAAACTTTTTTATCAAATTCTCTATCAAGGATATCATTTACAATACATCCTGCAGAACGCATCAAAACTGAACCTAAAAAAAATAAAATTAGATAAATAAAATACTTATTAAGGCTATTTGAAAAATTATAAGCTAGCGTTAATCCCCAAGAACATGGCCAAAATAATAGCATATAACCAATTGGTTTTTTTAATCTTGTAAGTTCTATAAAGAGATTTAATTGTTTCATAATAATTTACTTGTAAATAGCAAAGGCTAGTTTCATAATCAAACTGATTCGTATGAATATAGATTACACAGTTACAGCGCTAATGTTTCCTGCAATTCCATTATTAATGAATGTTTATAGTAGTCGATTTCATTCTTTAAGTATCTTAATTAGACAATTACATGACGAGCATGTTTATGAAAAACATATTCCTCCTGAGTGGAAAAAACAGTTCATAAATTTGAGTGGAAGAATTACTTTATTGAGATGGACAATTATGTTTGCAGCTTTTGGTTTTCTGTTCAATATGCTTACAGTGCTAGGTCTTTATTTAGATGAAATTTTTATAGCAAGATTAATTTTTGGATCATGCTGTCTTTCAATGATAATTTCAATTTTATTTTTTATTAGAGAAATTCATATATCTACTAACGCTTTAAAACTCCATATGTCAGATATGGATGTTGATGTAAGTTAAGGTATTATTACAGCTGGACCAGTTAATAATCTTGACTCTAAATCTGTGTGAGCTTGAGCAGCTTCTATAAGAGAATATTTTTTTGAAACTTTAATTTCAAATTTTTTCGATAGTAAAGCTTCAAAAACCTTTTTTGCAGACTCTACTAACTCCTCTCGTTTTACAGTATAATGTGCAATCGAAGGCCTAGTAAAAAATAAACCTTTTGCATTAATATCTTTTTTTACATCAATTGTGTCTACATAACCAGACGCATTTCCAAATGCAACCATCATTCCTCTAATTTTTAATGTTTCGATTGAACCTTTAAATGTTTTAATACCAACACCATCATAAACAACATCAATACCATTTTTACCAACAATTTTTTCAACTTCTTCGACGAAATTTTTTTCAGAATAATTAATAACATGATGGCAACCATTCTTTTTTGCAATTTCTTCTTTAGCTTTTGAGCCAACTGTTCCAATTACCTCTGCGCCTAAAGCATTAGCCCATGAACATAAAATTTGACCAAGTCCTCCAGCTGCTGCATGATATAAAATTTTGTCTCCCTTTTTTAATAAATATGTTCTATGTAATAAATATTCTGCAGTAATTCCTTTTAGTGTAATACATGAAGCAACCTCATTAGAAACACCATCTGGGACTGAAATTAACTTTTCCTCAGGTATTATTTGTTTTTCTGAATAAGCACCAATTGGCATTGATGCATGTGTAACTCTATCACCGACCTTAAACAAACTTACCTCAGAACCAATCTCTTCAATTATTCCACAAGCCTCTAAACCGATACCACTAGGGAGTGGAATAGGGTAAAGACCTGTTCTGTGATAGATGTCTATAAAATTTAGACCAATAGACAGATTTTTAATTAAAACTTCTTTTGATCCAGGTTTTGCAATTTCAACATCTTTAATTTTAAGAACCTCTGGTCCGCCAAATTTATTTATTTGAATTGATTTCATTGTTTATTTTACAAATGTACCATTATGATAATCTTGAACAGCTTGCAAGATTTCAGCTTTAGTATTCATTACAAAAGGCCCACCTCTAGCAATTTCTTCATTAATAGGTTTTCCAGAAACTAATAAGAATTTAGTATCCGATTTAGCTTTCACATTTAAATCTTTCCCTTTTGTTAATAGTATCAAAGTACTATCTTTAATATTTTCATGTTTATTTTTACCAATTTCAATTTCTCCATTTACCAAATAAATAAAAGTATTATGAGTAGCAGGGATTTCAAAATTAAATTTTTTATCTTTTTTTAATTCAACATCAAAATAAATTGGTTCGACATTATGTCCTTTTACAGGACCTTGTGCTTTTTCAAATTTGCCAGCTATAACTTTTACAAGTTTATTATCATCTTTATGAATACTCATTTTATCAGAATCAATATAAATATAATCTGGTTTACTCATTTTTAATTTTGCTGGCATATTAATCCATAATTGGAAACCATGAAGTTTTCCTTCGGACATTGCTGGCATTTCAGAATGAATTATCCCACTTCCAGTTTTCATCCACTGAACGTCACCAGGTTTCATTTTACCTTTGGCTCCCGTACTATCTTGATGTTCAAACTCGCCTGATAACATATAGGTCACAGTTTCTATTCCCCTATGTGGATGAGCAGGGAAACCACCTATGTAATCATCCTTATTTTCAGATCCAAATTCGTCTAACATTAAAAAGGGATCAAAATAATTTGGTTCGACACCAATACTTCTTTTTAACTTAACTCCAGCGCCATCAGATGATAAGATGGGATTCACTATCTGATTTACTTCAATATTTTTCATTTATTCAAATTAATTTAATAAGTTCACTTAAATTTTTTATTTCATTTTTAGGTTTATAGTCTAGATTGTCAAAAATACTATTGTTTCTATTGACCCATATAGAATTGTACCCATAATTTCCAGCACCGGATACATCCCAGCTATTTGCACTTAAGAATAAAATTTCATTTTTTTGAATTTGATATTTTTGTATTGGTAAATCATAAACTTTAGAGTCTGGCTTATAAACTCCAACTTGTTCAATAGAAAATAAATCATCAAACAAATTATTTAATTTATTAATTTTAACTAATTCATTTAGAAGAGATGGAGTTCCATTTGAAAGAATGGCTAATTTAAAATTTTTTTCTTTTAATGTTTTTAAGATTTCTGGAACCTCTTTAAAAGTTGAAAGAACTTTATATAAGTTCAGTAATTCATTTTTCATTGAAGGATCAATGTCAAAAGCTTTCATAGATTTATCTAAACTATCTTCTGTAATTTGCCAAAAATCTTTGTGTCTCTCCATTAAACTCCTAAGCCAGGTGTATTCTAATTGAGTTGTTCGCCAATAATTTGCGAAACCTTTCCACTTATCTCCTATCCTATCTTTGCTTTTTTCAGCAGCTGAATTTACATCAAACAATGTGCCATAAGCATCAAAAATTATTGCTTTAATATTTTTCATAAACTAACTTAACATAAATGAGCAATATTAGATTATTTTTCTCAGAAACATTATCAGCCAACATGACTGGTAAATTAGATAAATCTCAATCACATTATGTAAATAAAGTAATGAGAATAAAAAAGAATGAAGTCTTCTCATTATTCAATAGTGAGGGTGAATGGGAAGCAAAGATTTTAAATATATCAAAGAGCATTGTTGAATTTAAATTAATTAAACAATTAAGACAGAAAGAAAATGCTAAGGAATTATGGTTAGCTTTTTCTCCAATTAAGTCAAATTATCAAAATTTTATGATTCAAAAAGCTACAGAGCTAGGAGTGACTAAATTTTTACCTATAATTTTTGACAGAACGATTGTTAGAAAAATTAATACAATGAGATTAGAAAAAGTAATAATAGAAGCATCGGAACAAAGTAATAGATTAAAAGTTCCGAAATTAGAAAAAATTTTGAATTTAGATGATTTTTTAAAGTTTAATAAAAATACAAATATTATTTTTGGTGATCTTAATACAAATAATAACAAATTAAATATCAAAAATAATGAATCATTATGTATTTTAATAGGACCAGAAGGTGACTTTACAATAAAAGAAAGAGAAAAAATTTTGAAACTTAATAATATTATATCATTAAATATTAATAAAAATATTTTAAGATCTGAAACAGCGGCAATCTCTATGATATCAATAGTAACTTTTAACTTTTTATCTTAAATATTTTTTAATAGTTTTATACATGTCTTCGTATGTTGCGTGATGGTTTATTCGATCCAAATATTTTCCATTTTCTAATAACATTACAGATGAACTATGATTTATCAAATAGTTTCCATCTTCTGTAAAAATTTTTTCTGACATCACACCCCATGATTTGGATAAAACAAATATTTTTTTAGGATCTCCAGTAATTCCATAAATCTTATTCTCGAATGAATCTAAATAATCTTTAATAATTTTAGGAGTATCTCTTTCAGGATCAATGCTCACAAAGAAAACTTTTAATTTTCCCTTTTTTTCTTGATCTAAATTATTAATTACTAAGTTTAAATTATTTAATGTCATTGGACAAACATCTGGACAATTAGTAAAACCAAAAAAAATAGCAGTCAACGGCCCTTCAAATGATTTCTCAGTGATTGTATTATTATTAACGTCTTGAAGTGAAAAGGAAGAACCTTTAAAGGATGCGACATATTCATCTTTTTGATTATCTATTTTTAAAAAAACAGGGAGCATCATAAACAAAAAAATAAATAAACATCCAGATATGATTGTAATTGATGTTTTTAATTTCATTATTGAAAAAATTTATTAACCAATTATATAAGAATTATGGGAAATATATTAAAGAAACTTTTTGGCACACTACTTGAAAAACCTTGGGAAAGTGAACGTGCAGCAATAGATAATGTTCATGAAGGAAAAACCTTTAACATTTCAGCTCAAAAATCTGCAGTAATAATTATATTTGGAATTGCAACAGTTTTGTTTAGTTTAGTATTCACAAGTTATCTTTATACATTGCCACCTGGTCAAGACACAAAATATCTTTTAAGACCAAATTTACTTTGGATTAATACTTTAACTCTTTTTTTTGTTTCTTATTTTTTTAATAAAGTTACTAATGATTTAAAAAAAAAAGAAACTTCGAAAATAAAAAAAAATTTTTTAATTATAGGTGGATTATCTTATTTATTTCTTTTGGGACAAATATTTTTTTGGGTTCAATTATTGAAAAGTGGAAACTATGTTTCAACAAATTCTTATTTTGCAAATTTTTATGTTTTCACAGCGTTACACGGATTACACCTTTTAGGTGGACTATTTTTTTGGGGAAAAGTTTCTTCCAGGGTTTTAAAATTAGAACAAAATAAAATTTTAGAAGAAGAAAAAAATATATCTGCATTATCTTTATACTGGACCTATTTGTTAATTGTTTGGTTAATGTTTTTTTTAATGATTTATATTTTTAACGATGCATTTATTGCATGGTGTCAGTCGTTGCTTCCTTAATTATAAAAATAGAACTAAAATAATTCCTACTAATGCAATAATTGCTAAGAGAATATTTACAGATTTTAAATATTTTTTTGTTTCTTTATTAATATTTTTCTTTGAAAATGCTCCGGCACCAAAAGATATAACTATAAAGAAGATGAATACTAGGACGAGTATTGTTATCAAAATTCCTAATTTACTAAGCATAAAACCTTAATTATATTAGTTTATTTCCTTTAAGTTTATGACATTTTGTCATAGGTATTTATACTATTAATAAACTATATAAAGAGCCATGCATCCAGGTATAATATTTTTTCTAGTGATCTTAGGATCTGTGCTTTTTCATATCTTTACGCCATGGTATTGGACTGATATCGCTTCAAATTGGGGAGGAATGGATGATACTATTACGCTTACTTTTTGGATAGGTGGTGGCGTTTTTGTAGCTGTATGTCTTTTTATGGTATACTGCGTTCTTAAGTTTTCATACAAAAAAGATAGAAAAGCTGAATACAAGCCAGAGGATAAAAAATTAGAAAAAATTCTAACATGGGCAACAACTTTAGGCGTTGTTGCACTTTTAGCACCTGGACTTGTTATTTGGAATCAATATGTAAGTGTACCAAAAAATGCAGTTGAGGTAGATGTAATGGCCTGGCAATGGGGATGGCAATACAGATTAGCCGGAGAAGATGGAAAATTAGGTACTACTCAAGTCGTTAATATAAATGATGACAATCCTTTTGGGATAAATTTAGATGATCCCTTTGGACAAGATGACATAATGATACAAAGTGATGTAATAAATTTAGAAAATAATAAACCTGTTAAAATTTTGTTAAGGTCAGTAGATGTACTTCATAATTGGTATGTTCCTCAATTTAGATCAAAAATGGATGCAGTCCCAGGAATAGTAACCTATTATTGGTTTGAACCAAATAAAATTGGTGAATATGAAGTTCTATGCGCCGAATATTGTGGTGTTGGACATTATGCAATGAGAGGTGGAGTTGAAGTTCAAAGTAAAGAAGATTATGATAAATGGATTTCTGAACAAGAGACTTTCAGTGATTTAATTGCTAAACAGGAAAAACTAGAGCTAGAAAATAAAAAAATAGTTAAAAATAATAATTTTCTTTTAAATAAAGATATATATAAAGAGGAATAATTTATGTCAGACGAATACGAAAATAAAACAGGATACCAAGCTCAATCCTCTGAAAGTATTACTTCTAGTAGCATAGGATCAGGGGTAGCAACGGATATTGACTATGTTCGACCTGCGGAGAATGCAGAACAAGATTTATACCATGGTCATAGTTTTATTACTAAGTGGATTTTCTGTCAGGATGCGAAAGTAATTGGAGTTCAATATTTCCTTTTAGCAACTTTTACTGGAGTAATAGGTTTGGTTCTTTCTTGGTTAATGCGTTTACAATTAGGTTTTCCTGGAGCGGCTGGCTTTATGACAGCTGAACATTATTATCAATTCGTAACTATGCACGGAATGATAATGGTAGTTTATTTTTTAACAGCATTATTTTTGGGAGGTTTTGGAAATTATCTAATTCCTTTAATGGTAGGAGCACGAGATATGGTTTTTCCTTATCTTAACATGGTAAGTTTTTGGTCTTTTTTTGTTGCAGTAGCAGTATTACTTGCAAGCTTCTTTGTTCCTGGAGGACCAACAGGATCAGGCTGGACTCTTTATCCTCCTCAAGCAATTTTAGAAGGAACACCAGGATCTGGTATGGGAATAATATTAATGTGTGTATCTTTAATTTTATTTGTAGCAGGATTTACTATGGGAGGATTAAATTATTTAATAACTATATTACAAGCACGAACTAGGGGAATGACACTAATGAGAATGCCCTTAACTGTTTGGGGTATTTTTACGGCAACAGTTTTAGCGATGTTAGCTTTTCCAGCATTACTTGTTGGATCATTGATGATGATGTTAGATAAATTACTTGCAACAAGTTTTTTCATGCCAACTATATTAAAGGCTGGTGAAATTTTAGAATATGGTGGAGGAAGTCCTATTCTTTTTCAACATTTATTTTGGTTTTTTGGACATCCAGAAGTTTATATAGTTGCATTGCCTGCATTTGGAATAGTTTCAGATTTAATTTCTGTTCACTCAAGAAAAAATATTTTTGGTTATAGAATGATGGTTTGGGCCATTGTAGGTATTGGAGCATTAAGCTTCTTTGTATGGGCACATCATATGTATGTTAGTGGAATGAACCCATGGTTTGGTTTTTTCTTTGCAACGACAACACTAATTATTGCAGTTCCTACTGCGATGAAGGTTTATAATTGGATTTTAACTCTTTGGAGAGGGAATATAAGACTTAATGTTGTAATGCTATGGTGTCTTGGTTTTATAGTTACATTTGTAAACGGAGGTATCACAGGTATTTTCTTAGGCAATGTTAGTGTAGATGTTCCACTGTCTGACACTTATTTTGTAGTTGCTCACTTTCATATGGTTATGGGAATAGCACCGCTTATGGTAATCATGGGAGCAGTTTATCATTGGTTTCCATTAGTGGCAGGAAGATTTTTAAATGAAACGTTGGGTAAATGGCACTTCTGGTTAACTTTTTTAGGTGCTTATTCAATCTATTTCCCAATGCATTATTTAGGATTTATTGGAGTACCAAGAAGATATTTTGAAATGTATGATAGTCCTTATATGACCTCGGCAGTAGGAATGAATGAATTTATAAGCACCGCTGCTTTTATAGTTGGTGCTGCTCAATTTATATTAATCTTTAATATTATAAAAACTTTAAAGACAGGTAAACCCGCTGGACATAATCCTTGGCAAGCAAATTCACTTGAATGGCTAACTCCTTCAGTTCCACCTGAGCATGGTAATTGGGGCGAAAAACTTCCAGTTGTTCATAGATGGCCATACGATTTTAGTGTTCCAGGTTCAAGAGAAGATTTTATAACTCAAACTACTCCTCCGAGTGATGTAAAGGACTCTAAAGTAGAAAAAACGTAAAATCTAAATTATGTCAGACCCTAAAATAGAAGGATTCGATTTAAAGCCAGGTTTTAGTGGAATGGCAAAAGATACTGCCTCTGACCAAACAATGTTCAAGGGTGTTCATTGGGGAAAAGCAATGATGTGGATTTTTCTTTTGAGCGATACCTTTATATTTAGTTGTTTTTTAATTTCATATATGAAAGGCAGAGGATCTACTATGGTAGAATGGCCAAATGCAAGTGAAGTTTTTGGACTTCACGTATTTGGTGTAGACGTTCCTTTGTTACTTATTGCAATTATGACATTTGTTCTAATTACAAGCAGTGGAACAATGGCGTTAGCAGTAAAATATGGCTATGAGCGAAATAAAAAAATGTGTGGTTGGCTAATATTAGCTACCGCAATAGGCGGGCTTACTTTTGTTGGAATGCAAGCTTTTGAATGGTCAAAATTAATCCATGAAGGTGTAAGACCTTGGGAAAACCCTTTTGGTGCTCCACAATTTGGTTCTTTTTTCTTTATGATAACTGGATTTCACGGAACCCATGTTACTTTTGGAGTAATTTTTTTATTTATTTATGCCTATAAAACTTTTGCAGGTCACTATGATGAAGGAAAAAGAGGCTGGTTTACAACAATGAAAGGTGATTATGTTGAAATTGAAATATTGGGATTATACTGGCACTTTGTAGATTTAGTATGGGTATTTATTTTTGCATTTTTTTATTTATGGTAAATTGAGATTATGAACAATAATAACGAAAAAGAACAACAATCAACAACACATAAGATAGGAATATACCTTTGGATATGGGGTTTATTATTTGTTTTGAGTTTCTTTTCATACATGGTGGATTGGTATCAGTTCCAAGGTATGCTTAGATGGTCTTTGATTTTATTCTTTATGTTTTTAAAAGCAGGATTAATCATGGCATTTTTCATGCATTTATTTTGGGAACGTTATGCACTTGTTAATGTTCTATTATGGCCAATGACCGCTATAGCATGCTTTATATTTTTAATGGTTTCAGAGTTTAAATATACAGTTTTTACTAGATTTTTTTATTTTGTTGTAGGAGGATAAAAATTTATGAATGGATATACTATATTAGCTGGATCTTTGATATTCTTTTTCTTTTTTATTTATATAACTTGGTTTGGTTTTTCAATTAAAGTAGAAAGTGATAAAGATCAAGAAGAATCAAAAATAAAAATAAACCCGTATGATAATTTACCTCTTAGTAGAAAACTTATTGATAAAAAGAATAAACGATTAGGATTTTTTGATTTAGGAAATCATATTCTTATTATTGGAATGGTATTATCTATAATATTCGTTGTAACAAACGTAAGTTAGTTTTGTCTAATACAATTAGAAAAAGAACTGCTTCTATTTCACTACTAGATATAGGAATTTTTATTAAATCATTATATTTACTGATGAAACCAAGAGTCATGTCTCTTGTTATATTTACTTGTGCGGTAGGATTTTTAACTTCTAATTCAGATACAAGTACTTCAGATGCCTTGATTGGAATATTTTTAGTAGCATTAGGTGCTGGAGCAGCTGGATGTTTAAACATGTGGTATGAATCCGATTTAGATGCTTTGATGAAAAGAACCTGTTTAAGACCAATTCCAACAGGAAAAATAAATAGAAACCAAGCACTAATTTTTGGAATAATATTATCAGTTATTTCAGTCGGAACATTATATTATTTTTCAAATTTATTATCTGCATCCTTATTATTACTTACAATTTTATTTTATCTATTTGTTTATACGATATGGTTAAAGAGAAAAACTCCTCAAAATATAGTTATTGGTGGAGCTGCAGGAGCTTTACCTCCAGTTATTGGTTGGACTATAGCAACCAATTCTATTTCATTGGAACCATTGACCTTTTTTTTGATCATTTTTTTTTGGACACCATCTCATTTTTGGGCATTAAGTTTATATAAATCAGATGATTATAAAAAAGCTAAAATTCCAATGCTTCCTTTAACAAATGGTATTGAAAGTACAAAATTAAATATACTAATTTATTCCTTAATTATGATCCCAACAATAATATTTCCTTATGCTATTGGCTTTGTGAGCTTGGTATTTTTAATTCCATCTTTAATTTTAACTTTTTATTATAATTTCTTGTGTTTTGAACTTTATAACTTCAAAAAAAATAAATTTAATTCAAAAAAGGCTAAATCTATATTTGGATATTCAATTTTATATTTATTTTTAATTTTTGTATTATTCTTAATCGACAGTTTAATTTAAGGATTGCGCCTTAAAAAAATTTCGCTAGAGTGTTTATATACTGCAGATGAAATATATAAGTACTAGAAGTAAAGAAAAAGAATACAGTTTTGAAGAAGTTTTTTTAAAAGGTCTCGCCGATGATGGAGGTCTTTATATTCCGAAATTATTCAAAAGATATAATAAAGAAGAATTATTAAAGCTCAAAAATTTAAATTATAATGAATTATCTACTGAAATAATAAGCCAATTTTCAGCAAATTTTATCTCAAAAGAAGACCTTTCATCTTTAATCAAAAAATCATATTTAACATTTAGAGAAAAAGAGGTTGTAAAAATCTCAAATGTCGGAGAAATAAAATTATTAGAATTATTTCACGGACCAACATTGGCATTTAAAGACATTGCAATGCAATTCATTGGTAATTTGTATGAATACTATTTGGAAAAAAATGACAAAAAAATAAATATTGTAGTTGCAACTTCTGGCGATACTGGAGCAGCAGCTATTGATGCAATTAAAGGAAAATCTAATTTAAATATTTTTGTTTTACATCCTAATAATAAAATTTCTTCTGTTCAAAGAAAAATAATGACTACTGTTGAGGATAAAAATGTTTTCAATATTGCAATTGATGGAAACTTTGATGATTGCCAAAATATTGTAAAACAAATGTTTTCTGATCTAGAGTTTTCTAAGTCTATAAATATGTCTGGAGTAAATTCAATAAATTGGGCAAGAATTATAGCTCAAGCAGTATATTATTTTTACTCATATTTTAAATTAGGGAGAAAAACTCTTTCATTTTCTGTTCCCACAGGAAACTTCGGTGATGTTTTTGCAGGTTACCTTGCAATGAAAATGGGATTGCCAATTGATAAATTAATTGTTGCAACAAACGAAAATGATATTTTACACAGAGCAATTTCAAAAGGAGATTATGTCTCAAAAGAAGTTAAAGAAACATTTTCACCAAGTATGGATATTCAATTAGCAAGTAACTTTGAAAGATTAATTTACTATGTAAATAATACCGACTCTGAAAAAACAGCAGAAATTATGAAAAAAGTTAAGCAAAATTCTTATCAAATTGAAAAAAACAATTTAGAAATAATTCAAAAGAATTTTTTATCTGAAAGTTGTAATGAACAAGAAACTTTAGATATTATTAAAAAAAATTATGAAGAAAATAATATAATATTAGATCCTCATACAGCTGTTGGAGTAGGGGCTGCAAAAAAACTATCTTTTAATAATTGTGTCGTTTTATCGACTGCGCATCCATGTAAATTTCCAGATGCTACAAATAATGCAATTAATAAGTATGAAAAATTACCAAAAGAACTTCAGCATGTGCTTGATAAAAAAGAAAATTTTCAAGTACTGAAAAATAATATAGTAGATGTTAAGAATTTTATTAAAAGCAAAATTTAATAATTTGTGATTAAAAAAATTTTAACTATTTCATTCATTATATCTTTGAATTTTAATTTAAATGTTTTTTCTGATGAACACATTTTAAACTCTCTTAAGGAGGGCAAAAAAATAGTTTTTATAAGACATGCAATTGCACCTGGGAATGGTGACCCAAATAATTTTGATATAAATGACTGTAATACTCAAAGAAATTTAGATAAGAATGGAATTGAACAAGCAAAAAAAATAGGTCTATTTTTCCAAAACAATAAAATAAAAGTTGATAAAGTTTTATCTAGCGCATGGTGCAGATGTAAAGATACAGCAAAATATGCTTTTCATAACTTTGAAACATTAAATGCTTTAAACTCATTTTATGATGAAAGGTTTGCAGCAAATGAAGCAAAGCAAATTAAAGATCTAAAGAATTATATTAAAAACTGGAACAGTGATAAAAATTTAGTTTTAATAACTCATTTTGTAGTTATTTCATCAATTTTAAATATAGGCTCATCTTCAGGAGAAATTATAATTTCTGATAAAAATTTTAATATAATCGGCAGGATTAATACTAAGTATTAGCTGCTTCTTTCGCAATTAAATCTACCTCATTATTTAATTTATCTGTTGAATGTGCTTTTACCCAATTCCAACTTATTTCAAAATCATTAGCTAAAAGATCTAACTCTTTCCAAAGTTCTTTATTTTTAACTTCTTGTTTATTTGCAGTTTTCCATCCATTTTTTTTCCAATTATGTATCCACTCTGTTATTCCTGACTTTACATATTTAGAGTCTGTAAAAATTTCAATCTTACTACCTTTAGGAATCTTTTTTAATGCTTCAATGGGAGCAAGTAACTCCATTTGATTGTTTGTAGTATTTTTTTTTTTTCCTTTAATCTGAGTTTTTTTTTCATCATCAATAATTATTGCTGCCCATCCACCATTTCCTGGATTTTCTAAACAAGAACCATCAGTGTAAATTTTTATCATTAATTTAAATAATCTTTATAAGTTTTTAAATTGTTATGTATTATAAGTTTTTGGTAATACTCTTTAGGATCTTTTATTTTTATTAAAGCTGTTTTAGGGGTATTAAAATAATCATAAGTTCGAGTAAAAAGATATCTTAAAGCAGCTCCTTTACATAAAATATTTAAGGCATTTTTCTCTTTTTTAGAGATCTTTCTTACAGTTTGGTATCCCTTAATTAAATTTTTGACTTTTTTGTTGTTCAAAACAAACTTATTTCTTTTTTTATCAAAGCATAAAGCATTAATGCTTATTGCTATCTCATACATTAAATAATCATTACAAGAAAAATAAAAATCAATAAATCCTACAAATTTTTTTTTATCAAAAAAAATATTATCAATAAATAAATCACCATGAATTATTCCTTTTGGTAAGTTTTTAGGCCAATTTATTTTAATTTCTGTCAAATTTTTTTTTAATAAAGATCTTAATTTTGATGGAATTTTTTTAGATTTTGTATTTTTCAATAATGAATTCAAATTATTAATAGACATAGAATTTTTTCTGTATAATTTTATTTTTTTAGATGAAGCATGTAGTTTTCCAATATTTTTACCAATTTCATAACAATTCTTAAGATTTAAATTTTGTTTATCTTTTCCTTTAAGGTAAGAGACAATGCAAGCAGTTTTATTTTTTATTCTTATTAGATAATTTCCATTTTTATTTTTTAGTGGTTTTGGACAATTAATTCTATAATTATTTAATTGATCCATTAATTTCATAAAAAATGGTATTTCTTTTCTAGAAACTCTTTTTTCAAAAATTGTTAGTATAAATTTTTCGTTTTTTGACTTTAATAAATAATTTGTATTTTCAATGCCTTTTTTAATACCATTAAAGTTAATAATTTTGTCAATTTCAAATTTTTTGTTAATAAAAGAAATATCTTTTTTATTTATTTTTGTATAAACAGCCATTTTAATTTAATTTTTTTGGAGCTTTGAAAACTACATTTTCCTTAATGATTTCGACTTCATCTATACTGACTATAAATCTATTTTTTAACTCATTTACAAAATTATCAACTAAAATCTCAGGTGCAGAAGCTCCAGATGAAATACCGATCGTATTTGAATTTTCAATCAAGTCGAATGGAATTTTACTCTGTGAGTGAATCAATTGTGAATTAGAGCATCCTGATTTTTTAGCAACCTCAACTAATCTGACAGAATTTGATGAATTTCTACTACCTATTACAAAAAATAAATCACATTTTTTTGCAATATTTTTAACTGCCATTTGTCTATTTGTTGTGGCATAACAAATATCCTCTTTTAAAGGTTCTCTTATATCTTGAAATCTCTCTTTTAAGATTTGTATAATATCTTTTGTATCATCCATTGATAAAGTTGTTTGAGTAACATATGCAATCTTTTCATTTTTAGTTTTATATTTTTTCGCATCATTTTCGTTTTGAATTAAATCAATAGATCCTTTGGGTAATTGACCCATTGTTCCAATAACTTCCGGATGATTTTCATGTCCAATTAAAATTAAATGATAGCCGGACTTATGAAGATTTTCAGCTTCTCTATGCACTTTTGATACAAGAGGACAGGTAGCATCAATATAAGTCATGTTGTAACTTTTTGCTTCTTTAGGTATTTTTTTAGGAACACCATGGGCCGAAAAAATAACCGGTCTTGTTTTATCTTCAATTTCCTCTAACTCCTCTACAAAAATAGCCCCTTTACTTTTTAGATCATCAACTACATATTTATTATGAACTATTTCATGACGAACATAAACTGGAGCACCATATTTTTGAATCGATTTTTCGACTATTTCTATTGCTCGTTCTACTCCAGCACAAAAACCCCTTGGAGCAGATAATAATATTTTTAATTCTTTATTTTTCATTTTTTTCAATCAAATATTCTAGTAATATATGTGGAAAGGTTAAAGACGCCAAACCTATAAATATAATTTTAAGAATTGAACTATCTAAATTGTAAGTATTATTTAATAAATAAAGCCCAATTAAACAAAAAATAGCAGTAATAATTGTTAGAGGTAAAGATTTTTTAATAAAGATTTTTAATCCATTACCAAGGTTATTTTTATCTAATTCAGACATTAATGAAATACTGTGTCTTATTGAATGTAAAAAACAGAAATAAATAGTAAAAGCTATTAAAGGAGAAAAATGATAATTTATAATAAGAATTGAAAAATAATCCAAAAAAATTATGAGTTTTTTTAACTCAAAATTTTTAACAAATAATAAAATACTTGATAAAGTTGAAAGAATAATACCATAAAGCCAAATTTTGTTGGTTTCTATTAAATTTAAAAATTCATAGAAAGTTTCATTTTCGATTAGCAATAATTTGAATATTGATATCGTTTCATCAAAATGAAAAAACATTGGCGCAAAAATTATTAAAGAACCTTTTAAGAAAAATAATAATTGATTAAGATATGAATTTTCAATTATCAAAAATTGAGTATCTTCTTTACCAAAATGATACGAAGCTACTATTAAAAAAATTATTAAAGAAATATATGGTACGATCATCCACAAAATTATTACTATTAGAGCTATTAAAATATATGATAAATAAAAAATAAAAAAATTATTAATCCCGAAAATTTGAAAAAGTTTTCTTCCTTTTTCATTATCAAGAGATCCATGAGAAATACCAATACTTAAAATTAAGAATAAGCAAATTAATGGAGAGATTGTAAATTTATTTATTTTAAAGGCTATTAAAGAAAAAATGTTACAAAATAAAAAAAAAATAAAAGAGTGATTTAAATTGATTTTTTTAATTTGATTATTCATTTCTAAATATGACTAATAAAATAATGCTTTAATAAAAATCCATTTTGGCATTTTAAAGATTATGCTTAAATCTTCTAAAAAATTACTTTTGTTTGATAAAAATTTTATAACAGTCTTTGGCGAACTCTCAAACATTTTATAGAAAATATCAGGCATTTTCTCAGGATGTTTTTTTAGGACCTTTAAGAAGACATCATCTAGAAATTGATATTTCTTACTTATATTAAATTTTTTAACTTTAGTAATTTTTTCAATATTTTGACATATATATTTACTATGCTCTTGAATATTTAAAAATGTATATCCAGTACTTAATCTAGTCATTCCTCCTGCAGTCCCAATATTAATTTTATTTTTCTCTGTTTCGTATGAAGGGTAGAAGAGTGGTATTGCTCCTTCCTCTTTGTAAGTTACTTTATAATTTTTTAGATTTAAATGTTTTTCTATATAATTTTTTATTTGATTGTCATAATCTTTTTGAGAATTGTCATTCATTTTTGATAACCAGGTAGTTTCAACTAAAGCTTTAGTTTTTGAGTATGGTAATGTATAAAAAAAATGAACACTTTCTCTTTGATCACAGTCAAAATCCATAAGATTAAAAATTTCATCATCAAAAAAATTATTTTGAGTTTCAATTTCAACGCCACAAAAATGTTGCCAAAAGTTAAGATTATCTTTTTTAATCGATGGAATACTGTTGAAAATAAAAGAATTTTTCGAGTTAATTTCATTTATTTTTTTATAGAAAGAAACATTCTTATTTATTTTTAATTTGTTATTTATTTTTTCGTAGAACAACCCACTATCAACACTTTGGTATGGATAACTAACACATTCTAAATGTTTGGTTTTTTTGGGGATGTTAACTGAAAAATTTTCCCAACTTTTTTTTACACAATCATCAAAGTTATGGGCTGCTACTTTCCAAAAAGACCAGGTTTTATCCTTTTTATACTCGATTCTTGGTTCAATAATAGCCAAAGTTTTTTCTTTTAATTTTTCATTAATTTCAAGTTCATATGCAAGTGATAATCCTGCACATCCACCACCAATAATAATATAATCAAATTCTTTCATCTAAATTTATTTCCTCATTAATCAAATTATGATCATATTGGATTTGATCATTTTTTTTATTTCTGAATGATAGTTTAATT
The DNA here is from genome assembly GCA_902579985.1 of uncultured Pelagibacteraceae bacterium. Lineage (GTDB taxonomy): Bacteria > Pseudomonadota > Alphaproteobacteria > Pelagibacterales > Pelagibacteraceae > Pelagibacter. The sequence goes on along the minus strand of CACHIV010000001.1, from coordinate 252,930 downwards.
AAGTCAAAAATTGAAAGAAAAGTCTCTAAGATCTTTTCTGTATTTGAAACGTATATTTTTTCAGAATTTTGATAATTTTCTAAATTCTTTTTGTTCAGAATTTTATGCCCTATTTTTCTATAAACTCTTCTAGCAACCAAAATAGAGAAGCGAAAACTTATGGGTATGTCTTTGATTGAATAAAATGAATTTTCATAAAATGTATCAGCAAGATAAATAGTTGATGAAATTTCTTCAAAATTCTTATCTATATAAAAACGATTATTTTTTGAGTCTTCGATAACATCTCTCGATATATTAGTAAGCTGCATTGCAATTCCAAGATCAATAGCTGACTTAAGTGAACTTTTTTTATTAACTCTCAAAATTTTTGCCATCATCAATCCAACAGTTCCAGCAACTCGGTATGAGTAAATTAATAGATCTTTTTTTGAATTTAATTTCACTTTATCTTTAATATCTGATTTAATTCCAATAAATAGATCTTGAACAATTTTCAAAGGTATATTGAATTCTTCAATAAGATCCCACATATTTTTGATAATAGGGTTATCAAAGTTTTTTTGATTAAAATCATTTTCAAAATGAGTAAATTTTTTTTCTTTATTTTCTATTTTTTCATCGTTATCTGCAATGTTGTCTGCAACTCTACAAAAGTCATACAAAGCTGAACATTTTTTGAAAGTTTTTTTTGGTAAAAAAAAACCTGCCCAGTTGAAGGACTTAGCATAAATAGATATGTAACTCTTGTTAGACATTATAAAATTTTATCTAATACTTTTGCCGATGAAAGTACTCCTGGCACACCTGCACCTGGATGAGTACCTGCTCCAACAAAATAGAGTCCATCATATATCTCAGATTTGTTATGAAATCTGAAATATGCTGATTGTGAAAATTTTGGTTGGATTGAAAAACCAGAACCATATTTAGTATTTAAATCTTTTTCAAAATAATCTGGTGTTAAATAAAAATCTTCTACAATGTTTTTTCTTAGATTTGGCATCAAATCTTTTTCCATTTTATCTATCACTAAATTTTTCATTTTTCCACCTTCAATGGACCAATCAATTTTGGATTGATTATTTGGAACTGGAACCAAAACATAAAAACAGTCTTGTCCTGGAGGCGCCATAGATTTATCAGTAGCAGACGGTCTGTGAAGATAATAGCTGATATCGTTATTTAATTTTTTATTCTCAAATATATCATCAAGATGTTCTTTATATTTATTGCCAAATTTTATTGTATGATGCTCTACATTTTCATAATTTTTTTTAGTTCCAAAATAGTAAACGAATAGTCCCATAGAATATTCCATTCTATTTTTTTTCCACTTAAACATGAGTGAATTTTTTTTATTTCTATTTAACATTTTTTCATAAACAGCAGGCGGGTCTGCATTACAAATAACATTATTAGATTTAATATTTGTTTGATTGTCTAATTGAATACCAGTAATTTTATTCTCATTAGAAATAATTCTTGTTACTTCATGACCTTTTATTATCTTTATACCAACCTCATTCATTAATTTCTCAAAACCTTTTATGATATTACCTGTTCCACCCATTGAGTAATGAATACCCCATTTTTTTTCTAAATATAGAATTAATCCATAAATAGAAGTTGTTGTGAAAGGATTTCCACCAACCAAAAGAGGATGCATGCTTAACATTCTTCTAAGTTTTTCATTTTTAATATAAGACGAAACTAATGAATAAACTGATTTATAACTTTTAAGTTTTAATAATGAAGGCAGTTGCTGCATCATGACTAAAGGTTTATCAAATGGAACGTCAGCAAGCTCTGTAAAACCTTTATCAAAAATTTTTTTTGTAAAATTTACTAATTTTTCATAGCCCACAACATCTTCTTTATTAATTTTTTCAATTTGTTTTTTCATCTCCGTTTCATCTCCCGAGTAATTAAATTTAGTTTTATCCTCAAAGACAAATTGGTACCAAATCTTGAGTGGAGAAAGTTCTATGTAATCATTTGGATTTTTTTTAAATAATTCAAATAATTCATTGATCAAATATGGAGCAGTAATTACAGTTGGACCACCATCGTAAATAAATCCATTTTTTTTAAATACTCTAGCTCTTCCACCAAGATCTGGATGTTTTTCAACTAATGTAACTTTATGACCTTTAGCTTTAAGACGAAGGGCTGCTGCAATACCTCCAAAACCAGATCCAATAATAATAGAATTCATTTTGATAATTTATAGTTTTTTTGAAAAAATGTAAGAATATTATGAGTTAATTTTTTTTAACTCTTCTTTTGTTTCATTAAGATTTTTTTGGAATAGTGTTTCAAGTTTAGATTTATTAACAGAAGTAGTAATAATTTTTTTTACGGAGTCTATAGCTATTTTTATAGAAGTATCCTTAATTTCTTTTATAGCTGCTTCTTTCATTTGATTTATTTTGTTTTCTGCTAAATTTTTCTTTATTTCAGATGATTTATGAAATTTATCATTAAGTTCTATAACTAGTTTATTACTATCATCTTTGGCCCTCTCCAGTATTTCATTTCTTACTGATTGGGCCGTGTCTAATTTATTTTGAGCATTTTCTAATAATTTCTTAGCTTCAGTTCTCAATTTTTCACTTTCATCAATTTCATTTTTAATATCTGAAATCAACTTATTAAGTATTTCATTAATTTTTTTAGGGATCTTCAAGTATATTAATCCCACTAAAAATATAACAAAAGAAATCGCTACCCAGAATGTTGCATCAATTACCATAATATTTATTACCATTTCTTTTTGACAAATCATCAACAATAGCTGAAATACTACTGTTATTAACTTCAGCTCCAATTATTTTTTTTATAATTTCTGAAGAAGTTTCTATAGCAATTTTATTTATTTTCCTCGGTGCATTTTTTTTAAGAATATCAATTTCTTTTTCTGCTTTATTTATTTCTTCATCAATTTGTTTGTCTAAATTTTCTTTTTTAACATTAATATTTTTAAGTACTTTTTCTCTTGCATCATTGAAAATATTATTTGCTTCAATTTTACTTTTTAAGACAATTTCATCATAATCTTTTAATTTAGTTTCACTATCTTTTCTCTGTGCTTCTGCCGCTTCTATATTTTCTTGTATCAAAGATTTTCTTAATTCTAAATTTGCGCTTATTTTTGGTAGTATTAACTTCGATAAAATTATATACAAAATACCAAAAGTAATTGTAAGCCAGAATATTTGAGAAATCCAAAACTCAGGATTTAATTGAGGCATACCTACACTTTCAGCTGCAAAAACTTCTTTTAAAAAAAAGAAATTAAAAAATATCGTCTGAAAAAATATTTTTTTAATCATTAAATTTAAAATGCAAAAAGAATGATTAACGCAACTACTAAACCAAATAATCCTGTTGCTTCTGCTAGAGCAAAGCCTAAAAGCAAATTAGGAAACTGTTTTTGAGCTGCCGATGGATTCCTCATCGCTCCAGACAAATAGTTTCCAAATATTATTCCAATACCAACTCCGGCACCAGCTAGAGCAATAGCTGCTAAACCTGCTCCGATCATTTTTGCTGCTTCTAATTCCATTATATCCTCCTATGTTAATTAATGGTGTAAATTTAATGCATCATTTAAATAGATACATGTTAAAATTGCAAAAACATATGCTTGAAGAAAAGCAACTAATATCTCCAAGCCAGTTAAAGCAACTGAAAAACTCAGTGGAAGCCATCCACCGACTATTCCAAGGCTTATTACAAAGCCTCCGAAAACTTTCATCATAGTGTGTCCAGCCATCATATTAGCAAAAAGTCTAACAGATAAACTAACAGGTCGGCTCAAATATGATATAATTTCAATAATTACTATAAGTGGAAGTAGCACTATCGGCACTCCACTAGGCACAAATAGTTTTAGATAACCGAGTCCATGTTTAACAAATCCAACAATTGTTACACCAATAAAAATAAATGCTGCTAGAACAAAAGTTACAATAATATGACTAGTTACAGTAAAAGTATAAGGAATCATTCCAAACATATTACAAAATAGAACGAACATAAATAAGGAAAATATAAAAGCAAAATAAGGTTTTGCTTTTGAGCCAGCTGTATCACTAATCATTTTTGAGACAAAAATATAACTTAATTCAGCTAAGAGCTGAATTTTATTAGGTAAGATTAAATTTTTTTTAGATCCTAAATTAAAGATGATTAAAATTGCAATGGAACTTATAACCATAAACAAACTTGCATTTGTGAAAGAAATATCAAAAGCACCTATTTTAATTTCTGGACCAATTCTATAAACTTCGAATTGACTCATTGGATTTGCCGCCATAAAATTTATCTATTTTTGCATATTTTTTGCAGATTTAATTACATTAGCTATTCCAGCAATTACTCCTACAAAAAAAAATATTAATATTAACCATGGTTTAGTACCAAAGGTCTTATCTAAAATAAACCCAATAATTGTCCCAACTGCAACTGCTGACACTAATTCAGTACTCATTTTGAATGCAACCCCAATTGAGGAGGGTCTATTTTTATCTTTATTTGAATTTCTTCTTAAAATTTTAGATTTTGCAATTTCTAAGCGAGTTTTAAATTGATTATCTGACATTCTATTTTTAAGCGACCATACTCTCAGCTTTTTGTAAATCAACAGCTACTAATTGACTAATTCCTTTTTCAGGCATTGTAACTCCATAAAGTTTATTCATTTTTGACATTGTTAAAGCATGATGAGTTACGATTACAAATTTTGTATTTGTTATTTTAATTAGTTCCTCTAAAAGGCCACAGAATCTCGTGACATTTGCATCATCTAGTGGAGCATCAACTTCATCTAGAACACATATTGGAGATGGATTAGTTAAAAATACCGCAAAAATAAGAGATAGTGCGGTTAAAGCTTGTTCCCCTCCAGATAATAAAGTTATCGATTGAAGTCTTTTACCAGGAGGACTTACTAACATTTCAAGACCAGCTTCGAGTGGATCTTCAGAGTCTACTAATTCTAGTTTAGCACTTCCTCCATTAAATAATTTTGTATATACTTCATTAAATTTTCTATTAACTTTTTCAAAAGCTTCTAAAAGTTTTATTCTTCCTTTTTGATTAAGTTCATTAATACTTTCTTTAAGTTTTATTATTGCTGAAACCAGATCTTCTCTATCCTGCTCCATTTTTTTTATTTCAATTTTATAAGTATTTGTCTCTTCATCTGCTCGTAAATTAACTGAACCAAGTTTCTCTCTCTCTCTTTTTTTTTTATCTAAAGTTTCTTCTTGTGTAACTGCATCAGGTAAATCCTCAACACCGTTTAAATTAGAGTTTTCTAGAATATTACTTTCATTAATATTAAGTTCGGACAGAACTCTTTCCAACAGATCATCTTTACGTTTTTTTAATCCTTCTATAGTTGCTCCAGAACTAGCTTTTCTTTCTCTGATTTGAATTGATTGTTCTTGGACTTCATTAAGTTGAGTTCTTAAATTTTCTATTTTCTCATCAGTATTATTAATAATTTTTTCATTATTAACTTTTTCTATTTCAGAAATTCTTAGACTTTCAGAAATTTTACCTTTCTTTTCTGCTTGTAATTTTGGTTGATTATCTAGTTTTTCTAATTGTAAATTAAATTTATTTTTTCTCTCAGTTAGTTGATTTACCATTTTTTCTGAATTAGATAATAAATTTTTCCAACTTTCTATTTCTTTTTCTATAATATTTATTCTTTCATTTCTTTTGATAGATTCTTTTTTTATATTTTGATTTTTACTATAACTTTCAGCATATTCTTCAATTATTATTTTACAATTATTAAGAACAGAGATTGCTTCTTCATTTTTTTTTAAATTAATTAACTCTTTAACTTTATCTATTTCAATTTTTAATTTTTCTTTTGAAGTATTTAAGTCCTCATTCGATTTTTTTTCAGTATCAAAATATTTTGAATCAACCTCTATAAGTTCATTTTTTTCTTCTTTGAGTCTTTTTTCATTTGAGTTAGCATCAATAATTATTCCTTTTTCTCTATCAATATCTTCATCTGATGTTTTAAGAGATTTTTTAATATTCTCTATTTCATCTTGTGTTCTAGTATTTTCCTCATCAAGACTTTGAAGTTCTAAATTAAGCCTTTGTATTTTTGATAGATTTTCTATATTTTTTTCTCTTAAAGGAGTAATTTTATCAGTTTCAGATTTAATTATTTTTTCAATCTCAAATATTTTATTATTAAAGCCAGCTACTTCATCTTCAGCTTCGGTATTAATTTCACTTTCAATTTTAATTTCATTATCAATATCTAGTAATTTTAAATAATACAAACCAGCCTCAATTTTTTTAATTTCTTCTGAAATCATTTTGTATTTTGTGGCTTCTTCAGCCTGTTTTTGAAGATTAGCTAGCTGTTTTTCTTGTTGTTTTCTTAATTCATCAGCTCTTTTTAAATTATTTTCAGCCGCATTTAATCTTAGTTCAGCCTCATGTCTTCTTACATGTAATCCTGAAATATTAGCTGCCTCTTCCAAAATAGCTCTTCTATCCGTAGGTTTTGCAGTTACTAATGCTCCAATGCGTCCTTGGCTTATCATGGAAGGTGAGTGAGCACCGGTAGATAAGTCAGCAAAAAACATTTGTGCATCTCGAGCTCTAACTTCTTTATCATTGATAAAAAATTTAGAGCCTTTATCTTTTTCAATTTTTCTTCTTACTTCAACTTGATCTAAATCTTTATATTTAATTGGACCATCATGACTATCATTAGTTAAACTTACAGAAACTTCAGCGATATTTTTTGAAGCTTTATTTGAAGTTCCAGAAAAAATAACATCCTCCATTCCAGATCCTCTCATACTTTTTGCAGAAGTTTCTCCCATGACCCACCTTAAAGACTCAACAATGTTTGACTTTCCACAACCGTTAGGCCCAACTATTCCTGTAAGCCCTTTTTCAATTAAAAAATCGGTCTTCTCAGCAAATGATTTGAATCCATTCAGTTGGATTTTTTTAAACTCCATGGATTAACTTATATCAGTTTTTCTAAAGTTTTTTTCAAATTTTTGTAATTTAAAGATTTCTCAAACTTTTTATTATTAATTATTATCGTAGGAGTAGCATTTACTTTGAAATTTTTAGTTCCTTCGATTCGATCGTTTAAAACAAAGTCTTCTATTTCTTTATTATTTATACATTTTTCAAAATCCACTTTGAAGCCTTCTTTTTCAATAAATTCTCTTAAACTTTTATTTATCTCTTCTATAGAATTTCCCTTTATCCAGGTTTGTTGATTAGAATATAGGCTTTCTAAAATTTTTAAACTTTGATCTTGTTTACATTGAACAATTTTGGAAGCATTAAAAGCAGCTATATCTAAAGGAAAATGTCTAAATTCTATTTTAGCTAAGCCTGTATCTATATATTCTTTTTTTAGCTGAGGATAAATATCTTTATGAAAATTCGCACAATGGCTACAAGTTAGAGACTCATAAGCAATGATTGTTATTTTTGCATTTTCATTACCTGAAACTATTCTTTTAATTTCAGCATTAAGATTATGAGTCGTTCCAAAAAATAATATTAAAAATATAAATATTTTTTTCATTTTTCTTTAAATACTCTTATTAATTTAATTAATGATTTTTTAATTTTCGTATTTGTAACACCATTAATTTTTTTTCTATATTTATTATTTGTCACATTGTTTTCTTGAGCATATATTTTAGACTTGAGATTTACTTCATTATCAAAGCTTGTAAACCTAAGTTTTTTAATAACAGAGTATCCAAAAAAACTATTTAATCTATCTATTATCTCTTTTTTAGAATACTCCAGATCAACCTCATGACCTCTCTTTACCATTATAAGCAAAGTACTGACGCCAAACCTATTTGAATTTTTAAAAGATTTTGGATAGCAAACTTGAAATAGATTATTACCCACTATGTATTTCCAGTTGTTTAATGTTTCAGAATAAATATGGCCTTTTTTACTAATGACCTTTTTAATATTTTTTGGCAAAGTGTCTTTAAAAGATCTTAATCCTTGAATGCTTCTGAATCTCTGCTTACTATTATTTTTAAATTGCATATGAAAGAAAAGATAATAACAAAAAAAATTCTTAAATGGTATGATATAAATAAAAGATCTTTACCATGGCGAAAAAAAGTAACTTCACAAAAAAAACAATATTATACATTAGTAAGTGAATTTATGTTACAACAAACTCAGGTTGCAACAGTTATTCCTTTTTTTAATAGATTTATAAAAAATTTACCTTCTTTAATTGAACTTGCAAATGTTGAAGAAAAAAAATTAATAAAATTTTGGGAAGGACTTGGATATTATTCTAGGGCTATAAATTTAAAAAGAACAGCAATGTTAATTATAAAAGATTTTAATGGAAAAATTCCTAAAAATTACGATGAATTAAAATCTTTACCTGGAATTGGCAATTATACTGCAAGCGCAATTATGGCTATAGCTTTTAATGAACCTTTTATTCCTTTAGATGGGAATATTGAAAGAGTTTTAAAAAGATACCTTTATCTAAAAAAAGATAGAGAAATTCAAAAAGATAATCTTATACTAAAAAAATCTATATTTGGAACTTCATTAAGATCTAATGATTATGCTCAAGCGTTAATGGAGTTAGGGGCATTAATTTGTAAACCAAAAAATCCTTTATGCAATCAATGTCCTATCTCAATAAACTGTAAATCTTACAAAAAGAAAGATTTTAATTTATCAAAGAGAGTTAAGAAAAATAAAAAAAAATATTTTATACTTAAAGTTTATAAAAAAAATCAAAGCTATTTATTAATTAAAAATACTAAGTTTAATTTCTTAAAAAATTTAAGAATATTTCCTATGAAAGAGTTACATAAACCCAAAAATTTTAATGAAAATTTGAACTTTAAAATGTCTAATATGAATATGAATATAAAAATTCAATATCTAAAAAATAACCAAAAATTTCCGTTATCTTATTGGATCGATAAAAAAAAATTAGATAATTATACGCTGCCGTCATTTACAAAAAAAGTATTTAAATATTTGGAAAAAATTTGATGAAAAAAGTAGCTATTATTGGAGCTGGAATATCAGGATTATTCATTGCTAATCTATTTAAAAGAAGTTTAAATTATCAAATAACAATCTATGAAAGAAGTAATTTAATTGATTTAGATAAGGGTTATGGAATTCAATTATCAGTGAATAGTGTCAAACTTTTGAATGAAATTGGATTTGATAAATTACAAAATGACAAAAAATTTAATCCAGAGAAAATTAGTTTTTATACGACTAAAAGCTTAAATAAAATTTGTGAATTAAATATCTCAGATTTCAATTCAGAAGACTGTAAATACACTACTTTAAAAAGATCTACTCTATTAAATTTTTTAAAGAGAAATTTAGAAAAGGAGATAAAAACTAACTATAATATTTCAAAGATAAAGCAACAAAATCAATTAATCAAACTTAGTTTTGAAAACAATGAAACTTTTGAATGTGATTATTTAATTATTTCAGATGGAGTTTTCTCAAAAAGTAAAAATCTTATTTCAAATAATCAAATTTTACCCAAATATAATAATACATTGGCAATTAGAGGAGTGCTGCCTAATTCTACTAAAATTATAGATAATAAAAATATCTCATTGTTCTTGGGCCCAGATTTTCATCAGGTAGTCTATCCTGTGGAACCAAATAGAGACTTAAATTTTATAGCACTCATGAAATATAATCTTTCTAAAGAGGAGCAAAAAAATTACTCATTTTTCAGTGATGATATTTTTATCCAAAAGGTTTTAAAAAAAATTCCTTTAAAAAAGAGAGAATATTTAGATAATCTTAAAGAACTAAAAATATTTCCAGTGTTTGTTAGTGATAATTTCTATAGAATACAAAATAATAATATTCATTTAATTGGTGATGCTTTTTTTGCTTTTCCACCTTCATTTGCTCAAGGTGCATCTCAATCAATAGAGGGTGCTTATGAATTATTTAGGAGTATAGAAAATAGTAAGGAGAGTAATTTTTTTAAAAATAGAGTTTATAAAATCAAAATGGTTAACATAAGATCAAAATTTAATCAGTTTGTATTTCATTTATCTAATCCTTTAACCATAATTTTTAGAAATATCATTTTAAAAGTATTAGTAAAAAATAAAAAGTTTTTAGAAATTTATTTAGGAAAAATTTATAAAAATTAATTATTAGAGATTAGTCTTTGTCTCAAATTATCAATAGGAACTGCTTGTCCATTTAAGTTGTAATGCCAATAAGTCCATCCATTGCAGCTCTCAGCACCTAAAATTGTTGCTGCTACTTTATGAATTGAACCTTCTGTTTTAGCGTGTTTAATACTACCGTCAGCCATGATTTTTGCACTAATTTTCTTTTTATCATCGAAAATAGTAGTACCAGGTTTTATTATTCCTAGTTCAACTAATGAACCAAAAGGTATTCTTGGTTTAGACCTGTTATTTTGCAAAGTATCCAAATAATTATTCTCAATTTTTTTAGTATTTTTCAGTCTATTTTCAGCTGCTTTAAAATAGTTTTTTTCTTTTTCTATTCCGTAATAATTTCTACATAATTTTTTTGCAACTACTGCTGTTGTTCCTGATCCTAAAAAAGGATCTAGAATTAAGTCATTTTTATTAGAGGTTGCTAATAAAATTCTATGAAGTAAAGCCTCCGGTTTTTGAGTTGAATGAACTTTTTTTCCTTTCTTTTTAAGTCTTTCTGATCCATTACAGATAGGCAAATCCCAATTAGATCTCATTTGAATGTCATCGTTTAAACATTTTAAAGATTGATAATTAAAAGTATATTTTGATTTTTCTGATTTTGATGCCCAAATTAATGTTTCATGAGCATTTGTAAAACGAGTTCCTTTAAAATTTGGCATAGGATTTCTTTTATTCCAAATAATATCATTTAAAATCCAAAAGCCTAAATTTTGTATTGTTGTACCCACTCTGAAAATATTGTGATAACTGCCTATGACCCAAATAGCACCGTCTTTTTTTAAAATCCTTTTACACTCACTCAACCATGAAAAAGTAAAATCATCATAATTTTTAAAATTTTTAAATTTATCCCATTTATCGTTAACGGCTTTGACTCTAGATCTATCTGGTCGAAATAACTCTTTTTTTAATTGTAAGTTGTAAGGTGGATCAGCAAATATTAGATCAAAAGATTCATCAGGAATTTTTTTTAATTCTTTTAGACTATCTCCATTGATCAACTTATTTTTAAAATCACAATTCATTTATAATAAAATAATTAGACTTTAAAAAGATTCTTGGGTCAACCTAGGATTGAATTATTTAGACTCGATTTGTGTAAATATTTATTTTAACGACTAGATGTTGTGTTGTTATACGTGAAACTTATTTTAAATTTAAAATCGGAGAAAAAGTTTTCCGATGATGCCTCGTAACTCCATATTTTTTAATAGCTTTCAAATGTTCTCTGGTCCCATATCCAAAATTAGTATCCCACCCATAATTGTTAAATTTTTTAGATAGATTAATTATAAATCTATCTCTACTAACTTTTGCTATTATTGATGCAGCAGAAATACTGGGAATTTTTTTATCACCCTTAACAACATATTTTATATTATAATTTTGAAGATTAGGTATTTTATTTCCGTCAACCAAAACTATAGACGGTTTTTTTTGGAGTTTTATTATAGCTCTCTTCATTGCGAGTAAACTTGCATTTAATATATTATTTTTTTCAATTTCTTTTACTGACGCTTTACCTATTGTCCAAATAGAATGTTTTTTTATGTAAGAAAAAAGCTTTTCTCTATTGTTTCTAGATAAAGATTTTGAATCTTTTAATAGTTTCTTATTTACAGATTTTTTTAATATTATTGCAGCCGCATAAACTGGGCCTATTAGACTACCTCTGCCAACTTCATCGACTCCAGCTAAAATTTTCATTAAATAATTATACTTAAATCTTTTATCTTTTGTTTTATTTTTTTTAAATCTTCCCAAGAATATTTTTTATTTTCAGGAGATCTTAAAAGATAAGAAGGGTTAAAAGTTATAATTAAGTTATAACTTGAGTTCTTTATTATTATTTCTTTCCATTTACCTCTCTCCTCAGAGATCTTACTGTTTAAGCCCGTTAGAGACTCCATTGCTGTACTTCCCATAATTATTATTATTTTGGGTTTTACAATAGAAATATGTTCTTGTAGAAAGTTAGAATATCTTTTTATTTCTGAAGAAGTAGGTTTTCGATCTTCTGGGGGTCTAAAATTTATGGCATAAGTGGAGTAAATATTTTTTTTTTTAATATTAATTGCAATTAACATTTTTTTCAACAGTTCACCAACTTCTCCCAAGAATGCTTCTCCAGTCTTCTCTTCTTCTTCTCCTGGGGTTTCACCAATTAACATAATAGAACTATTAATATTTCCACTGCCTAAAATAATATTTTTTGAGTTATTTTTAATACTACAATTTTCAATTGAGTTTATTTTTTTTTTCAATTCTTCTAATTTTTGCTCTTTATTTAAGTTTTCTTCTGTATAATTTTTTAAAGAACTAATCTTAGTATTTTTAAATCTATTAATTGGTTTATTTTCAAAAATAAAGTAGGATTCAATAGAATCTAGTAATTCTGTGTTATAATTCCTGTTTTGATTTATTATTTTTTTAGACATAAAATGATCAAATGTTAATAAAATTTTTTAAATTATTTTTAATTTTCTTGTTTTCTCAGAGTCCATTATACTCAAAAAGTAAGACTTTTAATGATTTTAATTCTCGCTATTTATCTAATTATTTTTCTGGAATAGTTGCTTATAATAATGATGAAAACTCTGAAGCTTTAAATTTTTTTAGGTCGTCTAAGTTTTTAATCAAAGAGCATGATTCTTATTTAGAAAAATATATTTATTCACTTATATTGGAGGGAAAAGTTCAGCAAGCGACAAATGAAATTAGAAAAAATTTAACAAAAAATAATTCAACTTTTTTTGAAGCTCATTTAATATTGGCGTTAGATAGTTTAAAGAAAAAAAAATATAAAGATAGCAAAGAACATTTACAAAAATCTAATGCTTATACAGGTAATGATAGAATATCTTTAATAATTGTCGAAACATTAAAAGAATATTTATATCTTTTTGAAGAGAACAAATTATTTAATGAAAAAAAAAAATTTGGAAATTTTTCACTTATTAATGATGTTTTTCAAAGATGTTTTCTAAATGAAAAAAAAACAGATAATTATTTTACGAGCTTATTAAATAATGAAAATAATGCAGATTATTCACGATATTTATTTTTTTATATAAATTATTTAATAGAAAATGATAGATATGAAGAAGCTAGATCTATTACTGAAAATTTAGATTATTTGAATTCATCACTGCTTATCTCTCAGACAAAATTTTGGGTTGAGAGTCAAAAATTTGAAGAATTCCAAAAAATTTTTTCATGTAAAAACTCTCAAGATATAATTAGTGAACTTTTTTTTATTATAGCTAATATATATTCTTCTGAAAAAGACTATGAGCGTTCAAACTTTTACTTGAATATATCTTTTGATTTAAACCCTAAATTTCTTTTTAATTTGTCTTTACTTGTAGACAATTATTATTTTAATGAAGATTATGAAAAAACACTAAAAATCTTAAATTCTTTTGATAAAAAATACATTTTTTATTACTGGTATAAATTAAAAAAAAAAGCACACATTATTTCAAAGCAGGAAAATGAAGAAAACTCTTTAAATTTTATTAATTCAAAGTTTAAAACTTTTAAAGATCCAACTATAAAGATGATTTTTGATATTGCAAACTTTCATAAAAATGCAAAAAAATATAAAGAAGCAATACATTATTATAACCAAATAATTTTGAAAATTGGAACTGAATCTTCTCTTTATTCTGAAATTTTATATAGAAGAGGGGGAAGCTATGAAAGAATTGGTGAATATGAAAATGCAGACAAAGATTTATTAAAATCTTTAGAGATTAATCCTGATGATGAATATGTATTAAATTATCTTGCATATTCGTGGTTAGAAAGGAATTATAAAATTGATACTGCATTAAAAATGCTTGAGAGAGCTTACAAGTCTAAGAGTAATGATCCATATATAATTGACTCAATTGGTTGGGCTTACTATTTAATTAAAGATTATTCTAGGGCTGAACAATTTCTAAAAAGAGCAGTTGAATTGATGCCTGAAGATCCTATTGTAAATGATCACTATGGAGATATTCTTTGGAGATTAGATAGAAAAATTCAAGCAAGATACTTTTGGAAAAGTGTTTTATATTTAGAAGAAACTGAAGAAAAAATGATAGAAAGTATTAAAGAAAAATTGATTAATGGATTAAAAAATACATAGTTAATGAAAGTCTTTAAGATTAAATCTCATGCTAAAATTAATCTTGCACTAAATATCATTGGAAAAAAATTTAGGCTGCATAAAATTGAAAGTATTATTTGTTTTATCAATTTATATGATTTGATTTACATTAAACAAATTTCAGGAAATAGTCATAAAATAATTTTTAAAGGTAAGTTTTCAAAGAATATAAGTAAAAAAAATACAGTATCAACTTTATTTGATTTACTAGATAAGAAAAATTTTCTAAATGATAAAAAATTTAAAGTAGTGATTATAAAGAATATTCCTCAGCAAGCTGGCATGGGAGGTGGATCAATGAATGCAGCTAGTTTAATTGATTTTTTTCTCAAGAGTAAAACATTAAGATTAAAAAATAAAGAGTTAATAAAATTAACAAGTCAAATAGGATCAGATGTAATTTTAGGAATAAAACCAGCTAATAGTATTTTAAGTTCAAATGGTAAAATCAAAAAGTTTAATAAAAATATTAATTTATATACTTTAGTAGTAAAGCCTAATTTTGGTTGTACTACCAAGGCCATCTACTCAAAAGTAAAATCATTTTCTAAATCAAAATTTTCTTACCCAAAAAAAACGATGTTCAACAAAGAATATCTCAAAAACTTAGATAATGACCTTGAAAATATTGCTTTTAAAAAATATCCAAAACTTAAAAAAATTAAATCATATTTATTAACAACACAAAATAATATATTTGTTCGTATGTCAGGTTCAGGGTCCTCAATTGTGGCTTATTTTAACTCTAAGCGAGCATGTGATAAAGCATACAAAAAGTATAAGATGAAATTTAATAGTCATTGGTATATTAAATCAAAAACTATATAATTTTTTTTTTTTGTGTTATACGAAATTAATATTGGGGCGTAGCCAAGCGGTAAGGCACTGGTTTTTGGTACCGGCATCCTAGGTTCGAATCCTAGCGCCCCAGCCAGATATGATTGACTTATTAGATAAAATTTTTTTTAGATCTCAAAATCTTGATTATATAAATATAGCTTTTAAGAATATTAAGAAAAAAACTCAAATAAATAAAATATTTGATTCAATTAATTCTTTTTCAAAAAATAGTGAAGTTCGGTATGTGGGTGGATGTGTGAGAAAAATAATCAATAAAGAAGAAGTTGATGACATTGATTTAGCTGTAAATTTAGAGCCAAAAGAAGTTTGTGAAGTTTTAAAAAAAAACGAAATAAAATTTTATGAAAGTGGAGTAAAATATGGAACTATTACTGCAGTAATAGACGATTTTAAATTTGAAATAACTTCTTTGAGAAAAGATGTTGAGACTGATGGAAGGCATGCAAAGGTTGAGTTTTCTCAAAGCTGGAAAGAGGATGCATCTAGAAGAGATTTTACGATTAATTCAATTTATGCAGATATAGATGGAAATTTATTTGATCCTTTTAGTGGAAAGAAAGATCTAGAAAATGGAATAATAAAGTTTATAGGAGATACAGATAAAAGAATCAAAGAAGATTACCTAAGAATTTTACGATATATTAGGTTTTTTTTAAATTATTCAAAAAACAAACATGATCTTAATATTATTAAAATAATTAAAAAAAATTTAACGGGTATTTATAATGTTTCATCTGAAAGATTACTAGATGAATTTAATAAATTACTTAAATCTAAGAGTTTTTTAAAGTTAACTAAAGATAAAGATAGTTTAGAAATTATAAATCTTATTTTTCCTCAATTTAAAAATATTTCAATTTTTTCCAAGCTAAATAGTTTTGCAAAAAAAAATTTTTTTAATGTTGATTTAATTTTTTTAATTTCTTTAATGATTATTGATAGTAGTGATAATGTAAATTATTTTATCTATAAATTTAATATTTCTAAAAAAGATCAAAAAAGACTTTTATTATTAAATAAATTTTATTCTGAAAAAATTACTAGTAAGACTTTTACTAGAAAAAACTTAAATAAGATTTTTTATTATAATGGAAGAGAGGCTATTATGGATATTATTTATTTTAAGATTTTTAAATCAAAAAAAGTAGATGCTGAATTATTAAAATTAATCGATGACTTTAAAGATAAGGAAATTCCAGTGATGCCTTTTAAAGCAGATTTATTAATTAAAAAATATAATATTCCTGAAGGTAAAGAGTTGGGTATAAAACTTAAAGCTATAGAGGAAGCGTGGAGTAATAATAATTTTTATATTTCAGACCAAGAAGTTCAAAAAATTGTAAGTAGTTAAATATATTTAACATCCTTAATTTCAAAGTTTTTAATACCAGCAGGAGTCTTAATTTCAACTAGGTCATTTTTATTTTTACCAATTAATCCTTTTCCAAGAGGAGACTGAAAAAAAATTAATTCTTTTTTTAAATCCGCTTCATCTTTTCCTACAATTTTATAAGTTATTTTTTCCCCATTATCTAAGTTTTCTAAATTTACTGTAGAACCGAAAATTACTTTCCCTTCATTATTTATTTTCGTAACATCAATTACATTTGCTCTAGAGATAATATCATTAATTTCGGCTATTCTTCCCTCATTATGGGATTGTTCTTCCTTAGCTGCATGATATTCAGCATTTTCTTTTAAATCTCCATGCGATCTTGCTTCTGAAATTGCTGCAATTATTTCAGGACGTTTTTTTTCTTTTAAAAAAATTAATTCATTTTTTAACTTTTCCAAACCTATTAGTGTTATTGGTTCCTTATCCATTTTAATTCCATTTAGCAATAGGTGGTAACGACATCATTATACCTTCGACGTTTCCACCAGTTTGTAGACCAAATTTAGTTCCTCTATCATATAGTAAATTAAATTCTACGTATTTGCCTCTTTTAATATACTGTAAATTTTTTTCCTTTGTACTCCATTTTTTTTTAAATTTTTTACTAATTATTGAATTAAATAATAATTGAAATGTAACACCAACATCTCTTATAAATTTAAAATCTTTTTCGAAGTTATTTTTTTTATAGTCGAAAAAAATTCCACCAATTCCTCTTGTTTCTTTTCTATGAGGTAAGTAAAAATATTCATCACACCATTTTTTATATTTTTTGTAATAATTTTTATTATGACGATTACACATTCTCTTAAGAGTTCTGTGGAATTGTTTTTTTTCAATTTCATCTTTAATTGCTTGAGTAAAATCTATACCACCACCAAACCATTCATGATCAGTACAAATATATCTTGTATTAAAATGCATTGCAGGAATATGAGGATTCTTCATATGCATAACTATTGATATACCTGATGCCCAAAAATTTGGATTTTTAGATGCTCCTGGAATACTTTTTTTAAATTTATTTGAGAATGTTCCTTCTACTTTAGAAAAATTTACTCCTACTTTTTCGAAAATTTTTCCATTTTCTAAAATTCTAAATTCTCCACCACCTTCATTTTTTTTTCTATTTTTTTTCCAGGTTGTAGATTTAAATTTAACTTTTTTATTTTCTATATTTATTATGTCATTACATATTATATTTTGTAGTAATTTAAACCAATTACTCGTAATATTTTTTTTTATCTCTAAGTCCATTTTAAAATATTTTATTTTGCCTAAAACTCTCAGCTAAAATTATTGCTACCGAAGAACTTACATTCAAAGATCTTTTTTTTTTTTTCATTGGTATTTTTAGCCTATTATTTATTAGTTTATGTATTTTATCTGGCACACCAGCACTTTCACGACCGAATAAAATAGTATCATTTATCTTAAATTTAAATTTTGTATACGATATAGATGCTTTCGTAGTCATCAATATAATTCTTTGATTTTTTTTACTTTTAAAAAAATGATTAAAATTTTCATAAATTTTAATTTCATTACTATCCATATAATCCATTACGACTCTTTTAAATCTTTTGTCACTTAATAGAAATCCACAAGGCTCAATTATTTCTAATTTTGCTCCTAAACATGAGCAAGTCCTTATAATTGCCGCAGTATTTTGAGGAATATCAGGCTGATATAGGGCTATTTTTGGTCTGTTATTCATAAGACGTGTGTCATTGTTTTTATGGAAAAAAAACTTTTTTCTTATATGAAATCATATATTAAACGATATTAACAAATAAAATTTAAGATGACAAAAAAACCCCCTAAGAGAAGAGAATTTTTGTTCACTGCTTCATATGCAGTTGGAGCAGTAGGTGTAGGAGCTGTAGTTTGGCCATTGATTGATCAAATGAACCCAGATGCTTCAGTTAAAGCTTTAGCAAGTACAGAAGTTGATGTTAGTTCTGTGGAACTTGGAAAAACAATAACTGTTCTTTGGAGAGGAAAACCAGTTTTTATAAAAAGAAGAACTCCAGAAGAAATTCAAGAAGCTAGAAATGTAAATCTAGAGGATCTTCCTCATCCTGAAAAAGATGAAGATAGAGCTAAAAATCCTGAATGGTTAGTTATGTTAGGAATTTGTACTCATTTAGGATGTGTGCCTTTAAATGATAAGGGAGATTACAATGGATGGTTTTGTCCATGCCATGGATCTCATTACGATACATCTGGTAGAATTAGAAAAGGCCCAGCTCCAACAAATATGGAAGTTCCAAAATATGAATTTGTTAATAATAACATAATTAAAATTGGATAATAAATAATTATGAGTGATCAAGAATTTGTTCCTAAGTCAAAATTTGGAAAATGGTTTAATGACAGGCTGCCTCTTCTTAGTCTTGCAAATCATTTAACAGATTATCCAACTCCAAAAAATTTAAATTATTGGTGGACTTTTGGAGGAATATTAACCTTTTGTTTAATTACTCAAATAGTAACTGGCTTGACTTTAGCAATGCATTATATTGCACATTCAGATTTAGCTTTTGGAAGTGTCGAGCACATAATGAGAGATGTAAATTATGGTTGGTTAATCAGATATGTTCATGCAAATGGTGCTTCAATGTTTTTTCTTGCAGTTTATATTCATATTTTTAGATCTTTGTATTATGGTTCTTATAAAGCTCCAAGAGAAGTAATTTGGATTATTGGAATGATAATATATTTCTTAATGATGGCTACAGCTTTTATGGGGTATGTACTTCCATGGGGACAAATGAGCTTTTGGGGAGCAACAGTAATTACAAATTTATTTAGCGCAATTCCTTTTGTGGGAGAAGGTATAGTAGCGTGGTTATGGGGAGGATTTGCAGTGGACAATCCAACTCTTACAAGATTTTATAGTCTTCATTATTTATTACCTTTTTTGATTCTTGGATTAGTAGTTCTTCATATTTGGGCATTACATGTGCCAGGTAATAACAATCCAATAGGAATTGATATAAAAAAACCATCAAAAGATACTGTGCCGTTTCATCCATATATTGTTATTAAAGACGCTTTTGCTTTATTAATGTTTTTAATTGTGTTTGCATTTTTTGTTTTTTATTCACCTAACATATTAGGACACGCAGACAATTATATTGAGGCGAACCCAATGGTAACTCCTGCTCATATTGTGCCTGAGTGGTATTTATTGCCTTTTTATGCAATCTTAAGATCAGTTCCTGATAAATTATTAGGTGTTATTGCTATGTTTGCTGCAATTTTTGTACTAGTAATTTTGCCTTGGTTAGATACTTCAAAAATTAGATCAGCAGTTTTTAGACCATTATATAAACAATTTTATTGGATTTTAGTTATTGATGTTTTAATTTTAGGTTATGTGGGGGCAATGCCAGCAGAAGGACTTTATTTACTGATAGCTAGAGTAGCTACAGCATATTATTTTATTCATTTTCTGATCATTTTACCACTTTTAGGACTCAAGGAGAAAACAATACCTTTGCCTCTAAGTATTACCGAACCTGTTCTTGGTGGTTTTCCTAATCCATCAACTGTTAGAAATAAAGAAAGTTTACATTAAACTAGTGAGAAATATTTTTAAAATAATTTACTTAATTACTTTAATCTTATTTGGATCTTTTCAGATAAGTGCAGCCGAAAAAGTAGAACTTTTAAAAACTGATTGGAGTTTTAAGGGTATATTTGGAAAGTTTGACAGAGGTTCATTACAAAGAGGATATCAAGTTTATACCGAGGTTTGTGCTTCATGTCATTCGATGAAATATTTGAGTTATAGAAATTTGAGTGAAAAAGGTGGTCCAGAATTTTCTGTTGATCAAGCAAAAGCGATAGCTGCAAGCTTTGAAATTACTGATGGTCCCAATGAAGATGGTGAAATGTTTCAAAGGCCTGGAAAATTATCTGATAAATTTGCAATGCCATATGCAAACGATAAGGAAGCACAAGCTGCAAATGGTGGTGCTTATCCCCCAGATATGTCTGTTTTAGCAAAAGCAAGAAGTGGTGGAGTTGACTATCTTTATTCTGTTCTTTTAGGCTATGAAGACCCTCCAAGCGGAGTCATTTTAGATGATGGAGTATACTATAATAAATATATGTATGGAAATAACATTAAAATGGCAAAACCTCTAGATGATGGATTGGTTGAATATTCTGATGGTACTGAAGCCACTGAGGAACAAATGGCAAAAGATGTAGTTACTTTTTTGATGTGGGCTGCAGAGCCTCATCTTGAAGCTAGACATAAAATGGGCTTTAAAGCAATTATATACCTAATAATTTTAACTATTTTAGTTTATTTTAGTATGAAAAAAATATGGTCACGTATTGAATCTGAAGTTTAGTATATCACCATCTTTAACAATATAATCTTTACCCTCAAGTCTCATTTTTCCATTTGCTTTTGAGTTTACCCAACCTTCATGAGCTATGAAATCTTCATAAGCAATAGTTTCAGCTCTTATAAAACCTTTCTCAAAATCAGTATGAATTTCTCTAGCAGCTTTTGGAGCAGTACAATTTTTTTCAATTGTCCAAGCTCTTGTCTCTTCAGGACCTGAAGTAAAATAAGTATCAAGTTCTAAAATATTATAGCCTTTTTGAATCAATTTATCTAATCCAGTTTCTTTTATTCCAATCATTTCCATATAATTTCTTTTTTCATCATTTTCTAATTGGTTAATTTGATTTTCAATATCAGCTGAAATTATCAAAGTATTTCGTTCTCCAAATTTTTTTATAAAATTTTTTGTATATCTGTTGCCATTTTTAATACTTGCTTCATCAACATTACAAACAAAAATTTTAGGCTTTAAAGACAGTAAGCTACTTTGATTAATGAGTTTTTTATCAAATTGATCATATATTGTACTAATATCTTTAGATTGATTTATACAATCTAAAGCAATTTTTAGTATTTTTAACTGATCTTCATCTATATTTTTTTTATTGTTTTTTTCCAATCTTTTTTGAATTGAATCGAGATCTGCCAACATCATCTCTGTCTCTATTATTTCTAAATCTCTTATAGGATCTACAGAAGTTTTTACATTTTGAATATCATCAGAATCAAAACATCTAATCATATGTATCACTGCATCAACTTCTCTTATATGGGAAAGAAACTTATTACCCAAACCTTCACCTTTTGATGCACCTTCAACTAGGCCTGCAATATCTACAAACTCTATAGTTGTATTAATTTTTTTTTTGGATTTTGAGATTATTGCTAATTTATCTAATCTTTCATCTGGGACAGGAACAATACCGATATTTGGTTCTATTGTACAAAAAGGAAAATTAGCTGCTTGTGCTTTGCTAGAATTCGTAAGTGCATTAAACAAAGTAGATTTACCAACATTTGGCAAGCCAACAATACCACACTTAAAACTCATTATTTATTATTAACAGTGCTTGAAAACAAATCTAATTTTTTATTTATTAATATTGATATTGAGTCAATAATATTATCTGTGATTTTTTTCAGTTCTACCATTTCATCTTCATCAAAATCTTTTAATACATGATCAGAAACATCAGTTTTAGATTTTGGTCTTCCAATTCCTATTCTTACCCTTGAGTAGTCTTTTCCTATAAATTTGTCTATAGACTCAATTCCATTATGTCCAGCACTAGTGCCTCCAAATTTTGCTTTTACTTTTCCGAATTCAATATCAAGATCATCATGAAACACGATCACATCTTCTGCATTAATTTTAAAGTATTCAATTAATTCTCTTACACAAATACCTGAATTGTTCATAAAAGTTAGTGGTTTGATCGCATAAACTTTCTTATTTACAACATTTCCAGTGGTTAATAGTCCTTTAAATTTGGGTTTTTGCTTAGAGAGTCCAAATTTTTTATTAAGAGCATCAATTAGTTTAAAACCAATATTATGTCTATTGTTTTCACTATTGGGAGTTGGGTTTCCTAAACCTACAAATAGAAGCATAATTTTTTATAATCGGGTCTTGAAATTTCCACTATTATTTGATTATTTTTTTTTTGATGGGGCTTTCTTTTCAGTAGTTGCTTTTTTATCTTCACCCTCTTTTTTATCACCTTCTTTCTTATCTCCCTCAGGTGTCGCTTTTTTATCTCCATCAGCAGCTACTGCTTTTTTATCTCCATCAGCTGCTACTTCTTTACCATCTTCAGTAGTAGCCTCTTCACCTTCAACTGCTTCAGCATCTTCTGCTGGTTTCTCAGGTTCTTTCATAACTGTAGGTGCTGCTAATGTTGCAATTACAAAGTCTCTTCCTAAAATTGTTGGAGTCACATCCTCTTCTAATTTAACAGAAGATATTTTAAAACTTTCTCCAATGTCAACTCCATCAAGGTCAATTACAATTTCTTTTGGAGTTTTTTCACTAGGGCATTTCAATTCAATTTTTCTTCTGACTATATTTAAAACCCCACCTCTTTTTAATCCTGGAGATTTTTCCTGGTTAATAAATTTTACAGGTACATCTATCTTAATTTTTACACCTGGGACCACTCTAAGAAAATCAATATGAATTGGCTCATCAGTAATTACATTGTATTTAATTTCTTTAGGTAGAACATTTTGAGATTTTCCATCTAAATCCAAAGTTATAATATTTGATAAAAAATTTTCTTTTTCAATTAGAGACTTAAGAGTTTTCTTTAAAACAGAAACTTTTTGATTTTTTTCTGTTCCTCCATAGACAATACCCGGAATATTACCTGCTAATCTAAGAGATCTAACTTCTCCTTTTGATTTAGTATTTCTTGCGTTTACTTTAAGTGAATTCATAAAACACAGTTTTTTAACTCATGTTGACAAATAATCAAGGTAATTATTTAAATAAATCTGATACGGATGTAGAATTTGAAATTCTTTTTATTGCTTCTCCCATAAGGCCAGAAATTGGTAAAACCTCTATATTTTTAACATTTTTAGTTTTTCCGCTGTTATCAATTGTATCTGTGACTACTAATTTTTTAATTACTGAGTTTTTTATTTTTTTAACAGCTTCTCCACTTAAAACTCCATGTGTGATATAAACATAAACTTCTTTAGCGCCTTTTTCTTTAAGCGCTTTAGCTGCGTTTACAATAGTTCCGCCTGAATCAATTATATCATCTACAACTATACAAGTTTGACCTTTTACATCTCCTATAACGTTCATAACTTGAGATTGACCAGGTTTTGGTCTTCTTTTATCAACTATAGCAAGGCCTACATTTAGAAGCTTTCCAAGTGCTCTAGCTCTTTCGGTTCCACCCACATCGGGTGCAACACAAATAATTTTATTACTTTTAATTTTTTTTCTTACATGTCTAGCAAATATTGGAGTAGCAAAAAGATTGTCTACAGGAATATCAAAGAAACCTTGAATTTGTCCTGCATGTAAATCAACTGTTACAACTCTATCAGCTCCAGCTTTTGTAATTAAATTTGATACAAGTTTAGCTGAAATAGATGTTCTTGGAACAACTTTTCTATCTTGTCTAGCATATCCAAAATAAGGGATAACTGCAGTTATATTTTTTGCTGAAGATCTTTTAAGTGCATCTATACATAATAATAACTCCATTAAATTGTCATTGGCCGGAGATGAAATAGATTGAACAATAAAAATACTATTGCCTCTGATATTTTCATTTATCTCTACATAGATTTCACCGTCTGAAAATTTTCTTATACTTGAATTTACAAGTTTAGTTTTTAAATATTTCGCAATATTTTTACTGAGAACTTTATTACTATTTCCAGTTAATAATTTCATTGAAAAAGTTTAATTAATCATAATTATTGAAATATTTCTACCATAATCATCGTGTTTTGATCTTAATGATCGTCTAGCACTAAAAAAATTATTTTTTTTATCAAAAGTATCAACATTTATTGTATCAATATTTGTAATTTTGTTTGATTTAAGTTGAGATTTGACAAAATAAGGTAAATTAAAAAAAATTGTGTTTTTTTTCTTTATAAAAAAAAACTTATATTTTTTATCTTTTTTAATGAATTTTTTTTGGAAATCTTCTCTTACGTTATAGCTTTTTTGATTAATGCATGGTCCAATTGCAGCAATGATTTGATTTTTTTTGCAGCCATTTTTTAACATAAAGCTTACAACTTTATTTATTATACCTTTAAGAGCACCTTTCCAACCAGCATGAATTGCAGCAATCATATTTTTCTTTTTATCGTACAAAAGTACAGGCACACAATCAGCAGTTAAAATTGCAATCGGTAGTTTTGTTTGATCAGTTATTATTGCATCAGCTTTAATTCTTTTTTTATAAGATTTAATATCCTTATTAATATAAACAAATTTATTGCTATGAACTTGATGAATCAAAAAAATATTTTTTGCTTTTTTATCGATTCTATCTTTTACAATTTTTAAGTTTTTTTTAACTTTATTTTTATTGTCGTTAGAGCCAATACCACAATTTAAGCTTTTATAAATACCATTTGATTTACCTCCGTTTCTATTAAAAAAACCATGGCTGATTTTTTTTTGTTTCAACAATTTTTTAGATGTAATCAATCTTAGAATCCAAGTTTAAATCTATTTTTTTTATTTTTTATTAGCATTACTTTAAACAAATATCCCATCTGTTTTTCATCAATAAGTCTGTTAAGTCGGTAATAAATATCTGCTTTTTTTAAAAAATTTAGATTTTTAGATATAATTTCTGCTCTTTGTTTAATTCCTAACTTTGTTAGAAATTCTTTTTGAGTTGTTAAATTATTTTCTAAACTACCCATTTGTTTTGTAAATTTTTTAAATAGTTCAAAATTTATATTGTGAGTAATATCTACATTTCCTATATTGCTTAAAATATTGGCAAATTTATGATTAGAGATTGCTTGTAGGGTATTTTTCATTTTTTTCTCGGTATATCCGTAATCTATTAATAATAACCCCCCAGTATTTTTCTTAATTATTTTGGATATTTTTTTTAAATAACTAAGTCCGAGTTCAGAATATTCTATAAAAGATTGATTTTCTGATATTTTGAAATTTATTTTTTTTTCAATTTTTTTAATATCAATTTTTTTTTCAAAAAAAAAAGCATTTTGTTTACCTTTAAAATTTACAAACTTTTCAAACCATGAGTTTTGTTTTTTTTCAAATTGTTTTATTGGAATTGAGTCAAAAAATTCATTAGCAATAAATATACTAGGAATTTTTTTTATTTTACTAATTTTAGAAACCCAAACTATTTTTTTATTTTTTAATTTTTTTTTTTGAATCTTAATTAATGATGGGCTTTTTTCGTGGATAATTAAATTGCATCCTTTTAAAAAAATAGGAAAATTTTTAAAACTTTCAATAAGAATTTTCATCATCTCACCATTACCTGCTCCAAGTTCAATTAAATTAAAATGCTTTGGTGATCCCAAACTTTTCCAGAAACTTAGAGTCCAAATTGCGATCATTTCAGAAAAAAGTCTTGAAATATTTGGAGCAGTTATAAAATCACCTTTTGAACCAAAAGGATTTTTTTTCATATAATATCCAAATTTTTTATTATAAAGAGATAAATCTATAAATTTATCTAAAGGTAGATTACGTATCTTTTTTGATTTCATTTTTTTTAATAATTAAATAAATTCCAATTAATAAAAATAAGAAACTTATGATTTGTCCCATTGTTAGGTCAAAAAATAAATAGCCTATTTGTTCATCTGGTACTCTAAAAAATTCAATAATAAATCTGAAAATTGAATAAAAAATTAAAAATAAGCTAGATAAAAAACCTGGAGTTTTCATATAACCTTTATTTCTAAAATATATTAAAATCAAAAATAAAATTAATCCTTCAAAAATTGCTTCATATAATTGGGAAGGATGTCGATATAAATCATCTACTCGTAAAAATTTTACTGACCAAGGCACACTTGTTACTGTTCCATACAATTCAGAATTTATAAAATTTGCTATTCTACCAAAAAATATTCCTATTGGTGCAACAATTGCAACGACATCTAAATATTTAAATGAATTATGATTATTTCTTTTCGCAAACCAAATGCTAGCAACGATAATTCCTATTAATCCTCCATGAAATGACATTCCTCCTTGCCAAATTTTAAATATATCAATTGGATTGTTAAAGTAATAATTAAAATTATAAAAAAGTATATAACCTAATCTTCCTCCAATAATTATACCTAAAATAAGATAAGTTATAAAATCATCAAATTTTTCTTTTATTTCATGATCTGAAATGAAAAGAGTTTTACTTAAAATCCAACCAAATAATATTCCTATAATATAAGCTAAAGAATACCATTTTATTTCAAATGAAAAAAATTGAAAAGCAACTGGGTCAAAATTATTAATAAACATTTTAAAAAAAAATACTTATAAAGTATATTAAATTTATAAATGAATATATGACAAAATCAAAATTTGTAATTGATAAATTAGCAAAGTTATTTGAACAAGGACTAATTTCCTATAGAGATTTAAGCTCGGAAATTTTAAGTATTTTAAAATCAAAAAGAGATGAGATAGTATTTAAAATGAAATTAACAAGTAAAGAAGAACATGATATTTTAATAAAAAGAGTGGAAAATTTAGAAAAGAAACTTTCAAAATTAAAAAAAAATAATTTAAAAAAAAGACCTATAAAGGTAAAAAAATCTTAACTCTAAGTCCATTTAAATTAGATTTATCTAACAAAATATTTCCTCCATGAGATTTTATAATGTCTGATGTTATAGATAGGCCAAGGCCGACACTTGATTTTGAGTCTCCTCTGCTTTTATCAATTTTATAAAAAGGTTTAAAAACATTATTATATTCATTTTGAGGTATACCAGGACCATCATCATCAATTATAATCAAAATGCTATTATTTTTTTTGATTAATTCAAAGTTTATTTTTTTTGCATACTTAATAGAATTGCCAATTACATTTTCTAAAGATCTTTTTATTAAATTTTTTTTACCATTCATATAAACTCGGGGGTCTAGTTTTTTTGAAATATCAATATTATTAAATTTATCAATTATACTTTCTATCAATTTTGAAATATCAAATGTTTCATTTTTTTCTAAATAAGTTGAGCTTGTAAATTGTAAATATTCGTTAAGCATATTTTCC
Source organism: uncultured Pelagibacteraceae bacterium (assembly GCA_902579985.1). GTDB lineage: Bacteria > Pseudomonadota > Alphaproteobacteria > Pelagibacterales > Pelagibacteraceae > Pelagibacter. The sequence continues at coordinate 225,152 of CACHIV010000001.1, read as the reverse complement.
ATTTCATCAATATCTGAAGACATTTTTTTTGATAATTCTTTTTCTTTGATAAATGAAATTTGAAGCTTTAATCTTGTTAATGGAGTTCTAAGATCGTGACTTATCCCAGATAACATTTCAGACCTTTGATTGAGATGTCTAATAATTCTTTTTCTCATTCTGTCAAATTCTAAACCTGCTTGTCTAATTTCTAATGCACCAGATGGTCTGTATTCATCAATATTTTCACCTCTGCCAAATTTTTCTGCAGCTTTTGCAAGATTAACGATTGGTCTTGTCTGATTTTTTAAAAATATTATAGCTATTGATATCATTAATAACGCTGGAAGGGTTATCCATAGAGCAAACATTCTTGCAGAAGTACTTGTGATTCTATCTTTAGGAATTAAAAATTCAAAATAGCCATTATTATGTTTTATATTTATGGGAATGAGTTCTTTATATGAAGTTGTACTAAACCAATAATTTCCGTTACCTATATTTGATTTTAATTCTCTTCTCAAAGTTCTATCTATAGGACTGAACCATCTTTCTTTTAATTCTTTATCAAAAGGGGCATTATTTTTAAATTCAACATTAAGATCTAAATAAATTGAAAAAAGGCCGGACAAATCATTATTATTGTATTCACTGTTCTCATATGCTGTAATAAATGTTTTTATTTCTCCAACTAATGCTCGTGTCATTCCTTTGTTTGTTTTTATCCAAAGACTATCAAAAAAAACAATTGTTATAATTAACTGTATAACAATAATTGGAATTGCTACAATTAATAATGCTCTATAAAATAATCTTTTTGGTAAAAGATTTTTAATAAATTTATTCAATCCATAATACATAGCCCGCACCTCTCAAAGTTTGTAAATATTTTGGATTTTTTGGATCTGATTCAATTTTTTTTCTTAATCTTGTAATTATGACATCTATAGATCTTTCTTTATCTAAATCGATTAGATTCCCAATATTTTCTCTAGAAAATGTTTTACCTGGATTATTAATCATTTTCTCTAAAATAATTTTTTCAGTATTGTTTATTTTAAATTCATTCTTATTTTTAGTAATTAAAAGTTTATTAAGATCAATTTTTATATTATCGAATTTAATAATTCTTTTTTGATCATTTTTTTTAGTTTTATTCAAAATATTTTTTATTCTTAGTATAAGTTCTTTTGGTTCAAAGGGTTTTGGCAAATAATCATCTGCTCCTATTTCTAATCCATCAACTCTATCTTTTGTTTCTCCTTTTGCAGTTAAAAGTATTATGGGAGTATCAATTTTTGATTTATTATCTTTGATGAAGTCTAGTCCACTTTTTCCAGCCATCATTATATCTAAAACAATTAAATCAAATTTGATGATTGAAATTTTTTTTTCTGCATTTTCAGCACTATTTGAAGTAGTCACTAAAAAATTATTTTCATTTAGGTATTGCTTGACTAAAGACCTAATACCATCATCATCGTCTACAACTAAAATATGTGCTATAAAATCATTCATCAATTATTTTTTTTAAAACACTGTCAAAGTTAAGAACTTGTTCAGAGGTTGAGTTTAAAAGTGCATTATATATTCTTTTTTTTTGGGTAGAAAATACTTCCTCAAAAATTTTTTTACCTTTATCGTTTAAAAAAATATGTTTAACTCTTGTATCCTTTTGATCTTTTTCAAAATAAATAACTTCGAGTTTGATTAGATCTTTTAAAACTCTATTTAAACTTTGTTTGGTAATTTTAAGTTTTTTAAGTAATTCTGAAATTGTAATTCCTTCATACATTGAAAGTAGATGCAAAACCTTATGATGTGCGATCCCAATTGTATATTTATCTAATGTTTTTTTGGCATCTCCAAAGGACTCTCTATAGCTTGTAAATAGCTTTTCAATTAATTCTTTTAATTGCGTGTCCTTTAAATATAAAAGTTCTTTCATTATTGGTAAGTTATATTGACATATTATAGATACAAAGATATTTTTGTAATAAAAATTAAATTTATTTCATTAATGATACCCTACGACAAAAGATCTGGCAAAATTTGGTATAATAATGAGCTTGTGGATTGGAGCGATGCTAAGATTCATGTTTTAAGTCATGGTCTACATTACGCAAGTTGCGTTTTTGAGGGAGAAAGGGTATATGATGGTTTAATTTTCAAATTAGAAGAGCATACTTCAAGGCTTTTTTATTCAGCAAAAAGAATGGGAATTAATGTTCCTTTTACAGAAGATGAAATAAATATTGCCAGTAAAAAAATAATATCAGTTCAAAATGTGAAAAATGGATATGTGAGACCAATGATTTGGAGAGGAAGTGAGATGATGGCAATTTCAGCCCAACAAACCAAAATTCATGTTGCTATAGCTACTTGGGAATGGGGATCATATTTTGATCCTAAGTTAAAAGTAGAAGGCATTAAATTAAATGTTTCAAAATGGAGAAGACCGGCTCCTAATACTATACCTTGGGATACTAAAGCTTCTGGTCTTTATATGATTTGTACTTTATCAAAACATGAAGCCGAACAGCAAGGTTATGCAGATTCACTTATGTTAGATCATGAGGGAAATATAGCAGAAGCTACTGGAGCTAATATTTTTTTTATAGATAAAAATGGTGAGTTGCATACACCAGTACCAGACTCTTTTTTAGATGGGATAACTAGAAGAACTGTTATTGATATAGCAAAATTAAAAAATATAAAAGTAAATGAAAGAAAGATAAAACCTGAGGAATTAAAAAATTTTGATGGTTGTTTTTTAACAGGCACAGCAGCAGAAGTAACACCTGTGTCTTGTATAGAAAATAATCAATTCAAAGTAAGTAAATTAATACTTGATTTAAATGAAAGCTATCAAGTCTTAGTAAGAAAAAAAAAAGCAGCTTAATCTTTTTTGTCTTCAGATATTGCGTGATCTATTCCTTTACGCATATATTCGTAACCTGTAAAAAGTGTTAAAGCTGCAGAAAGCCATAAAAAAATAATGCCTATAGTTTGAGCGTTATAATCTTGAAAATTTATAATTTTATTTCCAGTTTCTCCTGAAAGCAAAAGAGCTATAGAAACCATCTGTAAAACAGTCTTCAATTTAGCTAGATTTGAAACAGGAAGCTTAATTTTTCCTTTTGCTAAAAATTCTCTTAAACCAGAAATGAGAATTTCTCTTATAAGAATAATTATTGCTGCAATAACCTCGTAATTACGAATCGTACCATCCATTACTAATAAAATGAGTGCAGTAGCTACAATAATTTTATCAGCAATCGGATCTAACAATTCACCTAGTTTTGATTCTTCTCCTAAAAATCTAGCTAACATACCATCTAAAAAGTCTGTAAATGATGCTACAATAAATAATATTAAAGCAGTCAAGTCTCCATAAAAACCTGGTAGATAAAATGCTAGTACAAAAAATGGAACAATTAAAATTCGACCTATAGTTAATATATTTGGTATTTTTTTAAGCATATCTTTTTATTCGTGAAAGAAGTTATATATCTTTTTTGCTACTTTGGCCTCAACACCTTCCACTGATTTTATTTCATCCAGACTAGCAGATTCAACTGCTCTTGCTGAACCAAAATGATTTAAAAGAGCCCTTTTTCTTATTGAACCGATACCTTCGATTTGATCAAGTAATGATTTACTGATTCCTTTCTTTCTTTTGGCCCTATGGGCACTTATTGCGAAACGATGAGCTTCATCTCTAATTCTTTGAAGAAAGAATAAAGTTGGGTCATTTTTTGTAAACTTAAATTCTTTACCATTATGAAAAAAGGTTTCATTTCCACTATTTCTTAATTTTCCTTTAGCTATAGCAACAATTGGTAAGTCATGAAGTCCAAGTTCATTTAAAGTTTCTTTCGCAATCGAATATTGTCCTTTTCCTCCATCAACTATAACTAAGTCTGGAAAAGTAAGATAATTATCCTTTTCTTGAATAGCTCTTTTAAATCTTCTACTTAATACTTCACGCATCATTCCATAGTCATCTTGCTCATTTTTTTTGATTTTTATATTAAATTTTCTATATCTCTTTTTAATAAATCCTTCATCACCGTAAGCAATTAAAGCTCCAGTACTATTTGTTCCTTGAATGTGGCTGTTATCATAAACTTCAATCAAGTTAATGTTTACTTCCAAATTAAATTTACTTGCAACTGCATCAAATAGCCCTCTATTATTTTGACTTTCATAAAGTTTTCTATTCAAGCTGTCTTTTGCATTTTTAATTGCTTGATTAACTACTTTTAATTTTGATCCTTTTTTTTGCAATGGAAATATTAATTTGTTTGTTTTCTTTCTTAGTGAGTGTTTTTTCTATTAAAATTTTTTCTTTAATTTCTTCTGATAAAATTATTGAAGAGGGTACATTTTTATTTTCATAAAATTGAGAAATGAAGGAATTTAGTATTTCACTCAATTTTTCATCAGGATCATGTTTTGGAAAAAATGCCTGATTACCCCAATTTTGCTTAGAGCGATAAAAAAAAACTTGAATACAAGTTTTACCTGACTCTTTATATCCCCCAATTACATCAGCTTCAATTAAGTTTGCCTCGTTGATTCTTTGAGATGACTGAATGATATTTAAAGATTTTATTCTATCTCTTAAAATAACAGCTTTTTCAAAATCTAAATCATTACTAGCTTTTTCCATTTGATCAGAAAGACTCTTTTGTATTTTTCTTGATTTACCAGAAACAAACTCAATTGCATCATTAACCGTTTTTTTATATTCATCTTTTTTAACATAACCCACACAAGGTCCAGAACACCTTTTAATTTGATATAGAATACATGGACGTTCTCTATTTTTAAAAACAGAGTCATCACAAACTCTGAGATGAAAAATTTTTTGTATCATTTTGATAGTCCAATTAGCTGATCCAGCTGATGCAAAGGGACCAAAGTAAAATCCCTCTTTTGTTTTTTTTCCTCTGTGTCTTTTTATTTGAGGCCATTTATCTTTATTTCCAATAAAAATAAATGGGAATGACTTATCATCTCTTAAAAGAATGTTAAATTTTGGTTTATATTTTTTGATTAAATTTGCCTCAAGAAGTAACGCTTCACTTTCGTTAGAAGTTGTTGTTATTTCTAACTTTCTTGTCTGAGCAAGCATTCTATCTGTTCTAATAATATGGTTTTTTTCTGCTACATAACTTTTAAGTCTATTGGGTAAATTTTTTGCTTTTCCAACATAAAGGATTTCACCTTTATCATTTAACATTCGGTAAATACCAGGCAGTTTAGGAATTAAAGGGAGTTCTTTTTTAATTACTTCTTTACCAATTTCAGAACTTATCATAACTTCTTTTTTTGGTAATTTGAATACCAACAGATGAACATTCTTTTAAAATTTCTAATTTTTCAATCTTAAGCATAATTTTACCAATTCTTTTGTCTCGAAATAGTTCATTAAAAACTGCTTCAGCAAGAGACTCTAAAAAATTATAGTGTTTTTTCTTAACCAGCTTTTCGATAAGCTTAACAACTATACTGTAATTGACGATAGATTTTATATCTTTATCATTAGTTGGTTTCTTATCTTGATAATCAATTTCAAGACTGAACTTTACTTTTTGAGTTTTTTCTTTTTCATAATCATAATAACCAAGCTTTAAGTTTAAAACTAATTCATTGATCAGAATTTTTTTTTCATAATTAAATAAGCTTTTAGATTTATCTATCTTTACAACTTTAAGATTATTTTTTTTCATTCTTGAGCTTTCATTATATCTGGTGTTTGCCAATTTAAACTTTGACCGCTATCAATAGCCAAAACTTGACCAGTAATAGAACTGTTTTTAATAAAAAAGTCAACTGCATTACAAATTTCATTAACGTTAACTTGATGTTTTAGTGGTGTTGTAGAATACTGTTTTTTAAAGTGTTTTTCAGATTGTCTTTTATTTTTAATTGTAGGGCCAGGAGCTATACCATTTACACGTATTTTTGGAGCCAAACTCATTGCACTTGTTTTAGTTAAAGTATATAGACCCGCTTTGCTAATAGTATATGAAAAAAAATAAGGAGTTAATTTAAATACTCTCTGATCAATTATATTAATAATGTTATTATTTTTTCCTCTAATATTCTTAGAGAATTCTTTTGATAAAATCGCAGGGGCTCTTAAATTTATAGAGATATGTTTTTCCCAACTTTTTGAACTAAAATTTTCTAATTTATCATTTCCAAACAATGAGGCATTATTTATTAAGCAGTCAAAATATTTCATTTTTGATTTTGAGAGTTTGATTAATTTATAGATATTTTTCTCTTCGCTCAAATCACCACTGATTAAATGGACTATAGTACCGAATTTTTGTAATTTTTTTTTTAAACTTTCAGCTTTAGATTTTGATTTATTAAAATGAATAGTAATTTCTTTATTTGGACCAGATAGCATTTTGGCTATTGCACTCCCAATTCTTGTTGCGCCACCAGTAATAATTATTTTCTGTGCTTCCATTTTTTATCTCTTTTTTTCGTGACTTTAGTTCCAGGCATACCCATAGTAGATCTGCCTTTAGGATAAAGTTTGTTTTTTACATCATACTTTCTTATTTTTGGATTTAATGTAATCTCCAATTCAGAACTTTCCAACTTTCTTATTTCATCCCTAATTTTAGCAGCCTCCTCAAATTCTAAATTAGATGCTGATTCTTTCATTTTTTTATTGAGTGCTTTTAAGTGTTTTTTTAAATTTCCACCAATATTAGAACCCTCGCTTATTTTTACATAATCTTTTTCGTAAACACTTTCTAAAATATCATTAATTTCTTTTTTGACAGTTTTAGCGTCAATTTTATGTTTTTTATTATAATCTAATTGGATCTTTCTTCTTCGATCTGTTTCATGAATTGCATTTTTTATACTTTTAGTTTCTTTATCTGCATATAAAATTACTTTACCATCTACATTTCTCGCAGCTCTTCCAATAGTTTGGATTAAAGAAGTTTCCGATCTTAAAAAACCTTCTTTATCAGCATCTAAAATTCCAACCAAAGCACATTCTGGAATATCTAATCCTTCTCTCAACAAATTAATACCAACTAATACATCAAATACTCCCATTCTAAGGTCTCTCATAATTTCTATTCTTTCAAGTGTGTCTATATCTGAATGTAAATATCTTACTTTGATACCATTTTCATGAAGGTATTCTGTTAAATCTTCTGCCATTTTTTTTGTAAGTGTCGTAACTAAAACCCTGTGATTATTTTCAACAACTTTTTTACATTCATGCATTAGATCATCCACTTGATTTTTTGCAGGTCTAATTTCAACTGGAGGATCAATTAAACCTGTAGGTCTTATTACTTGATCAATAAATTTTCCTTTCGTTTGCTTTAACTCCCAAGGACCTGGTGTAGCTGATACAAACACTGTTTGAGTTCTCATTAAGTCCCATTCTTCAAATTTTAAGGGTCTATTATCCATACAAGAAGGAAGTCTAAAACCATATTCTGCTAAAGTACTTTTTCTAGACCTATCACCTTTGTACATTCCGTTAAGTTGAGGAACAGTCACATGACATTCATCAACAAAAATTAAAGTATTGTCTGGAAAGTATTCGAAAAGAGTTGGAGGTGGTTCGCCAGGCTTTCTTCCAGATAAAAACCTAGAATAATTTTCAATACCTGCGCAAGAGCCAGTTGCTTCAATCATTTCAAGATCAAACTTAGTTCTTTCTTCTAATCTTTGAGCTTCAAGTAATTTATTTTCTGCTTTATGTTTTTTTAAAGTAACCTCTAATTCTTTTTTTATATTTATAATCGCTTGTTCAACAGTTGGTTTTGGAGTTATGTAGTGGCTATTTGCATAAACTTTAATTAAACTTAATTCTCTTACCTGATCTCCTGTAAGTGGATCAAACTCTTCAATTTTTTCAAGTTTATCCCCAAATAAACTTAATCTCCATGCTCTATCCTCTAGATGTGACGGGAAAATTTCTAAATACTCTCCTCTAGCTCTAAAAGTTCCTCTATAAAAGTTTTGTTCATTACGTTTATATTGTAAAGCCACTAAGGATTTAATAATTTGTTCTCTATTATAATCATAATTTTTTTGAAGTGTTAAAGTCATTTTGCTATATGCTTCAACTGATCCAAGACCATATATACAAGATACGCTTGCAACAATTAAAACATCATCTCTTTCTAAAAGAGACCTTGTAGCCGAGTGTCTCATCCTATCTATCTGTTCATTTATAGAGGCTTCTTTTTCAATATAAGTATCTGATCTAGGGACGTATGCTTCTGGAGTATAATAATCATAATAGGATACAAAGTACTCTACGGCATTATCAGGAAAAAATGTTTTCATCTCACCGTAAAGTTGAGCTGCAAGAGTTTTATTTGGAGCAAGAATTAATGCTGGTCTATTAGTGGCTTCAATAACTTTAGCCATAGTAAATGTTTTTCCTGATCCAGTTACTCCAAGAAGAACTTGATTAAATTCCTCTTTATTTGCTCCATTAACTAACTTTTTTATAGCATCTGGTTGATCGCCTGCAGGTTTAAAATCTGATTTTATTTTAAACTTTTTACCACCCTCAAGTTTTCCACCGATTTTTGGATTTTTACTCTGAATATCCGTAATTAAATCTTGATAAGTATTTTCCATATATTAAACAACGTAGTAGAATTAATTTATATTTCAATGAGCATAATATCAGACAGTTTAAAAAAAATTAAACCATCTCCAACAATAGCTGTTACTCAAAAAGCTAGAGAATTAAGAGCAGCAGGAAAAGATGTAATCGGATTAGGGGCGGGTGAACCAGATTTTGATACTCCAAATAATATTAAGAATGCTGCTATCAAAGCAATTAGAGGTGGTGATACTAAATATACAGCTGTTGATGGAACAATAGCTTTAAAAAAAGCAATAATTAAAAAATTTAAAAAAGAAAATAATTTAAAGTACTCTATTGAGGAAATAACTGTAGGAACTGGAGGTAAACAGGTTCTTTATAATACCTTCATGGCTACTTTAAACAGGGGAGATGAAGTAATTATCCCAGCACCTTTTTGGGTTTCTTATCCTGATATGGTTCTATTAGCTGGAGGAAGGCCAAAAATTATAAAATGTAATGAGACGGATAATTTTAAATTAACCCCAAATAAATTAAAAAAGGCTATTTCTAAAAAAACTAAGTGGTTAATATTAAATTCACCATCGAATCCTACAGGAGTAAGCTATACAAAAGCAGAGATAAAAAAATTATCTCAAGTTTTAATTAAAAATAAAAAAATTCAAATTTTAAGTGATGATATTTATGAGCACATAACCTATGATAAAGCTAAGTTTTTTACGACAGCTCAAATATCTAGTTTAAAAAATAGAACTCTTACTATGAATGGTGTTAGTAAGTCTTATGCTATGACAGGATGGCGAATTGGTTATGCAGGTGGACCAAAAGAAATCATTAAATCTATTCGTAAAATTCAATCCCAATCGACATCTAATCCGTCTTCTATTAGTCAAGCGGCCGCAGTTGAAGCTTTAAACGGAACTCAGAAATTTATAAAAAAAAGATCTAATGAGTTTAAAAAAAGAAGAGACTTCGTCGTTAATAGTCTCAATAAAATTAAAGGAATTAAATGTTTAACACCTAACGGAGCATTTTATGTATTTCCAAGTTGTAAGGGTCTTTTGAATAAAAAAACTAAATTAAAAACTGATACTGATTTTGTTCAAAAATTACTTGAAAAAGCAAACGTTGCAGTAGTTCAAGGTTCTGCTTTTGGATTAGAAGGATACTTTAGAATTTCTTATGCAACTTCAATGAATAATTTAAGAAAAGCTATGAAAAGAATAAAATCTTTTTGTGAAAGTTTTAATTAATTAATGTTCGTGTTTTTCAATACCATGTTTCTCTAAAAGATCATGCATTCTTTCGTGTTCTTTGTAAGTTAGGCCATAAAAAATAATTACAGTAGCTATTGAGCCGACAACTACACCCTGAATGAATCTAAATATTGTTTTTTTATTTTTATTTTTTGTTTCTTTATTCATTTTTTTTCCTCTTTTTTTGGCTTCATAAAATTTATAAACTGCGTAAGAAATTAAAATGATACTTAAAATCCAAGATATAGGATGATTTGCAACAGCTATAAAAGATCCTCCAAATAATGCAGCTATAAACCCACTTATCCAACAAATCGGGCACATATTTTAATTAGATAAAAATTTTTCAGCTTCAAGAGCAGCCATACACCCCATTCCTGCAGCTGTCACAGCTTGTCTAAATATTTTGTCTTTAACATCTCCTGCAGCAAAAACACCTGGCACATTTGTCTCTGTTGAATCTGGTTTAGTTGTTAAATAACCCTCTTTATCCATATTTAATTGATCTTTAAATAGTTGAGTTGCTGGATCATGCCCAATTGCAATAAATAATCCATCAATTTTTAATTCATCTATTTTATTCGTTTTTACATTTTTAATTTTTAATCCTTTTACATTTTTAGGATCATTTTCTCCAATCACTTCCTCAACAACACTATCCCAAATAATTTCAATTTTTTTATTTGCCATTAATTTACTTTGAAGCATTTTTTCAGCTCTTAAGGCATCTCTTCTATGTATTAATTTTACTTTTGAAGCAAATTTTGTTAGAAACATTGCTTCTTCAACAGCAGCGTTTCCACCACCTATAACTGCAACAGTTTTGTCTTTAAAGAAAAATCCATCACATGTTGCACAAGCTGACACACCAAATCCTCTAAATTTTTGTTCAGACTTAATATTTAACCATCTTGCTTGAGCTCCTGTTGAAATAATAATTGAATCAGCTGTGTATTTTTGACCACCATCACCCATAGCTACAAATGGCTTAGATTTTAAATTTACTGAAGAAATATGATCTTCAATCATTTCTGTGCCAACAGCTTTTGCTTGTTCTCGCATTTGTTCCATCAACCATGGTCCTTGAATTACTTTGGCAAATCCAGGATAGTTTTCTACATCAGTTGTTGTTGTTAGTTGTCCACCTGGCTCTATTCCTGATACCATTATTGGATTTAGCATTGCTCTAGCTGCGTAAACAGCAGCTGTGTATCCGGCTGGGCCAGATCCAATTATTAACACTTTTGTGTGTTTAGTTGGATTTTGATTCATATCAGAGCTATATAGTAATTAATGAGTAAATTAAAAGGGTTATTATTGACTGAGGGAATGCACGGAATGATAAGCCAAGTTGAAGGTTTAGCCAAAGCTCTGAATATTGAGTTTACTCACCATAGAGTTGAACTAAATAATTTTTGGAAATTGATTCCTCCAAGTTTAACACCTATTTCAAATTTTGTTTTTAAAAAAATCGGTATTCAAGATTTTGATATTTTAATTTCTTGTGGAAGAAAGAGTGTAATTCCTTCTATATATTTGAAGAAAAATTCAAAAAAAACAGTTTTTAATATTCATATTCAAGACCCTAAGGTTTCATTAAATAATTTTGATTTTGTTATTGCCCCAGAACATGATGGCCTTAATGGAAAAAATGTTATTACTTCAAAAGGTGCATTACATTATCTTACTTTGAAAGAAATTCAAAATAATCACAATTACCTCCTTGATAAAATAGATAAAGATAAGGAATACCTATTGTTAATTTTAGGGGGTCCAAATAAGTATTATACTTATGATGATCGAAACTTGATAAATATTTTTAGTAAAATAGAAAAAATTTTAAAAACCAGTGGTTTGAAGGCGATTATAATTCCTTCAATAAGAACACCTAAAAGAACAATAGATTTAGCAACTGAAAAAATTGGCAAAGATAATCTTGTAATTAAAAGTGTAGATAAAAAAGCTTATCTTTCAGGACTATCTTTAGCTAAGTATATTGTTGTAACTTGTGACTCTACTTCGATGATATCTGAGGCAGCTATGACTGGGAAGCCCATCTATGTAGCAGACTTACCTTCAAAAAGACAAGATCTAAGGTTTAAAAAATTTAGAGAATTATTTAATAAATTGAATATAACGAAAAATTTGAATGAAAAACTTGAAATTTGGACCTATAAAAGTTTGGATGAAACAAGTAGAATAGCAGAATTAATCAAAAAACAAATATTGTAATGTCATTTTTAAACTCCATAGAAAAAAAATCAAAAAAATTTGAAAATCCTTTTACCCATTGGGAATTAAATCAACCTTTAACTGAAGAACAAATAAGTGAGATCATTAATGCTGATATAGCCAACCCAGTTGAACATAGTTTAAATTATGATGGAACAAGAGCAATCGATGGAGGGACACCTGAATTTAGAGAAGGTTTTTCACATGGAGGAAAAGCATTAAAATTTAGATGTTTTATTACTAGAGAAAATTCAAATGAATTTCCTCAATTAATAAAACTTATAAAAGAATTACAGGATAAAGAAACTTATAAAAAAATTTCACTACTTGTAGGTAAAGATTTATCTAACTCTTATGTAAGAGTTGAGGTTATTTGTGATAGACAAGGATTCTGGCTAAAACCACACTGTGATATTAAAGAAAAATTAATGTCATGCTTACTTTTTATAAATAAAACAAATGAAAGCGAAGAATTAGGAACTGATTTTTATGATAAAGATTTAAAGAAAATCAAAACTATGCCTTATAAAGATAATTATGGATATTTCTTTACAAGTGGACCTAATACTTGGCATGGAATGGAAAAAAAAGAAATTATTAAAGAAAGAAGATGCCTTCAAGTAAATTATGTAACTTTTAAAACTGATTGGAAAGTTGACTAGCTATCCTGAAGAGACTTTACCTCTAATTTCTTTGTTTTAAGAGATTTTATTGCTTCAAGAAAAGAATAAGCAGTAGACATATTAGTACAGTAAGGAATTTTATTTGCTAAAGTACCTCTTCTTAAAGCTCTAGCGTCATTAATTCTGTGCTCACTATTACCTCCTCCAGTATTAATAACTAGCGATATTTTTTTTGTATTTAAAACATCAACTATATGTGGCCGACCACTACTTACCTTATTTATTGTTTTACATTTAATTCCATTTTCAATTAAAATTTTAGCAGTACCTTTTGTTCCTGAAATAGTAAAACCAAGCTTTCTTAATCTTTGAGCTACACCAATAATTTCTTGTTTATGCGAGTCTTTTACGGATAGGAATGCCATGCCGCTAGTTGGTAGCGAATTAGACGCTGCAATTTGACTTTTTGCAACTGCCATTCCAAAATCTTTATCATATCCCATAACTTCTCCAGTAGATTTCATTTCAGGCCCAAGTAGAAGATCGCTATCTGGAAATTTATTAAAAGGAAATACAGCTTCCTTAACAGCAAATCTTTTATTTTTTTTATATCTTAGTTGGTATTTTGAAAGCATTTCTCCAGCCATTATTCTTGAAGCAATTTTTGCAAGAGGAATTCCGTTAGCTTTTGAAACAAAAGGAACAGTTCTACTTGCTCTAGGATTTACTTCAATTACGTAAATTTCATCTTTTTTAATTGCAAATTGAATATTTAATAAACCTTTAACCTTTAAAGCTAAGGCTAGTTTTCTAGTTTGAATTTTAATCTCTCTAAGTATGTTATCTTTAATTGATACTGGAGGTAAACAACAAGCAGAATCTCCGGAGTGAATTCCAGCTTCCTCAATATGTTGCATTATACCTGCAACATAAACGTCCCTACCATCTGATATAGCATCAACGTCAACTTCCATAGCGTTATCTATAAATTTATCAATTAAAATTGGATTTTTATCAGATGCTTCAAAAGCTTGATTAATAAATTTTTTTAACTGACTTTTATCATATACAATCTCCATAGCCCTTCCTCCCAATACGTAAGAAGGACGAACAATAACTGGAAGACCAATTTTATCAGAAATATCTATTGCTTTATTATATTTATCTGCAATTCCACTTTCAGCTTGTTTTAAATTAAGTTTAATTAATAAATCTCTAAATCTATCTCTATCTTCGGCAAGATCTATTGAAGAATATTGTGTACCGAGAATTGGTAATTTATTTTCATGTAAAAATTTAGCAAGCTTAATTGGAGTTTGTCCACCAAATTGTGCTATTACACCTAAGAGATTACCTTTAGTTTTTTCTTTTAAAATTATATTTTGCACATATTCCTCAATCAAAGGTTCAAAATATAGTCTATCACTTGTATCATAATCAGTTGAGACTGTTTCGGGATTACAATTTATCATGATTGTTTCGAATCCTGCCTCTTTCAAAGAAAAGCTTGCTTGACAGCAACAATAATCAAATTCTATACCTTGACCAATTCTGTTTGGTCCACCTCCAAGTATTATTATCTTTCTTCTTTTGCTAGGATTTGCTTCACATTCAACATTTAATGAAAAATTACGTTGATAAGTTGAATACATATAAGGAGTAAACGATTTAAATTCAGCTGCACAAGTATCAACCTTCTTAAAAACTGGCAGAACTTTAAGAGCTACCCTTTTTCTTTTAACAATTTCTTCTTTAATTCCAGTAAGTTCTGATAACTTTTTATCTGAAAATCCAATTGATTTTATCCTATTAAATTCTAAATACTTTTTGGGTAAACCATTATTTATTATCATTTTTTCTTCCACAACAATTTCTTTTATTTGTTTTAAAAACCATGGATCTATTTTTGATAATTTGTATATTTTATTTAATGAAATTTTTTTTCTAAATGCTTCAGCTACTAGCAGTAATTTGTTTGGTATATTTATTTTAAGTTGTTTTAAAATTTCATTATTAGAATAATTAAAGATATTGTCTAATCCTGACAGCCCGGTCTCTAAAGATACCAAAGCTTTTTGAAAGGATTCCTTAAAGTTTCTCCCTATAGCCATGGCTTCACCAACTGATCTCATTGAGGTGCCTAATACTGCTTTAGTATCTTGAAATTTTTCAAAAGTAAATCTTGGAATTTTTGTCACGACATAATCAATAGTTGGCTCAAAAGATGCTGGAGTTACTTTTGTGATTTCATTTTGTAGTTCATCTAAAGTATATCCAACAGCTAATTTAGCTGCAACTTTCGCTATTGGAAAACCAGTTGCCTTTGAAGCTAATGCTGATGAACGAGAGACTCGAGGGTTCATCTCAATAATAACCATTCTTCCATTTTTTGGGTTAATTGCAAACTGAACATTAGATCCACCAGTTTCAACTCCAATTTTTCTTAAACATGCAATGGATGCGTTTCTCATTACTTGGTATTCTTTATCGGTTAATGTTAAAGCAGGTGCTATAGTTATAGAATCTCCAGTATGGGTTCCCATTGGGTCTATATTTTCTATAGAGCAAACTATAATGCAGTTATCATTTTTATCTCTGACTACTTCCATCTCAAATTCTTTCCAACCATCTAAACACTCTTCAATTAAGACCTGGTTTTGTGGAGATTCATGCAATCCACCTTTAACAATTTTAAAAAATTCTTTTTTAGTTCTTGCAATACCTCCGCCAAGTCCTCCTAAAGTAAAAGAAGGCCTTATAATTGCTGGAAGCCCGACTTTTTTTAAACATTTAGTGGCATCTTTAAAATTATTAATCACTTCAGACTTAGGTAAATCAATACCAATTTCAGACATGTTCTTTCTAAATTTTTTTCTATCCTCAGCATTCGCTATAGCTTTGGAGTTCGCACCAATTAATTCAATTTTATATTTTTTTAGCAGACCAAATTTTTCTGCTTTTAAAGAAAGATTTAAAGCTGTTTGTCCTCCCATAGTAGGTAATATAGCATTCGGTTTTTCTTTTTTAATTATCTCTTCAAGCACTTCAATGGATATAGGCTCAATATATGTTTTATGTGCGATACCAGGATCAGTCATTATTGTTGCTGGATTAGAATTAACCAAAATAACTTTATATCCCTCATCTTTCAAAGCTTTACATGCTTGGGTACCTGAATAATCAAATTCACAAGCTTGACCAATAATTATTGGTCCTGCCCCTATAACTAAAATTTTTTTAATATCTTTTCTTTTTGGCATATTTTTTTACTTCTTTAATAAAGTCGCTAAATAAGTAGTGACTATCTTGAGGTCCAGGATTTGATTCAGGATGATATTGGACTGAAAAGACAGGTTTATCTTTTAATTTAATCCCTTCAATACTATTATCAAACAAAGATTTATGGGTAATCTTAATATTTTTTGGTAAACTATTTTTAGTTACTTCAAATCCATGATTTTGACTAGTTATTTCAACTTTATTATTAATAAGATTTTTTACAGGATGATTGGCACCTCTATGACCTAATTTCATTTTTTTTGTTTTAGCATTAAGAGTAATAGCTAATAATTGATGACCGAGACAGATACCAAATACAGGTAAACCTTTATTAATAAGATCTTTTATAATTTTCACAGCATATTTTCCTGTTGCCGCAGGATCTCCCGGACCATTTGATAAAAAAACTCCACTTGGTTTTATTTTTAGAATTTCTTCAGCAGTTGTTTGACAAGGAACGATAGTAACATCACAAAAAAAGTTTGAAAAATATCTCAAAATATTTGTTTTTATTCCATAATCTATCGCAACAATTTTAATTTTTTTTTTTTTAATTTTTTTGTAACCTTGCTCCTTATTCCAAGTTTTTAGCCCCTTCCATTTGTATCTTTTTTTTGTAGAAACTGTTTTTGCTAAATCTAAACCGTTAAGACCTGGCCATTTAAGAGTTAAATTTATTAGTTTTTTAATATTAAGCTTTCCAATTTTAGAATGAGATATAGTTCCTCTTGGAGCACCGTTATCTCTTATTAAATTAGTTAAGCTCCTTGTATCTAGGCCTGTTAGTCCAACAATTTTGTTTTTTTTAAGCCATAAATCCAATTCCATATACGATCTATAATTGGAAGGATCAGTTATTTCAGAATTAAAAATAACACCTTTTGTCCAAACTTTATCTGACTCATTATCTTGATTGTTTGTCCCAACATTTCCAATATGAGGAAAAGTAAAATTAATTATTTGACCTGCATAAGAAGGGTCAGAGATTATTTCTTGATACCCAGTTATAGAGGTATTAAAGCACACCTCACCAGTAGCTGTTCCTTCATATCCAATACCGATTCCATTAAAAATTGATTTATTTTCTAGAACTAAAACGCCTGGGGAAAATTTTAAATTTTTTGTTGAGTTTACTTTTTGTTTTTTGTTCAATTACAACTCATGAGTTAAAGGTTAATACAATAAAAGCTTAACTTAAGCAACAGATCTATTATAAAATCTAAAAAAAAAATTTTTTCTTTTGAAGAATTTTATCTTTAAAGTAGATTAAAAATTATTATGACATTGAAAGAAAAAATAGAATCTAACTATAAAAGTTCGTTAAAATCAAAAAACAAGGTAGAAATATCAACTTATAGGTTAATTTTGTCCTCAATTAAAGATTTAGACATAGCAAATAGATCTGGTCCAAATAAAAAAGAGACAGATGATGAAGATATTAAAAAGCTATTAAAAAAAATGATTAAACAAAGATCCGAATCAATTGATATTTATAAAAAAAATAATAGACAAGATTTATTAGAGGTTGAACAAAATGAATTTAATATTATTTCTAGTTTTTTACCCAAACAATTAAGTGAAGAAGAAACAAAAAAAATATGTGTTGAAACAATAAGTAAGTTAGGTGCTGAGTCTATAAAAGACATGGGAAAAGTAATGGGTGAGATAAAAAAACAATATTCTGACAATTTAGACTTTGCTAAAGCTGGCTCTTTGTTAAAAGAATTATTAAATAAATAATGAAATATCCAAAAGAATATTTAGATGAAATCAAAACTCGTTTAAAGGTATCAACGGTAGTTTCCAAGACAGTTAATTTAAAAAAAAGAGGTAAAGAGTTTATTGGATTATCTCCTTTTAAAACTGAAAAAACACCATCCTTTACAGTTAATGATGATAAAGAATTTTATCATTGTTTTGCAACTTCTGAGCATGGAAATATTTTTGATTTTATTATGAAGACTCAAAACTTAAAATTTGGAGAAGCAGTTAAAACTCTTGCAAATTTAGCAGGTATGAGACCATATACTTTTTCAAAACAGGATGTTGAAAGAGAAAATAAATGGCAAGAATATTGTTTGATTTATAATAAATATGTTGATTTCTATCACAATGAGATTTTACAAAATGAAAATTTAACTTTACCAAGAGATTATTTAAAAACAAGGAATCTTTCGAAAAAAGATGTTAAAAAATTTAAAATTGGATTTGTAGAAAAGAATTCAAATTTTTTTAAAAAATTAGAAAATGAATTTAGTAAAAAAGTTTTAATTGAAAGTGGCCTTTTTTATCTCGATGAAAAAAAAAATATTTATATAGAAAGATTTAGAAATAGAATTATATTTCCAATAAATAATATTTCCGGACAACCTATAGCTTTAGGAGGACGAACTATTCAAGAAAATAATTATTTAGCAAAATATATTAATTCTCCAGAGACGCTTTTTTTTAAAAAAGGTTCCAATTTATATAATTTAGACTTAGCTAGAAAATTATCTAATAAAATTAATTATATATATCTTGTTGAAGGATATATGGATGTAATTGGATTAAATAAGAATGGAATTGAAAATGTTGTAGCAAACTTAGGGACATCTTTAACAGATAGACAAATATTAATTTTGAATCAATTTTTTGATGATGTAATTATTTGTTTTGATGGAGATGAAAGTGGATATAAAGCTGCGTTGAGAGCAGCAGAAAATTCAATTAAAGAACTACATCCTGAAAAACAAATTTCTTTCCTTTTTTTACCTGACGGAGAAGATCCAGATAGTTTTGTAAATAAGAATGGTAAAGTAAAATTCTCAGATTTTACAAAACAAAATAAAATTTTAATACATCAATTCTTATTTAATCATTACAAAAATCAAACTACTAATGATCCTTCATCAATGGCAATTTTTGAAAAAAAACTAAGATCTATTACTGCAACTATCAAAGATGATTATATAAAAAAATATGTATTAGAATACTTTTTAGAAAAAATTTCATCATTAACACCCCTTAGTAATATAGGCAAAAAAAATTTTTATTCCAAAAAAGTTAAATCATTAGACTCTACAAAAAAACATTTCAATGAAAGTAAATCGATAAGTGGAGTAGAAATTAAAGAATTTTCTTTACTTTATCTAATGATGAAAAATTTAGATTTAATCAAAGAAAACATTCATTTAATTGAAAATATAAAACTATTTAGTAATGAAAATAAGTTAATATTTGAAGCTATTTTAAAAAAATTAAAAAATAGTGAAAAATTGACTATCAATGACCTTGCACTGGATCCTCAGATAGTAGAAAAAATTTTTAAATTTGCATCGATTAAGCATATCTTAAATAATAATCAAAATAATAAAAATAAAATTTTTGAATTATTAGAGGAAATTTGTAAAGATCTTAAAAATTATGATTTAGAGTTTAGAATCGAGCAATTAGAGTCGAAATTTTCAAAGGATTTGAGCGAAACTACTTTTAATGAAATTAGAGAGCTAAAAAAACAAAAAAATATCAATTAAATTGGGAAAAAAATACGTAGATTTTTTCAAAATTGAGCTTATATAAGACTTTTCAAATATATTATTGTGGAAAGAATAATTACTAAATCATTTGCCAGACTCATGGGAAGAGGAATCCATAGAGGATTTATAACTTATGAAGAATTAAATAAATCTTTAGGTAAGAGAAATCTCTCAAATATAAATTTAGAACAAGCCTTCATACACATGCTCGATGCAAGTGTAGTTTTAGTGGAAAAAAAAGCTGATTTTAAAGTTTTAAGAAAAAAAGAAAACTCACAAAAAGAAGATAGTAAAACTATAGAAAAGAGTGACGACCCAATAAGAATGTATTTAAGAGAAATGGGAGGAGTAGAGCTTTTATCTCGTGAAGGTGAAATCGCAATTGCAAAGAGGATAGAGGCTGGAAAAGACGTGATGCTTATTGCTTTAGCTCAAAGTCCTATTACAGCACAACAATTTTCAGAATGGCATGAAAAATTTCAAAAAGATGAAATTTTAGTTAGAGAAATAATAGATATAGACACTAATTATATGGAGGATGAAAATACAGGCCCAAGTGCTAAACAAAGAAATTCTGGTGAGATAGATAAAAATAATGAGGAAAGCAATGATGAAGATGATGAATTTAATCCCACACTTGCTGCGATGGAAAGCGAGATTAAACCAAAAGTTTTAAAAACAATTCATACTTTAACGAAAGATTATTTAAAATTAATTAAATATCAAAAAGAAAAATTAGATTCTATTCTTAACTCATCAACTTTTACAGCAGCAAAAGAAAAAGGATATGAAAAAATAGTAGGTGATATTTTAGAGAATATTAAATCGCTTCAATTATCTCCATCTGTGTTAGAAGAATTAGTTCAAAAACATTACATTGAAAACAAAAAGATTATTTCTTTAGAAGGAAAACTTTTAAGATTAGCAATGGACCAAAAAATACCAAGAAGCGAATTTATTAAATTCTATATTGGTAATGAAATTAATCCAAATCTTAAAAAATTTTTAGATACTAATGCTACATGGAAAAAATTTTTTTCAAAAAATAAAGATGAATTTAAAAACATAAGAGAAAGACTAATTGAAATAAGTCATAAATTAGGAATTTCTGTAACGGACTATAAGAAACTAGTTAGTAGAGTCCAAAAAGGGGAAAAAGAGTCTAGAATTGCAAAAAAAGAAATGGTTGAAGCTAACTTAAGATTAGTTATTTCCATTGCTAAAAAATATACGAATAGAGGTCTTCAATTTTTAGATCTTATTCAAGAAGGAAATATTGGTTTAATGAAAGCCGTAGATAAATTCGAATATAGAAGAGGTTATAAATTTTCAACATATGCTACATGGTGGATAAGACAGGCTATTACAAGATCTATTGCAGATCAGGCACGAACTATAAGGATCCCAGTACACATGATTGAAACAATTAATAAAATTGTAAGAACTCAAAGATTAATTTTAAGTGAATTTGGTAGAGAGGCTACTCCAGAAGAATTAGCAAAAAAATTAAGAATGCCTTTAGATAAAGTTAGAAAAGTTTTAAAAATTTCGAAAGAACCTGTTTCATTAGAAAAACCGGTTGGAGACGAAGAAGACAGTAGCTTAGGAGATTTTATTGAGGATACAAAAGCTTTAGCACCTTTAGAACAAGCAATTAAATCTAATTTAAGTGAAGCAACTACAAAAATTTTATCTACTTTAACGCCAAGAGAAGAAAGAGTTTTGAGAATGAGGTTTGGAGTTGGAATGAATACAGATCATACTCTTGAAGAAGTAGGTTTACAATTTTCTGTTACAAGAGAACGTATTAGGCAAATAGAAGCTAAGGCTTTGAGGAAGTTAAAACATCCAAGCAGATCTAAACAGCTAAAAAGTTTTCTAGAAAGTTAAAATTCAAAAAGTGACTGTAGCTCAATAGTAGAGTACTGCATTGACATTGCAGGGGTAGTTGGAGCGTAACCAACCAGTCCCACCATTAAACTAATTACTGAACAGAATTAAAAATTGATTTGCCTATCAAAGTAAAAATCTCTATAAAAAAATATAATTAAATGATTGAAAAGAACTTTAAAAATATTTCATTTATATCAATAATATTTTTATTACCATTTATAGATTTCCTAAAGAATAATGTTTCTGAAATTGATATAGTTTTAGGAAAAAGTTTTTATTTTTTAATATTAGCAATTCTCTTTTTACTAATATTATTAACTTATATATTTAATTTTTTTTTAAGAGATAAAAATTTCTTAAAAACATTTTTAGTCGTTGTGGTTATTTATTGGTTTGCATTTAAGCATAATTTTTTGAAATTAGTTATTCAATCTTTTTTTGACAAATTTTATTCGTCAGCTATTGAATATAGCTCTGAAATAAGCTTACTTTTATTAATTATTTTTTCAATTTTAAGTACAATATTAATTAATAAAAATAATAAATTTTTTAGAAAATTCATTTTTATATTTTTTTATTTAACTTTTTTTGTATCGTTGATTCAAATTTTTAGTTTTAGTCAAAATTCATATGTAACTGAAAATAATGAAATAAATTTAGTAAATTTTAAAGACAAATTAAATGATAAAAAAGAAAATATATATTTTTTCATTGTTGATGGAATGTTGCCTATTAAAGAATTTGAAAAAAATTATAAATTAAAACAGGATGATTTTTTAAATTATGTAGACAAAAAAAATTATAAGTATATTCACAACTCATCTAATATTTATCATAATACTACCCATAGTTTATCAGCTATTTTTTATCTAGATAAAATTTTTGATAAAGACGGTAAATTAAAAGAAAAATCAAAAATATTATATCCAACAGTTTTGCGAAAAGATAATAAGCCAGATTTGTTAAAAAATTTAGATAATCTTGGATATGATTTTAAATGGATGGGAAATTTTTTCGCCTATTGTCCAAAATTTAATTTAAAATATTGTTTAAATAGAAATGTTAATACAACAATTGATCCTTATTTATACATAAATTTTTTTAGACAAAGCCCTTTGATACAAACAATATGGAGTTTTGGTCTTATCTTTAATTTTGATTTTAATAGATACATCTATTTTGAAGTAAATAATGGAATGGGTAGATTAACAAAATACTTGAGTGAAAATCAAAAGACTAATAAACCTACTTTTTATTTCGTTCATCATATGTCACCTCATTGGCCTTATATAACTAATGAAGATTGTTCTTATAAAAATTATCCAGGTAATGAAAATCTTCAAGGTTATAAATCTGCATATATCTGTACTTTAAAAAAAATTAGAGAAACTATAGATTTTTTAAAAAAATTTGATCCAAATTCAACTGTAGTATTTCAAAGTGATCACAACTGGTCGATGTCAAAAAATATAGAAGAAAAAAAAATGATTTTTAATTTAATTAAAATTAATAATAAATGTGAAATTAAAAATAATATAAAATTAAATAATGTTAACACATTAAGATTAATATTTTCATGCATTACTGGAGATAGCATTGAATATATCAATGGATAATTTTATAATATATTTTTTGTAAAATTAATAATCTCAACTTGCGGGAGTATTAAAACTGTTGTAAATATAAAAATAATTTTGGGCCTGTAGCTCAGTTGGTTAGAGCAGTACACTCATAATGTATTGGTCCCAGGTTCGAGTCCTGGCGGGCCCACCAAAATTTTTTTATTTAATTATTATTTATAAATTTTTTTAAAGTAGCGAAAAGAGCGTTGATATCTCCATTGTTACTTTGAATAATAGAAGCAAATTCCTCTTTCTGAGTTCTTGCAAGACTTAAACCTTCAATGATTAAATCTCTGATCAATAAATTTTCAGGATTTTTAGTATAAATTCGCCAATCAATTTTAACTTCAGGTCTTTGTTCAGTTGCAACTAATTTACTTGAAACTATCGTATAATTATCATTGATTTTTTTTTTAGATATAACTTCAATTTCTGGGTTTGAATATTCTGCTAATCTACTAGAAAAACTTTTTAAAAAATATTTTTCAAAAAGAGTGTTATATTCTTTTTTTTGTTCATCGCTTATGATCTTCCTATAAGAACCTAATGTATAAAGGCCTATTCCATTTATATCTACTGTTTCGTTAGCAATATTTTTAAGTTTTTCTATTTTTTCTTCTTTTGAGAACTTATTATTTAAAGCTTGAGATGCTCTATTTACTGTGGATTGTACAAACACATCTGCTTCGATAGAGTAAGAGTAATTAATATTAAATATATTAATGAAAATAAAAATAAATAGTGATAAAAAATTTTTTGATCTCATTAAATTTTTTAATTTACTGAGTTTCTACTTCTTCCCAATCACTGTCGTTTAAAGTTTCAGTTATTGAGTCAGAATTCATTATCTTTTTTTGTCTATCTTGAAGGTATAAACTTCTAACTGAAGCGTAAAAATCAATAGAATTTTTTTCTAAATTATCTAAAGAGTCCAAATTTTTTGCTCTAAAATCAATTCCTGAACCAGCTCTTGATCCCCAATAATCAACATCAGAAAAATACTGAGTATCATTTGCTACAGTAATATTGTACCAAGGATCTCCACCCATCATATTAGCTATTGTGCCAACTGAATCTCTAACTGTTGATGGCCCTAAAACTGGAATGACTAGATAACATCCTTCTCCTATACCAGCAGCACCTAGGGTTTGACCATAATCTTCTTTTTCATATTCTGGAAAGCCCATATGTTGAGCAACATCCATTATACCGACAATTCCTAATGTAGTATTTAAAACAAACCTTCCAGCATTAATACCTGCTTTTTTGAATTCTCCTTGTAGAATATTGTTGGGTATAGTTACAAGTACAGAAATATTATCAAGAACATTGCTAGTTCCGTTTCTAATTGGAGATGGTAAAACTCTATAGGCTTTTGCAACTGGTTTAAAAATTGCCTTATCTAAACCTTGATTAAATGCAAAAGTAGCTCTATTTACTTTTTCAAAACAATCTTTAACTTCACCTGAGCTTTTTTTAGATAATTTATTTTCACCATCAGTGTCAGCACTTACATTAAGTGATATTAGTATACTTACACAGAAGGCTATTAATATTTTTTTCATTATATTTGAATTTATAATGTATATTGTATTAAAGTAAATCGAGATTTAGTGTAAAAAATGACTAAAAAATGGCTTTAAAAACAACATTATTTTACTCACCAAATTTTAATCCAAAAAGAAGAAATTCTAATCAAATTAAGTTCATTATTTTTCATTACACAGGAATGAAGAAAGAGTCAGATGCTATCAATCGACTTACCAAAATACAATCTGAGGTTAGTTGTCATTATTTAATTAGAAATGATGGAGAAATCATCAAATTGGTGCCTGAAAAATATATAGCTTGGCATGCTGGTAAGTCTTCTTGGAAAAATTTTAGATTTTTAAATAAAAATTCTATTGGTATCGAAATATCAAATCCAGGACATACTTATAACTATAAAAAATTTACTAAAAAACAAATCTCCTCTCTTTTGCGTTTAAGTAAATTTTTGATAAAAAAATATAAGGTTAGCCGCGAAAATATTTTAGGGCACTCAGATATAGCTCCTGAAAGAAAAAAAGATCCTGGAGAGAAATTTCCATGGAAATATTTATCTGAAAATAAGGTAGGTTTATGGCATTCTTTAAAAAGAAAAGAATTAATTAAACATAGATTATTAAAAATTGATAAGAAGGATAAAGATCATTTTTTTAATAACTTATTTAGGATTGGATATTCGAAAAAAATTCCAAAAAATCTTAATAAAGCTAGATATTTAAAGATTGTAATTAGGGCTTTTCAGAGAAGATTTAGACAAGATCTTGTAAATGGCAATATTGATAGAGAATGCTTGCTTATTAGCAGAAATCTTATTAAAAAAAAAAGCTAAATTTATCTTGAACTTACAAAGTAAAGCTATAAATTAGTTTTGCTAGATAAACGACTTGTCGCTTTAATTTTTTTAAAGAGGAAAGTCCGGGCTCCACAAAGACACAGTGCCAGGTAATACCTGGCGGGGGGAACCCTAGGGATAGTGCCACAGAAAATATACCGCCATAACATGGCAAGGGTGAAAAGGTGTGGTAAGAGCACACCGGTTCTATTGGTAACAATGAACGCTGGAAAACCCCACTGGGAGCAAAACTAAGTAGAGATGATACTGTTGTAAAACTAAAAGCCGTCTTTGGCTAGTCATCTGGGTTAGTTGCTTGAGCTCAAAAGTGATTTTGAGCCTAGATAAATGATAAGTTTAAATGACAGAACCCGGCTTATAGTTTATCTAGCATCCTACCTAGTATAAATAATAAAAATTTAAAAGTTCTTATTTTGACTCGTAATTAAGTATGTTCCGATCTTAATTTCATAAAAATTTCATTTTTTACTAACTAATGGAGTTGTTTTATTTATATTCTTTGACAGCTAAGATAATCATAAAAATCAACATAAATTAGATATTGACGTATAGGTTGAAAGCCCATAATATCCCATATATTCCCAAATAAAGGAATAAGGGACTTATGAAATATGTTTTTATCGACTTTCGAAAACAAACTAGACAAAAAAGGAAGGGTGTCTGTGCCTGCAAGTTTTAGATCACATCTTTCAAGCTTGGGCTATAATGGTGTTGTTTGTTATCCATCATTTAATAACCCATGCGTAGAAGCATGGCCACAAGATAGAATAGAAAAAATTTCAAATGCAATTGATGCTTTAAATCCTTTTGAGGAAAAAAAGGATTTTTTTGCCACTTCAATTTTGTCAGAAAGTATTAATTTACAATTTGATAGTGAAGGAAGAATTTCATTTACAGAAAGATTACTAAAACATGCAAAAATAAAAAAAAATATGCTGTTCGTTGGACAAGGAAAAACTTTCCAGATTTGGGATCCAACATTATTTGAAAAATTTAAGGCTCAGTCAAAGAAGAAATCTAATCTTTATAGAAACAGTCTTAGATGGGAGAATCAACTAAATAAACAATAAGAGGGGAAAATGACAATAAATTTTAAAACGCCAGATATAAAAGAATTACAACCACGTTTGCTTGTATTAGGAGTTGGGGGTGCAGGTGGAAATGCGATAAATGAAATGATTGATAATGGTTTACATGGAGTAGAATTTGTAGCTGTGAATACAGATGCTCAAGATTTAAAACATAGTAAAGCAAAAGCTAAAATACAAATTGGATTAAATTTAACAAAAGGTTTAGGTGCAGGGGCAAAAATTGATATTGGTCAAGCAGCAGCAGATGAATCTTTAAACGATATCGTGAATGTTTTACAGGGTGCAAACATGGTTTTTATTGCAGCTGGTATGGGTGGAGGAACAGGTACAGGTGCTGCACACGTTATTGCACGAGCTGCAAAAGAATTAAACATTTTAACTGTGGGCGTTGTTACTCTTCCTTTTTTATATGAAGGCCCTTCAAGAATGAGAAGAGCTCAACAAGGACTTGAAGAATTACGAAAACATGTAGATACAATTATTGTTATTCCAAATCAAAACCTTTTTAAAATTGCAAACGAACAAACTACATTTAAAGAGTCTTTTAATCTTTCGAATAATGTTTTAATGCATGGAGTTCAAAGTGTAACAGATTTAATGGTAAGACCTGGCATAATTAATCTAGACTTTGCTGATGTTGAAACTGTAATGGCATCAATGGGTAAAGCTATGATGGGTACAGGTGAAGCTGAAGGAGAAGGAAGAGCAATGAAAGCTACAGAAATGGCAATTAGTAATCCTTTGATTGATGATTATACATTAAAGGGAGCAAAAGGATTACTGGTTAATATTACAGGAGGAGAAGATCTTAAATTATTTGAAGTTGATGAAGTAGTTAACAAAATAAGATCTGAGGTAGATGTGGAAGCTGAAGTTATTATAGGAGCAATAACTGATCATTCTCTTGACGGAAAAATAAGAGTTTCAATTGTTGCAACAGCTCTAGATGGACAACAACCTGAGGCAAAATCTGTGATTAATATGGTTCATAGAATACAAAATAGAAATCCAGGTTATTCAGATTTTGGTAAATCTGGAACAGCTCAGTCATTTAATTTTTCACCTTCAATGACTAATCCAATCTCACATGGAGCAAATGCGTTGAAGCTCGAAAATGAAATAACTGAAAATACAACACCATTTAATAATTCATCCGATAGTATTGATGAACTTAATAAGCAATATAATGAAGAGTTGTTAAGTGAACAAGAAACTTCAGTTGAGAGCATTGTTGAGAATAATCAGATAAGCGAACATGAACAATCATTTTCAGGTGAAGTATTAAATGAAATAGAAGTTGAAGATCAAAAAATTTCTAACGGACTAGAAAATTTTGGAGTTGAGGAAGAACATTCTCCAGATCTGTTTAATACTGATGCTGACAGTTCAGAGTCTCAAGATTTATTATCAAAAGAAGCTGATGAAAACAGTCATGAAGAAGATGATTTAGAAATTCCTGCATTTTTAAGAAGACAAAAAAATTAATGGTCTTCGAGAAAATAAATGATAGCCACCATAATACCGGATGTTAAAAAACATTATCCGGTATTGCTAAATGAAATAATTAGCATTATTACCCCTCAATATGGTGGCACATTTATTGACTGTACATTCGGTCAAGGAGGGTACACTAGACAGATTTTAAATTTTCCTAAAACAAAAGTTATCGGGCTAGATAGAGACATAGAAACTAAAAAAAAAGCTAGAGATATAGAAGAAAAATTTAAAAATAGATTTTTATTTAAAAACATTAAATTTAGTCAATTAAATGATTTAAAATTAAAAAATGAGAATATTAAAGGAATAATTTTTGACTTAGGTTATTCTTATACCCAAATAAAAGATCCAAATAGAGGTTTATCATTTGACTCATTTGGAGAATTAAATATGAAAATGGGTATAAATAATTTTTCTGCAAAGGAAGTAATTAACCATTTAGACGAAAAAGAACTTGAAAAAATATTTAGATATTTTGGAGAAGAAAAAGAGAGCAAAAGAATAGCCCATAATATTGTTGAAGATAGAAAAACTCGAGAAATAACAACAGAAGAGTTAGTAAAAATTATAAAATCTTCAAAAAGAAAAAAAAATTATAAAATTCATAGTGCAACTAAAATTTTTCAATCTTTGAGAATATTTGTAAATAAAGAAATAAGTGAATTAATTTATGGACTTATTAATGCAACAAAGATTCTTAAAAAGGGTGGGGTTATTGCTGTTGTTACTTTTCATTCTCTTGAGGACAGAATTGTTAAATATTTTTTTAAAAGTTTGTCGGAAAATAGAAGTATTTCAAGATATATCCCTAAGAATAATGAAAAAATTAATTTATTAAAAATAATTAATAAAAAACCAATTATACCGTCAGTAAAAGAGATTAATGAAAATCCTCCCTCTAGATCAGCAAAATTAAGATATGCAATTAAAAAAGAAAATTTTTATAATTTTGATACAGATATTTTAGAAAAGTTTAAAAATTTAATTGAAATCGAAAATTTTTCAAAAAAATTATGAAAAAAATTGCACTTTTTTCTATACTGATATTGATACTAATTACATCATTAGTAAAAAATTCTACAAAAGAAATTGAAGATAAAATTTTTACAAAAAAAGAAAATATTAGATTACTAAATGCACAATTTGGAGATATCATGTTGGAATACAATTACTTAAGTTCTCCAGAAAAATTAATAAAATATCAGTATCAATATTTTGAAAATCAATTAATTAATATAGATATTACAAAAATTAAAAAAATATCTATTAAAAATGGCAATTTAGATATTACTGACTTTCATACTCAATTAACAATTAATGAATAAAAAAAATAATGAAAATATTGTTCTAGAGGATTATGAGAGTGAATTTTTATATAAAAAAAATAAAACAAATTTAAATATAGAATTTAATAGAATAGCTTTTATTTTTTTTATTTTTTTAACTATTTCAATTATTTACTCGATTCAACTTTTGCATCTTGGTTCATTAAAGTCAAATTTTGAAGAAACCAAACCTATAATTAGTGAAAAAGATTATAGAGCAGATATTGTTGATCGAAATGGAAATTACTTAGTTAAAACAGTCAGTTCAATTGACATAGGGATTAATCCAATTGAAGTTATAGACGAAAAGAAATTGTTAATTAATTTAAAATTGATTTTTCCAAATAAAAATTATGATTTAATTAAAAAAAAACTTAAAAAAAAAAAATTTTTTTATTTAGAGAAAAAAATTTCTCAGGAAAAATATGAAAGAATAATGTTGCTTGGTGACAAAGCAATTAAATCAGAAGAAAAGTTAACTAGAATTTACCCTCAAAAAAATCTATTCAGTCATATAATCGGTCAAATAGATGATGATAATAATGGAATATCAGGAATAGAAAAATCTTTCGATAAAAAGTTAAAAGAAATAAAAGAACCTCTTAAATTAACTGTTGATGCAGATATACAATATCTAATTAGGGAGGAATTAATTAAATTTCAGTCTATCTTTAAAAGCAAAGGTAGTACAGCAATATTAATGAATGTTAATAATGGAGAGATAATTTCAATGATCTCTTATCCAGATTTTGATTTAAATAAAAGACAAAAAATAGATGATAAAAATTATATTAATAGAGCCACAAAAGGTGTTTATGAATTAGGTTCTGTTTTTAAAACTTTTACTATAGCTGCCGGTCTAGAAGCAAAATTGATAGAGCCTCAAACTAAATTTTTAAATTTAGAAAAAAGTTTAAAATGTGGAAAGAGTATTATAGCAGAATATGATGACAAAATTCCTTCTGATTTAACTGTTGAACAAATTTTAATAAGATCTGGAAATATTGGATCAGTTAGAATTGGTCAAAAACTAGAAATAAAAAGATTAAAAGCATTTTTAGAAAATATAGGTGTTCTAAATAAAATCGATTTTGAAATTGAAGAAGTAGGTCAGCCAATACCTTTTAGATGGGGAAAGTGTAAACTCGCAACAGTATCTTTTGGTCATGGTATAACAACAACACCGCTTCAACTTGCTAAAGGCTATGCCATTATTTCTAACGGAGGATTTCAAGTTAATCCAACTTTACTTTACTGGGGCTCAAGTGAAAAAAAAGATAAAAGAATTATAAGAAGAGACGTTTCTGAAAAAATAAATTTAATATTAAGAAAAATTGTAGCAACAAAGGAAGGAACGGCCGGGTTAGCAAATGTAAAAGGTTATGATGTTGGGGGAAAAACTGGAACTGCACAAAAAACAACAATTGGAGGTTACTCAAGGGCTAAAGTAAATACTTTTGTAGCAGTTTTTCCTATATCAAATCCAAAATATACTTTAGTAGTTTTAATGGATGAACCAAAAATATCTTCTGATTATATATACAATTATAGAAACAAGAAAGGTTCATATAAAGGCACACCTTTTAATACAGCTGGGTGGACATCTGTAGAAGTAGCTGGCCAAATCATAGAAAAAATTGGACCCATTTTAGCCACAAAATATATAGAAATTAATTAAGACATGTTCATAGGCAATTATTTTCAAAAAATAAATTTTAAATATAGAAGACATTATTTTTCAGGTCTTAGCTTTAATAGTTTAAAATGTAAAAAAAATGATATTTTTTTTGCTATTAAAGGAAAAAAAGTAGACGGCAATAGATTTATAGATCATGCTATAAAAAAAGGTGCCAAAACTATTGTTTCTAATAATAAGTTTACAGGTTTTAAAAAAAAAATACTCTATTTAAGATCTAAAAATGTAAGAAAGTCATTATCAGAGATTTCTTATAAAATTTATAAAAAGAAACCTAAAAATTTAATAGCTGTCACAGGAACAAATGGAAAATCATCCATAGCAGACTTTTATTTGCAGATTTTTAAATTAAATAAAAAGAAAGCGGCATCTATAGGAACTTTGGGACTTAAAACTACAAGATTTAAAAAAAATATTTCTAAAACTACTTTAGATCCAATCGAATTAAGCTCTTGTTTAAATAGTATTAAAAAGAATAAGATAAACCATGTTATACTAGAAGCCTCAAGTCATGGACTAAAACAAAATAGACTTGATGGTCTTAAATTTTCAACTGGAATTTTTACTAATCTATCTCATGATCATTTAGATTATCATAAAAACTTTAAAGATTATTTCAAATCAAAATTATATTTATTTGAAAAATTGCTTAAAAAAAACTCTACTGTAATTACTGATATTGAAATACCAGAATATAAACAAATTAGGAGAGTAGCTTCTAAAAGAAAACTTAACATTAAAACAATATCTAATTACAAGAGTGATCTAACTATAGTTTCTCAAAAATATTTTGAGGATAAACAATTAATTGAAATTAGATATAAAAACCAAAATTATAAATTTCAAACAAATTTAATAGGAAAGATACAAATTAAGAATATCTTAATGGCAATGTTAGCTGCTGAGAAAAGTGGACTTAATTTTAAAAAAATAATTGATGTCATGAATAAGATAAAACCAGTAAACGGAAGATTAGAAAAAATTGGAAATATAAAAAATAAATCAAAAGTTATATTAGATTATGCTCATACCCCTGATGCATTGAAAGTATCTTTGCAAAATTTGAAAGAACAATTTAAAGATAAAAAAATTTCTATAGTTTTTGGTTGTGGAGGAAATCGAGACAAATCTAAAAGATCTATGATGGGCAAAATTGCAAATGATTATTGTGATAAAATATATATAACTGACGATAACCCGAGATATGAAAATCCAAAAAAAATAAGATCAATAATTAAAAAGCAAGTTGATAAATTGAAATGTTTTGAAATTTCAAATAG
This sequence comes from uncultured Pelagibacteraceae bacterium, assembly GCA_902579985.1. GTDB lineage: Bacteria > Pseudomonadota > Alphaproteobacteria > Pelagibacterales > Pelagibacteraceae > Pelagibacter. Next base: position 192,843 of record CACHIV010000001.1, on the reverse strand, counting down.
ATCAGAGGCAATAAAAAAGGCAATATTTGAACTTAAAATAGGTGAAATTTTAATTGTAGCTGGAAAAGGACATGAAAGTAAACAAATTTATGGAAATAAAGAGAATTTATTTTCTGATAAAAAAGAAATACTCAAATTTATTAAAATAAAAAACAAAAGTCTTTCATCTAATATTAAATTAAATATTTTTAAACAATTAAGTGGTTCAAATAATATTTCTTTAAAAACAAAAATTAATAATGCATCTATAAATTCTAAAGAAATAAAAAAAAAAGATATATTTTTTGCTATTAAAGGTAAAAATAAAAATGGAAACTTATATATACGAGAGGCTTTTAAAAGAGGAGCATCTTTAGCGATAGTGAATCTTAAAAAAAAAAAACGAAATCAAATTAGAGTTAAAGATACTTTAAAATTTTTAACCGAGTCTGCTTCATTGCTAAGAGATAATACGTTTAGTAAAATTATAGCCATTACTGGAAGTTGTGGTAAAACTTCTTTAAAAGAGATAGTTGGAAAAACATTAGATAAAATTAGCAGCACCACATATTCAAGAAAATCGTTTAATAATAAGTTTGGTGTTCCTTTAAGCTTATTTAATTTAAAAATAGATAATAAATTTGGTGTTTTTGAAATAGGAATGGATAAAAAGGGTGAAATTGATTTTCTATCAAAAATTATTAAACCTGATGTAGGAGTTATTACTAATATTTCTTATGCTCATGCGAAAAATTTCAAAAATATTACTCAAATTGCAAAAGCAAAATCTGAAATCATAAAAAATATAAGAAATGATGGAAACCTTATTTTAAATGCCGATGATCAATTTTATAATTTTCATAAAAAAATAGCTCAAAAAAGAAAACTTAAGATTTTTTCGTTTAGTATGAACAATAAAAATTGCGATATTAGTTTAAATTATATTAAGAAAAAAAAATCAAAATTTAAAATTTCTCTAAATATTAAAAAATCAAAAAAATATTTTTATTTTAATTCAAATTTTGAAAATGATATTAGAAATTTATTAGCAGCTGTAACGATTATATCAATTTTTAAAGATATTAATAAATTAGATGAAAACATTTTTTACAATTATACAATTCCAAGTGGTCGTGGTGATATTTCTAGAGTTCAAATATTTAAAAAGAAATTTTACCTCGTAGATGAAAGTTATAATTCAAATCCACTTTCATTGAAATCCGCACTAAAAAACTTTGATAGTTTACCCAAAAATAATTCTAAAAAACATTTAATTCTTGGAGATATGTTAGAGTTAGGAAAACATTCAAAAAAATTACATAAAGAGATTAGTAAGAGTATCAATAGAACATCAATTAATACTGTTAATGTTGTTGGTAAGTATATAAAAACTACTTATAAGAATTTAAATGAGAGCAAAAAAGGCTTAGTTTTAAAAAAAAATTCTCAAATAATTGATTTGATTAAGAATGATATAAATAATAATGATTATTTAATGATTAAAGGATCAAATTCTACGGGACTAAACAAAATAACAAATGATATAAAAGAAGGAAAAATTTATGCTTTATAGTATTATTTTAGAATTCATAGATCAATATTCTTTCCTTAATGTATTTAGATATCTTACTTTTAGAACTGGTTTAGCAATGTTTACATCAATGGTTGTAGTTTTTTTAATAGGCACTCCTTTTATTAATTTCTTTTCCGCAAGGAATATTTTAAATCCGATAAGAGAAGATGGTCCATCAGATCATATAATTAAAAAAATAGGTACTCCAACAATGGGTGGAGTATTAATACTTCTTGGATTGTTTTCTGGAATACTTTTATGGGGAGATTTATCTAATGTGCATATTTGGTTTTTACTTTTGATTGTTTCTTCTTTTGGTTTACTTGGTGCATATGATGATTATAGCAAAATTAAATTTAAAAATTCATCTGGGATTTCTTTCAAGTTTAAGATTATTTCTCAAATTTTAATTGCTATAATTGCTATAATAATGTTGAGTCATTTTTCAGAAAATGAAGAGCTAACTAATTTATACTTTCCATTTTTTAAAGATTTAGTCATAAATCTTGGTTGGTTTTTTATACCATTTTCCGTTTTTATAATTGTAGGTTCATCAAATGCTGTAAATTTGACAGATGGACTTGATGGTCTAGCAACAGTCCCAGTCATACTTGTGGCTGCATGTTTTGCTTTTATTAGTTATGTTACTGGAAATATAGTTTTTTCAGAATATTTACAGATACCTTATGTTCAGGGTATGGGTGAAATTTCAGTATTTTGTGGATCAATTATTGGTGCCTGTTTAGGTTTCCTGTGGTTCAATGCTCCTCCAGCAAAAATATTTATGGGAGACACAGGTTCATTAGCTTTAGGTGGATCGCTAGGTGGAATTGGAATTATTACAAAGCATGAGATTGTTTTAGCTATAACTGGAGGTGTATTCGTTCTTGAAGCCGTTTCTGTAATTGTTCAAGTTTTATCATTTAAGTTAACAGGAAAAAGAGTTTTTAAAATGGCACCTATACATCATCATTTTGAAAAAAAGGGATGGCCCGAGTCTACTGTGGTGGTAAGATTTTGGATTATTTCAATTATTTTAGCAATGATAGGATTAGCGACATTAAAATTAAGGTAATGTTAAATAATAAAAAAATCCTTTTTAAAAAAAAGATCTTAATTTATGGACTTGGTAAAAGTGGTCTATCTACTTTTAAATTTTTAAAAAAAAAAAATAAAGTTTATTTATATGATGATAAAAAAATTATTAAAATAAATAATAAAATAAAAAAAAATTTAATAACTTATAAGAAATTAATAAAAGAAAATATTGATTACATAATAATTAGTCCTGGAATTGATATTAATTCATGTAAGCTTAAAAGATATTTAAAAAAGAATTTAAAAAAAATTAATACTGATTTAGATATTTTTTTTTGTAAATATTATAAAAATAAAATTATTACTATAACTGGAACTAATGGTAAGTCGACTACAGCAAAAATATTATATGAAGTTTTAAAAAAACAAAAAAAAGATGTAAGATTGGTAGGCAATATAGGTAATCCAATTTTACTTGAAAAAAATATAACAAATAAAACTATTTTTGTAATTGAAGCCTCTTCTTATCAATTAGAATACAGTAAGATTTTTAAGTCAAATATATCTGCAATACTTAATATTTCACCAGATCATTTAGAAAGACATAAAACTTTAAAAAATTATATTAAGGCAAAGTTTAAATTAATAAATAATCAAACAAAAAAAGACATTGCCATCTTAAATATAAATAACGGTTATATTAAAAAATATATAAAAAATAAAAAATATCTTCCTAAAATTATTAAAGTTAATGGCAATGTAAAATCAACAATCTTAAACAAAATAAATAATCCTTATTTTAAAACCGAAGCAAATATAGAAAATTTATCTTTTATATTAAAAATTATAAAAATACTAAAAATTAAAGAAAAAAATATATTAAATATTTTAAAAAATTTTAAAGGTTTAAATTATAGGCAGCAAATTATTTTTAAATCTAAAGATTTAACAATTATCAATGACTCAAAGTCTACAAGTTTTTCGTCATCAAGTGGTATTTTAAAATCATTATCTAATGCTTATTGGATAGTTGGAGGTTTAAAAAAAAGAGGTGATAAATTTTTATTATCCAAAAATGATTGTAAAAATTTTAAGGCATATATCTTTGGAAAAAATAGAAGTTTTTTTGTCAATGAATTAAAAAAAGTAATTGAATTTGAGTCTTTTAAAAATTTAAAAAGTCTTATAAAAAAAATCTTCTTAGATATAAATATTAATAAAGATAAAAATAATAAAATAATTCTTTTTAGTCCAGCTGCAGCCTCTTTTGATAGTTTTGAAAACTTTGAACAAAGAGGAAAGTATTTTAATAACCTTATTAAAAAATTTAATCATGTTAAAAAATAATTCAATTTACAGATACTATTATGGATGGTGGAAGAATATTGATAAAACTATTTTTTTACTTATTTTAATTTTATTCAGTTTAGGGCTTTTTTTTTCTTTGGCCTCAACATCTTTAATTGCATCAGATAAGTTAGAAACTAATACTTATTTTTTCTTTTTTAAACATTTAGCTTATATTTTTTTTGGTATTGTTATTTTAATATTTTTTTCATCTTTAAGTGAAAAAAATCTTTTTTCTCTCTCAATTTTTTTATTTTTTATTTCTTTAGTTTTCCTATTTTTGGTTCCGTTAATTGGTACGGAAGTTAATGGAGCTAAACGTTGGTTAAACTTGTTTTTTTTACCAAGATTTCAGCCAGTAGAACTCATTAAACCTTTCACAATTATAATTTTAGCTACCATTTTAAGCAGTGAAAAAAATATTCATATTTATTATAAATACCTTCTTAGTTTTATAGCTATAGTTCCTGTGTCTTTTTTGTTAATGATCCAACCAGATATAGGACAAACTTTACTTATTTTTTTATCATGGATTACTTTGGTTTTTATTTCAGGAATAAGTCTTATTCTCTTTCTGACTTTTTTTAGTATTTCTTTAACATCCTTAATTTATATGATTTTTTATGTTTCGAAATTTGAATATATAAAAAAAAGAATTTTTTCTTTCTTTAATCCTGATACAGGATCACACGGCGCGCAGGCAGCTAAATCTATTGATGGAATTTCAAGTGGTGGATTTTTTGGAAAAGGTATAGGAGAAGGAACATTAAAATATAAAGGATCAGAAACACATACAGATTTTATTATTTCTGTAATATCAGAAGAATTTGGTGTCATTATAATTATTTTAATATTAATTATGTTTTTGTTTTTCATCTACACTGTATTTAAGAAAGTATATTTAGAGGAAAATGAAAAAGTTAAATTAGTTTTAGTAGGTTCAATCACTCTTATAGCTGTTCAAGCCTTAATACATGTAGGAGTTAATATAAGATTGTTTCCTACAACTGGTATGACATTGCCTTTCTTAAGTTATGGTGGTTCGTCTATTATAGGTGTGTCTATTCTTTCAGGTATAATTCTTAATTTAACAAAAAGAAAAGTAAATTAATATGATAAATATTTTAATTAGTACAGGAGGTTCTGGAGGACATGTTATTCCAGCAACAATTTTTTATGAACATTTAAAAAAAGATTTTAATATTTTTCTGTCATCCGATAATAGAGGAGTTGAATTTTTAAATAAAGATAAATTTAATATAGAAATTATTAATGTTCCAAAAATATCAAAAAATATTTTTTTATTACCTTTTCAAATTTTTTCAATATTTTTCTTAACTTTGAAGTCTATATTTTTATTAAAAAAAAAAAAAATTGAAATAATTATTTCAACAGGTGGCTATATGTCTTTACCCTTATGCATTGCATCTAAAATTCTTAATCTTAAATTATTTTTATTTGAGCCAAATATGGTTCTTGGAAGATCAAATAGTTTATTTATAAGTTCTTGTAAAAAAATTTTTTGTTACTCTGAGAATATAAAAAATTTCCCGAAAAAATTTAAAAAAAATATATCTGTAATACCTACTTTATTGAGAAAAGAATTTTATTCATCAAAAATAATAAATGATATAGATGATGAAATTAGATTATTAGTAATTGGGGGAAGTCAAGGAGCGCAGATATTTGATACAATAATTAAAGACTCAGCTTTAGAGTTATCAAAAAAATATAGATTAAAAATTTTTCATCAAACAAGTAATGAAAATTTTGATAATTTAAAAAACTTTTATTCTAAAAATAATATTGAAAATGAGTTATTTAATTTTAATGATAACATTTTAAAATTTATGAGTAAGTCTAACATATGTATAACAAGAGCTGGCGCATCTACATTGGCTGAATTAGTTTTTTTGAATTTAGCTCATATTACTATTCCCTTACCCAGTGCTAAAGATAATCACCAATTTGAAAATGCATTATTTTATCAAAATAAAGGATGTAACTGGATTATTAATCAAAATGAAACCAATAAAAAAAATCTGACAGAAAAATTATTTAATATTATCGAGAATAAAAGTGAATATTCAGATAAAAAAAAGAATATGAAAAATTTTAATTATCAAAATACATGGAATAATATAAATCAAAAAATAATAACTATTATTAATGAAAATTGAATTAGCAAAAGCTGAAGTTATACATTTTATCGGCATCGGAGGTATTGGTATGAGCGGCCTATCATTGATAATGAAAGGAATGGGCTTTAACGTTCAGGGTAGTGATATTTCAAATAACAAAAATATTGAACGTCTTAAAAAAAATAAAATTAAAGTTTCTACTAAACATGCAAAAAAAAATTTAAAGAATGCAACAATTATAGTTGTTTCCTCTGCAATAAAAAAAAATAATTTAGAATTAATTGAAGCAAAAAAGAAACATTTACCAATTTATAAGAGAGGAGAAATGTTAGCACATATTGTTTCATTAACAAAAAATATTGTCGTAACGGGTTCTCATGGCAAAACAACAACCACATCTTTATTAGCTTCAATATTTTCTAAAACAAAATTGGATCCAACAATAATAAATGGAGGAGTTTTAAACTCATTAAATAATTCAGCTAAACTTGGAAAAAGTGATTGGTGTATACTAGAAGCAGATGAATCGGATGGAAGCTTCATCCATGTTCCTCCTACATACTCAATTATCACTAATATTGATAGAGAACATATGGATTTTTATAAATCTATGGATGATCTTAAAAATTTATTTACCCAATTTATTTATAAAGTTCCTTCATTTGGAAAATCATTTATTTGTATTGATGATCAAAATAATAATAAACTGTTAAAAAAAATTAGAATAAAAAACTATTATACATATGGTACTAATGTTAAAGCTCAATTTTGTATAAAAAATATAAATCAAAAAAAAGAATTTTCTGAGTATGATTTGCTTATTAGATTATTTGGAAAGAAAGATATATTAATTAAGAAAATTAAAATACCCCTTCTTGGTATTCACAACATAAGAAACTCAACTGCTGCTGTTGCTATTGCTCATACAATTGGAATATCAAAAGAAATTATTAAAAAAGGTTTAAGAGAATTTAAGGGTGTACAAAGAAGATTTAATAAAATTTTTAGCTATCGAAAAACAGATTTTTATGATGATTATGCTCATCATCCAACAGAAATTAAAGAAGTATTAAATGGAGTGAAAGCTGCTTATAGAGATTATGAAGTAGTTTGTGTATTTCAGCCTCACAGAATATCTAGATTAAAAGATCTTAAAAAAGAATTTAGTAAATCATTTAAAAAAGCAGATATAGTTATTTTATGTCCTGTTTATGCTGCTGGTGAAAAAATAAAATTAGGATTTAATTATAATAATTTTGCAAAAGAAATTATAAAAAAATCTAAAGTGAAATTATTTTTAGTCAATAATCAATATCAATTAGCTAAATTCATAAAAGGTAATATTTATGGAAAAAAAATTGTTATTGGCATGGGTGCAGGAACTATATCAAATTGGATGAAAGAATTGCCAAAATTAGTATAATGAAAATTGAAGAAATCAAAAATTTTTCAAAAAAACTTAAAAGTCAATTTTACTTCAATTACGATTTAAAAAAATTGAATTGGTTCAATATAGGAGGAAAAACTAAAGTTTATTTCAAAGTAGAATCTTTAGCAGATCTAATATTATTTTTAAAAAAATTTGGAAAAAAACAAAAAATTTTTGTTTTAGGAGCAGGTTCAAATACTCTTATTAGCGATAAGATTTTTGATGGGGTAGTAATCAAATTAGGTAAAAATTTTTCAAACATTACAATTCTTCCTAATAATATTATTGTTGCTGGTAGCTCTTGTACAGATAAAAAATTATCGGACTATGCTTTAGAAAATGAAGTGGGGGGTTTTGAATTTTTGTCCTGTATTCCTGGAACTATAGGGGGAGGACTTAGAATGAATGCAGGATGTTTTGATAAAGAATTTAAAGATATTCTTATTTCAATTCAAGCAATAGATCGAATTGGAAGAGTTATAACTATACCAGCTAAAAAAGTTTTATTCGAATATAGAAGCAACGATTTGGCAGATGATTTAATTTTCTTAAGTGCATCTTTTAAAGGATTGAAAAAAAATAAAAATGAAATTAAAAAAGAAATTCATAAATTAAAAAATAAAAAGAATCAATCTCAACCAAATAGGATTAAGACTGGTGGTAGTACATTTAAAAATCCAATTAATCAAACAAACAAAAAAGTTTGGGAATTAATTAAAGAATCTGTTCCATTGGATACAAAATTTGGTGGTGCTGGTATCTCAAATAAACATTACAATTTTTTTATAAATGAAAAAAATGCAAGCTTTAATGATATGAATAAATTAATAGAGTTTGTAATAGATAATGTTGAAAAAAAAACTGGTGTTAAACTAGAAAAAGAAATTAAGATATTGGAATAATGGTAAAAAAAAAGATTTTAATCCTTTGTGGTGGAATATCTAGAGAAAGATTAATAAGTTTAGATACTGGAAGGCAAGTTGCTAAAGAATTAAAAAAAAACCATTATAAAGTAAAAGTATGTGAGCCTGACAATAATTTATTAAAAAATATAAAATTATTTAAACCAAATATTATATTTAATGCTCTACACGGACAATTTGGTGAAGATGGGTATATTCAAACAATATTAGAAACTCAAAAAATTTCTTATACTCATTCAGGAGTTATCGCTTCAGCTGTAGCTATGGATAAAGTAATTTCAAAAAATATTTTTATAAAGAATAATATTTTGACTCCAAAATATATTAAATTAGATCAAAAAGAAAATAGCAAAAATATCATTAAGATAATTGAAAAAAAATTAAAATTTCCAATTGTAATTAAACCAATCAATGAGGGGTCTAGCGTCAATGTTTATATTTGTAATAAAAAAAATATAATTAAAAATTTAAAAAAACTAAAATTATATAATCAAATTTTAATAGAAGAATTTATACCTGGCAGAGAAATTCAAGTTGCTATTATGGGTAAAAAAAAACTTGGTGCAATAGAATTGAAACCTAAAAGAAAATTTTATGATTATGAGGCAAAATATAATTCTAATGCAAAAACAAAACATATAATACCAATAAATTTAGATAAAAAAAAGCAAAATGAAATTTTAAATATTGCTCTCAAAGCTCATAAAATAATTGGATGTAGAGGTGTAACAAGATCTGATTTTAAATTTCATAACGGTAAATTTTATTTATTAGAAATCAATACACAGCCTGGTATGACTAAACTTTCATTAGTTCCAGAAATAGCCGCATATAAAGGAATAACATTTATTAAATTAATTGAATGGATTTTAAAAGATGCATCAATTAATAGATAAAAAATATAAGATAATCATTTACGTAATATTTCTATTTATACTTAGTACTACTAGTGGAAAGTATATAGAAAATAAAAATTATTTTTCAGAAAATAATAAAATCAAAGTAGATGTTGAAGGGCTTTCAAATAGTAAAAACTCAGAAATTTCTGATGAGTTGGATAATATTTTGTCTAACAATATATTTAATGTAGATAAAGAAGAAATTAAAAAAATCATTTCTAAATATAATATTGTAGAAGAATATAATATTAAAAAAGTTTATCCCTCTATAATTAGAATAAAGATTAAACCTACAGAATTTATTGCTAGAATTTCTGACAAACATCAACTGTTAGTAGGTTCAAATGGAAAACTTATTGAAAATAAAAGATATGATAAAGAATTACCATATATATTTGGAGAATTTAAAACTAAAGAGTTTTTAATTTTTAAGGAAAATGTAGAACGATCAAAATTTAGTATTTCAGAATTTAAAATGTTATATTTTTTTCCATTAAAAAGATGGGATGTTTTAACAACAAATGATATTTTGATAAAATTACCTAAAGAAAATTTAACTAAATCTCTTGACCTTGCACATAAGATTATAAGTCAAGATTATCTTAAAGAAAAAAATTTTATTGATTTAAGAGTAAATAATCAATTAATTATAAAATAATGAGTGATAAAAGTATTCAAACATACTTTGACTGCGGCTATTCAAAAATAAGAGCTGGTCTTTTTATCGAAAGCGATCATAGCAACGTATTATTTGATGAAAGTAAATTATTACTAAATCATTCTAACTTAAATGAAACAATCCATAATATGGTTTCTTCTCTTGAGAAGAGAGCAAATGAGTACATAGAAAATATAAATTTAATGGTAGATAGTGAAAAAATGTTATCAATTGGTATGTCTATATCTAAAAAACTCGATGGAAATTTGCTTAAAAATTCTGACATAAAGTTTTTGATTCAAGAAGCAAAACAACAAATTTCAAAAAATTATCAAGATCAAAATATTATTCATATTATTATTAATAATTATAAAATTAATGGTGATGACTATTCGTATCTACCAAATGAAATTAAATGTAATTTAATATCTTTGGATATTATTTTTATTTGTTTATCAAATGATACAATTTTGAACTTTAAAAAAATTTTTTCAAATTTTAATATTCTTATAAATCAAATTATTTGTTCAAGTTATGCTAAATCTATAAATCATAAAAATAATCTTAATTTTAGTGGTAAAATATCTTTCATCGATATTGGATTTAATAAAACATCAATAATTTCTTTCTATGATGATAAAGTAATATCATTAGATATTTTACCGATTGGAGGCAATCATATTACTAAAGATATTTCTAAAATCTTAAAGATCGATCTTGAACAATCTGAGACTTTAAAAATAAACTTTACTCAAAATCAAAAAATTATTAGTAAAGAGAATTTTTCAATTGAAACAGTAGAAAAAATAATTTTTTCTAGAATTGAGGAGATTTTAGAACTATCTATTAAATCTATTAAATCAAATTCATTTAATTCTGGTTATTTTAAAATTATTTTAACTGGCGGGGGATCCAAAATACTGAGAAATGGATATAAAAATAAAATCTCACTTTTAAAAGATGTAGACTTTTTAGAGGAAACAAATGAGGATATTTGCCAATCAGGATTTCAATTTGGAATGGGTATAAATAAACAAGAGGTTGTATTGATACCCAAAAAACAAATAAAACAGGGTTTTTTCGAAAAACTTTTTCATTTTTTTAAATAAAACAGTATTTTCTTGTAACATTTCTTGTTTTTCTTAATTTAATTCAAGATCTTATAAGTTCTTAATGTCAATATTAAGCCAAAAAACCATTAATAAGAATATTTATTTTAAAGGTGTTGGTCTTCATACTGGTTTACATGCGAATTTAACAATTAAACCAGCAGAGCCAAATACTGGGATAATTTTTAAAAGAACTGATCTAAAAAAAGATAATATTATAATTCCAAATATTTTTAATGTTTCTAATGCATTATTTTGCACAACCATATCTAACGAAAGCGGTGCAAGCGTTTCTACAATTGAACATTTAATGGGTGCTTTATATGGTATGGGTATAGATAACGCTTTAATAGAGATAGACAATAAAGAAGTTCCAATTCTTGATGGTTCAGCAAAGTTATTTGTTGAAGCTTTTTCCAAAAGTGGAATTCAAAATAGTGACACACCTATAAAAATCATTAAGATTGAAAAAAAAATAGAATTTAAAGATGGAAAAAAAACAATTTCTATTGAGCCGACTAAAATTAGTTTAGACATAGATTTTGAATTAAAGTATGAAAATCCTTTAATAGGAACTCAAAGAAATGTTGTAAAAGTTTTTGAGTCTGATTTAACAGAAATTTATAATTCAAGAACATTTTGTTTATTCGAGGATATTAATAAGTTAAAAGAATTAGGATTAGCAAAAGGTGGAAATTTAGAAAATGCGATTGTTGTAAAAAATAATGAAATTTTAAATCAAAAGGGACTTAGAAACAAAAAAGAATTTGTAAATCATAAAATTTTAGATTGTCTTGGGGATCTTTATTTAACGGGACATAAAATAATAGGAAAAATAACTTGTTCTCAAGGAGGCCATAAGTTAACTAATCAACTTTTAAGAAAAGTTTTTTCAAATAATGGTAATTATTCTTTATTTGAAATTAAAGAAAAGAACCTTCCACACACACTTTTAAATAGAAACCAGCTAAAATCTATAGCTTAAAACTATAAATTTTCTAAAAAATTTGTTAAAAATTATTATGAGGTTTTTAAATATAATAATTATATTATTTTTTATAATTTTAAATTCTTGTTCTTCACAAAAAGTGGCTGAGAATACTATTGTAAGCGATGACATAGAAACTGAAATGATAAAAGCTTATAATGAAGGATTGGAAGCTTTAAACATGGGAGATGCAAATTATGCTGCAAAAAAATTTAATGAAGTAGAGATTTTATTTCCTCAATCAGAATGGGCTTCACGAGCATCATTAATGTCTGCTTATAGTTATTGGTCTTATCAATATTATAGTAATTCTATAAGTGAACTCAAAAGATTTATTAAATTATATTCAACTAATGAAAATTTGGATTATGCGTATTATCTTTTAGCTATATGTTATTATGATAGCATAGTAGACGAGAAAAAAGATTTGTTACATTTATTGAAATCAAAAGAATATTTTGAAATAATTTTAAATCAATTTCCAGATACTGATTATGCTTTAGATGCAAAATATAAAATAGACTTAATACATGATTTTCTAGCAGCAAAAGAATTATACATTGCTAGACATTATATTAAAAAAAAGAAATGGGTAGCTGCTATAAATAGGTTAAAAAATATTGTTAATAATTATGATACAACAATATATATTGAAGAAGCACTTCATAGACTAGTTGAAGTCCATTATATAATTGGGTTAGAGAGTGAAGCAAAAAAATATGCAAAAACTCTTGGATATAACTATAATTCGAGTGAGTGGTATGAACAATCTTATCAAGTATTTAATAAAAAATATGAGAAAAGAAAGAAAATAAAACAAGAAAATAAAAAGGAAAAATTAATAGAGAAAATTAGATCTTTTTTTTAAAATGGGAAAAGAAGAAATTAAAAAAAATTACCTAGAAAAAATAAAAAAATTTAGACATTACAACCAAAATTATTATGATAAAAACAAATCTCTGGTTGCTGATGCTGAATTTGATAATCTCAAAGTTGAAATTTTAGATTTAGAAAAAAAATACAAATTTTTAAAAAATCCTTATTCTCCCTCATCAAGTGTTGGATTTAAACCATCAAAAAATTTTCAAAAAATAAAACATAAAGTTCCAATGCTTTCTTTGGGAAATGCTTTTATTGAACAAGATTTGTTAAATTTTGAAAAAAGGATTTTAAATTTTATATCTCAGAAAGAAAATTTTGAAATTTTTTATAGTGCAGAGCCAAAGATAGATGGTATTTCAGCTTCATTAATTTATAAGAATGGAAAGTTTATATCTGGTTTATCTAGGGGGGATGGAAAAGAAGGTGAAGATATAACTACAAATCTTGCAACAATAAAAGACATTCCCAAAAAAATCTTATCAAAAGATTTTCCAGAAGAAATTGATATTAGAGGAGAAGTTTTTATACAAAATAGTGATTTTGAAGTTTTAAAAGAAAAATTTGCAAATCCAAGAAATGCTGCATCAGGTTCTTTAAGACAAAAAAATCCTGAGGATACAAAAAAAATTCCTTTAAAATTTATTGCATATACTTTTGGTTTTGAAAAAGGATTAAAAGTTGGAAATCAATTTGAATTTTTGAAAAAATTAAATGAATGGGGTTTCAAAACAAATCCTATGAATAAATTAATTAATGGAGTTAAAAATTTAATGATTAATTATTACGAGATTGAAAAAAAAAGAACCCAATTAAATTTTGATATTGATGGTATAGTTTATAAAATTAATAATTTTCAATTACAAAAAAGATTAGGTAATGTAGCTAATGCTCCAAGATGGGCTATTGCTCATAAATTTGCATCTAATAAAGCAATTTCGAAAATTTTAGGTATAGAGATTCAAATTGGGAGGACTGGTGCCTTAACCCCAGTTGCAAAAATAAAACCTATAAGTATAGGAGGAGTTTTAGTATCTAATGCAACTTTGCATAATGAAGATGAAATTAATAGAAAAGATATCAGAGTTGGAGACATTGTAACAGTTGAAAGAGCAGGAGATGTGATACCACATATTTTGTCTGTAGATGTTAAAAAAAGATCCAAAAATAGTTCTAAGTTTTTATTTCCTAATAAATGTCCATCATGTGGATCAAAAACTATTAAGGAATTTAATGAAATTACAAAAAAAAATGATGCAGTAAGAAGATGTACTAGTGAGGGTTATGAGTGTAAAAAAATTGCAATAGAAAAATTGAAACATTTTGTATCAAAAGAAGCTTTTAATATCGAGGGTTTTGGAAAAAAAATAGTAGAAAATTTTTGGAAATTAAAATTAATTAAATTACCTCAGGATATTTTTTTATTAGATTTTAAAAAAATTGAAAAAATGGAAGGGTGGGGAAAGCAATCTGTTGCAAATTTAAAATATTCAATTGAACAAAAAAAGAATATATCTTTAGAAAAATTTATCTATTCTTTAGGCATAAGACACATTGGCTTAGAAAATGCAAAACTTTTATCAAAATATTTTAAGTCTTTTTCAAATTTGAAAGAACTATCCAAAAATAATAAATATAATGAATTATTAAATATTGATGGTATTGGAGAGACCCAAGTAAATTCGGTAAAAAATTTTTTCAATAATAAAGCTAATTTAAATGTAATAGAAAAATTGCAAAAAATATTAACTATAAAAGATTCATTATTTCAAAAAAAAAACGGATTATTAAAAAATCAAACATTTTTGTTAACAGGAAAACTTAATGGAATTAGTAGAGTAGAAGCAAAATCTTTAATTGAAGAAAATTCTGGAAGTACTATTAGTACTGTTTCAAAAAAATTAGATTATTTAATAGTTGGTGAAAAACCAACTAAGAGAAAAGTAGAAACAGCAAAAGAGCTTAAAATAAGTATTTTGGATCAAAATCAATTCCTAAAAATGCTAAATAAAACTAGCTAACCATTTACGTTCTTTTAAATTTAAATACTTTGAAATTTTAGAATAAACTTCAAGATGATATTTTAATAAATAATTTTTTTCAAGGGTGTTTAAAAGATTATAATTAATCAATTCTTTTTCGATAGGAGCTAAGGTTAAATTTTCAAAAAAAAGTTTTTTATTCTTTTTTACATATATAAGATTTTCAATTCGTATTCCAAAGTTATCTTTTTTATAATAACCAGGTTCATTGCTTAAAATCATTCCTTCCATTATTTTAACTTTATTAATTTGGGATATCGATTGAGGTCCCTCATGAACATTCAGAAAAAAGCCTACACCATGGCCAGTCCCATGTGCATAATCTAAATTACTTTTTTTTAGAAATTTTCTAGCACGTTTATCAATTTTTTTTCCAATATTATCTTTTTTCAAATTGGTAGTAGCTACAGCAATATGTCCTTTTAAAACTTTAGTAAAAATATTTTTGATGTGTGTTTTAGGATTTGAAAAACAAATTGTTCTTGTCACATCTGTGGTTCCATACTTGTATTGACCTCCAGAGTCACACAAAAAAATATCCTTTTTTTTTATAGTTTTACAGTTATTTATATTAGCTCTATAATGAACTATAGCACCATTCTTTCCTGAACCAGCAATTGTATCAAAACTTGGATATAAATAATTTTTATTCATTCTTCTAAAACTTTCTAGTTTATTTTGTGCCTGTACTTCATTTATTTGTTTTTTATTAATCTTTTTTATCCAATAGATAAATTTTGTTAATGCAGCACCATCTAAAATATGTGTATCAATCATATTTTTTATTTCTATTTTATTCTTTATAGCTTTTAAAAGGTATGTTGGATCTTCTCTTCTTATAATTTTAAATTTAGATTTAATGATATCCTCATGGAAAATTGAGCAAGATTTATTATCTATTATAAATCTATTTCCTTTAAGTTGGATAATTTTTTCTGAAAAATTATTAGTATCAATAAATTCATTTGAGTTAATTATTTTTTTATTGATAAGTTTATTAATTTTTTTAGGTCTACATATTAAAAATTTTTTTTTTGTTTTACTAATAATTAGTCTACAATTTGGAATTGGACTATTAGAAACATCCTTTCCTCTAATGTTTAAAATCCAGGCTACATTTTCAGGAGCACTTACAAATAAATAATCTGAATTTTTTTTTTTTAGATATTTACTTATTCTATTAATTTTAGAAGCACTACTTTCTCCTACTATATTTTTATTTAATGAAAAAAATGGAATATTATTACTAATTTTATTAATCTTAATTTCATCGACTAAATTATTTTTAATAAATTTAATTTTATTATTTTTATTAAAAAATTTATTTATTTGATTGTATGTAAATAACTTTGGGTCAATACCTAAAGTTAAATTTTTAAACAAATTACAATCAATAATTTTTTCATAATTTACTATTTTAAAATTTTTTCCAGATTCGATTTGACTTTGAATTGTATATCTTCCATCTGTGAATAAATAATTTTTATTTTTTAAAATTATTGCTATCCCAGCTGAACCGCTGAAATTAGATATAATTTTTAGTCTGTTAATTTTTGAATATTCATTGAAATATTCATCATTTTTAGGAACAACATATCCATCAATATTATATTTTTCAAACTTACCTCTTAAAATTTTGATTTTTTTACTCATTTTATTCTTTTTTGGTATCTTATCCATCCAGGGCTTCTTGTGCCTTCTTCTATTTCAAAATCTTGATTAAAATCAAAATCCTGATCTTGATTATTTTCTTCGTCAAAAAATGAATTTTTTTCTAAATGTTTTTCTGGTAATTCCTCTATAAATCTTGATGCCATACTATCTATCCAATCGCCTTGATAAAATCTATTCATAGAAAATGATATTATAGCTTTTTTTTTCGCTCTAGTAATTCCTACATAGGCTAAACGTCGCTCCTCCTCTAAGCCGTTTTGTCCTTTTTCTTCAATTGATTTTTGATGAGGAAATAATCCTTCTTCCCAACCAGGTAAAAAAACTACATCAAATTCTAATCCTTTAGCAGCATGCATTGTCATCATATTTACTTTTTCTCCGTCCCATTTTTGATCAATAGATGTCGCAAGCGAAACATGTTCTAAAAAACTCTCTAAATTATCAAATTCTTTCATTGCACTTAGCAATTCTTTTATATTTTCTAATCTATTTTCATTATCAACATCTTTTTTATTTTTCAAAAAAGCTGAGTATCCTGATTCATCTAAAATAATTTGTAATAATTTAATATGATTTATTTTTTTTATTGTTAAATCATTTCTCCATTTATTTAATAAGTTTAAAAACAAATTAAGCCCAACTTTTGTTTTAGGTTTAATTAAATTTATCTCTATCATTCTTTCAGAGGCCATCTCTAAGCTTAAACTATTTTTTTTTGCAAATTCGTGTATAATCTTCAAAGTGCTATCTCCTACAGATCGTTTAGGATTATTCACTATTCTTTCAAAAGCTAAATCATCTTTTTTTTGATAAATTAATCTTAAATAAGCAACACAATCTTTGATTTCAGCTCTTTCATAAAATTTTGTTCCTCCTAAAATTCTATAAGGCATACCAATTTTTAAAAATCTCTCTTCAAATTCTCTAGTTTGAAATATAGCTCTAACTAAAATTGCAATATTATTATAAGAAAACTTTTTTTTTAATTTTTTTTCTATTTCATCAGAAACCCCAATAGCTTCATCTTTGCCATTTTTAAAACAATTCAATTTAACCAAATCACCTTCTTTCATAGAAGTTTTTAATGTTTTTCCAACTCTATTTTGATTATTTGCTATTAGATTTGAAGCTACAGATAAAATATTTTGAGAGGATCTATAATTTTCTTCAAGTCTAATTACTTTCGTATTTTTATAAACCTGATCAAATTCTAAAAAATTTTTTATTTCAGCACCTCTCCAGCTATAAATAGATTGATCATCATCACCGACACAACATATATTTTTATATTTTTCAGATAATAAATTTAGCCATTTACTTTGAATAAAGTTTGTATCTTGGTATTCATCAACAAGAATATATTTAAAATTATTAGTGTATATTTTTCTTATATCTGGATTGTTTTCTAAAATTTTTACAGTATGTAAAATTAAATCACCAAAATCACAAGAATCTAAATCTATTAGTTTTTGTTGGTATATTTTATATAAAGGTAAAATAGTTTTTTCATAAATATCTTTTTTATTTATTATAACTTCAGCTGGATAGTATCCTTTATTTTTCCAACGATCTATTATTGCAAGTATAAATCTTGGTGATAGTTGTTTGACATCAATGTTTTCACTTTTACAAATATTTTTAATTAGCCTGATTTGATCATCTGTATCTATAATTGTAAAATTTGAATTTAGGTTAGCTGCTGAGGCATGCTTTCTTAATAATTTTGCACAAATAGAGTGAAAAGTGCCTAACCATGATAAACCTGTTGCGGTTGATTTAAGCATTTTACTTACTCTATTTTGCATTTCTTTTGCCGCTTTGTTGGTAAAAGTTACTGCTAAAATTTGGTTAGGAAATGCTTTTTTTTCTTTTATGATATGTGCGATTCTAGATGTTAAAACTTTAGTTTTTCCAGATCCAGCTCCTGCAACTATTAATAAAGGTCCATCAATGTGTAAAACAGCCTCCTTTTGAGCATTATTAAGATTATTTAAGTATTCAGAGTTTATCATTTTTAAAAATTCATTATAAGCTAATTAAATTTAAATATTATTTATGAAAAATATTATTAAAAATTTTAATAACTTTGTTAGTAAGAGAATATTCAAAGTTCAGAATAAAACAAATGATAATATAAAAGTAAATAATATTAAAATAAGTAATTTTAATAGATATTTTATAATTATATTTATTTCAATATTTATTTATTTATTTTACTTATTAGTACCTCTTTTATATGAAAAAAATTGGGTACAAAACAAAATTGAGAATAAACTTCTTAACGAATTTAGAATCAACGTAAGTTCTTCAGCTGATATTACATATCGTATTCTTCCAGCACCTCATTTTGCAATAAAAGATTCTAAAATTTTAGTTAAAGATATGAAAGAGTCTAAATCGATAGCTGAAATAAAAGATTTAAAAATATTTTTAAATCAGAAAAATTTTTTTGATAAAGAAAAAATGAGCATTAAAAAAGTAGTTATAAAAAATGCCAATTTTTCTCTGATAAGAAATGATTTTAAAATACTTAATGAATTTAGCAATAGGCAATTTTCACATAAAAAGGTCAAGATTAATAATAGTAAAATTTTTTTTAAAGATAATTTAGATCAAATACTTGCAATTGCTAAAATAAAAGACGCACAACTTTTTTTTGATAATGAAAAATTATTGAATTTTTTCAAATTAAATGGAGAAATTTTTGCGATACCTTTTATTTTTAATTTTAATAGCCAAAATGAATCTAAATTAATAAAGGAAATTAATTTTAAATCTAAATCTCTTAAATTAAATGTTTTTAATAAATCAACTAAAGATAAAAATGAATCTATTAAAGGAAAAAATATTGTTTCTTTTATTAATTCCTCAATGACTTCGGAATATTATGTAAAAGATAATTTGGTTTTTTTTAAGTCAGAGAACTCAAAAATAAAAAATTTAGAACCATATTATGAGGGAAAGCTTTCAATTAACCCTTTTGATTTAGATTTAAATATTGATTTAGGTAATTTCGATGTATTAAAATTATTTAATATTAATTCAATTTTTACTGAATTAATAAAATCAGGATTACTCACAAATGATAATATAAGTGTTAAAATTTCTGCAAAAACACAATCAAAATTTAGCAACAAAATTTTTCAAAATGCTAAAATTAACTTTAATATCGTTAATGGAAGAATTAATTTTAATAACACAAAATTTATTAACGATAAGATTGGTATTTTAGAACTAAATAATAGTAATTTATTTGTTAAAAATAATAAATTATTATTAAATACAGATTTACTTATAGATATAAAAGATATTAATAATTTATTCACTTTTTTAAATACAAGTAAGAAATCAAGAAAATTAATTAAAAAAATTATAGTAAATCTAGATTATGATTTTTTAAGCAATCAAATTAGATTTAACAATGTAAGAGTAGATAATAACAAGGTAGATGAACAATTTTTAAGAATAATGACAGGTTTTAATGATAATAATTTAAACAATATTACTAGAGGGAGAAGGTTGATTAATGAATTATTAGAAATTTACGAAGGATAAATCATTTTTTTAGGATCAACAATTTTATTATAATCTTTTTCATTGATTAATCCTGACTTTAGAGCCTCAGCTTTTAAAGTTGTTTTATTTTTTAAAGCTGCTTTTGCTATTTTTGCAGCATTGTCATATCCAATCTTTGGCGCTAAAGCAGTAACTAACATTAAAGAATTTTCTAAATAATCTTTTATTTTGTTTTTGTCAGCCTTTAGTCCTTTAACACAATATAAACCAAAATTTTTAGAACTGTCTGCTAATAGATCTATAGATTGTAAAATATTATGTGCAATTAAAGGTTTAAAAACATTTAATTCAAAATGGCCGTGCGAGCCTGCCATTGTAATACCATTATGATTTCCAATCACTTTTACACAAACCATAGTTACTGCTTCTGATTGAGTAGGATTTACTTTGCCCGGCATAATTGAAGAACCTGGCTCATTAGCAGGTAAAATTAATTCACCATAACCTGCTCTAGGACCAGATCCAAGAAATCTTATATCATTAGCAATTTTCATTAAACAAACTGCAGTAGTATTTAATGTACCAGAAAAATTTACAATTTCATCGTGAGCAGCTAAAGCAGCAAATTTATTTTTTGTTGGCTTAAATGGAAGCTTAGTTATTTTTTTTATTTCAGTTATAATTTTTTTGTCGAAACCTTTTTTGCTATTAATACCAGTACCTACTGCAGTGCCTCCTTGAGCTAAATAATATATTTCATTAATTGCATTTTTTATTCTTTTTATACAATCTTCTAATTGAGATTGATAGCCTGAAAATTCTTGACCTAAGGATAACGGAGTTGCATCTTGTAAATGAGTTCTCCCAACTTTAACTATTTTTTTAAATTGTGAAATTTTTTTCTTTAGTTCTTTATTTAATAACTCAAGTGAGGGCAAGAGCTTTGCTTTTGTTTCTATTGCTATCGCTATATGCATAGCTGTAGGAAATACATCATTAGTTGATTGTGATTTATTTACATGATCATTAGGATGGACAGGTTTTTTTGATCCTTTTTTTCCTCCAAGTATCTCGATAGCTCTATTAGCAATAACTTCATTTACATTCATATTTGTTTGAGTACCAGAACCTGTTTGCCAAACTTTTAAAGGAAAGTGTTTGTCTAACTTACCAGAAATTATTTCATTAGAGGCTTTAACTATCGACTTAGAAATATGTGGTAAAATTTGTTTTTCTTTTGCATGAACTATTGCAGCAGCTTTTTTTATTATTGCAATTGACCTAATTAAGACAGGCCTTACTAAAAATTCACCAATATCAAAATATTTTTTTGATCTTTGTGTTGATGCTCCCCAATATTTATCATTTGGTACATTGATAGAGCCTATACTGTCGAATTCTTTTCTTAATTTCATTGATTAATAAGTAATTAATAAATTATTATAATATACATTAATTTTATAAAACTTACAGGAGCAATATGTCAAATTTTAGTAAGGTAGGAATTTTTATGAAAACTTTTGGGCAAGAAGTTAAAGAGAAACCCTCATTTAGCTCAGACAAAATCAATAAACTTAGGTTAAATCTCATAAGAGAAGAATTGAATGAACTTACAGAAGCCATGAACAATAAAGATTTACTTGAGGTAGCTGATGCATTGACCGATATTCTTTATGTGACCTACGGAGCAGGACATGCCTTTGGTATTGATTTAGATAAATGCTTTGACGAAGTTCAGAATTCAAATATGAGTAAGTTAGGTAAAGACGGTAAACCAATTTATAATGAATTTGGTAAAGTAATGAAAGGTCCTAATTATTTTAAACCAAACTTAAGTAAATTTATTGAATGAAATTTTATAGTTAAGGGGCATCTATCTATAAGAAGCCCCTTAAGATTTAATTATTTTAAAAGTTCCATAGCTTTTGCAAATAATTCATCTGATTTTGCATGATCACCAGCTTCATGAGCTTTCATTGCTTGATCACGAAGTTTTTGAACTTCTTCAATTTTAGCATCTATTTTTGAAGCCATTGTCATACAAGAACCTGCGTAAGCAGTATTTGCAAACATTAATAATATAAATGTAAATAATATTTTTTTCATTTGATACCTTCTATAAAGTTTTTTTAAAATAATGTTCTTTATTATAAAGAATATCATTAAAATTTATGTCGCAGAGACGTTAAAGTTGATCTGTTTATCATTCATTTATTAAGTTAAAAGAATAACAGTAAAATAACAAATCAGGAAGAAAACAGACAAAATTGCGAGATAAATTGTTTCTATAGTTTTTCCAACTTTCGTATATTGAATTGCACTTAATATTATAAATGCTATCGATGTTAATAAAAAATATACTGGTTCAATAGTTCCATTTAAATAAGTCATATTCAAATTTATAAAAAATTTTAAATTAAGTTTATAGATGTTAGATCGTCGCTTATTATTTAATGACAAAGATGAAAACTTTGAAGTGTTAAAAAGTGACATTGAAGAAGTAAAAAACTCTGCTAGAAGCAAAAAATGAAATTAAAAGTAAACGATTCTATACCAGAGGTACAAATCTATATTTTAAAAGATGGTGAACCAAAGGAGCAAAGCATCAAAGAAACCTTAGGAAACAGTAAAATATTATTGTTTGGATTACCAGGAGCTTATACCCATACATGTTCTAAACTTCATTTACCTGGGTATGTAAAAAATGTTGAAAAATTAAAATCTAAGGGAATTGATAGAATATTTTGTATATCTGTGAACGATCCTCATGTGATGAATGCTTGGGGTGAAGCCAATAATGTTGAAAATAACATATCTATGTTAGCAGATCCATATTTATCATTTACAAAATCAATTGGTGCAGAAGTTGATAGAAATTCTAAAGGGATGGGAATTAGATCAAGTCGTTACGCAATGATCATTCAAAATATGAAAGTTTTGAATATTCAAGAGGAAGAAGAAACTAAAAGTTGTGGTATTTCCTCCGCAGAAGGAATATTAGATCTTATTTAATTAATAAGGGGCGTTCTGTTGCCTGGCAATAGATAAGAAAATAGCATATTTGCTCGTTTTATCAAAATACTTCATTGCTAACTTCATTGCTAGAATGACTTATTTTGTTTTTAGTTGCTTTTTAAATCTTATACTTCATTGTAGATTTGATAAAAATGATGTTATGAAAAAAATATACCTATGTATTATATTAAGTTTGTTTTGGAGCACTATTGGTTTTGCTGAGTGGAATAAAATTCATTCTGATCAAAATAGCGAACATTATATAGATATGACCAAATTAAAGAAAGAGGGAACAAATATTCATTTTTGGCATTTGGTAAATTATCTTATTCAAAACGAAGACATATTTTGGAAATCTTCTCTAACTTATACAGAAGTAAACTGTAATAATTTAAGCGGGAAGGATCACGTATTTAATTTTTATTCAGAATTTATGGGAGAGGGTGAATTTTTAGGTGATCATAATCCACCAAATATTTGGGTTACTGCTGAACCTAATACGATAAGATATTTAACTTATAAAAAAGTTTGTAAGTAAGTTATTAAGGGGCGTTCTGTTGCCAGGTGCCCCGAACTTTGTAGCATTATTCGAGAATAATTTGAATTGAAAAATCTATAATTTAATAAATATTGTGCCACTACTGTGCCAAAATTCACAATATTAAATTTTATATAGAATTTTATTATAGAACATGAAAAAAATTATATTATTATTAATTTTAATACCAAGCATCTCTTTTGGTGGCACGATGAATATGATAGGTGAAAAAGGAGATCCAGCTGAAGTTTCTAAAGTTATCTTAGTTAAAATGTATGACAATTATTATGAGCCAAATAAATTTGAAATAAAGAAAAACCAAACTATAAAGTTTATTGTTTATAATTATGGGGAACTAGTTCATGAATTTAATATTGCTACTAAAGCTATGCACCTGAAACATCAACCAGAAATGATGAAAATGGTAGAAAATGAAATATTGTTAGTTGATAGAATTGATAAAAAAAAAATGAAAGAATTATCAAAAAAAGATCATTCTATGAGTCATTCTCACTCTAATAGTGTGTTGTTAGAGCCGAACCAGAGTGCTGAATTAATTTGGAAATTTTATACTAATGCTGATCTTGAGGCAGCGTGTAACGTACCCGGTCACTACGAGGCGGGCATGATTGCAAAAATAAATAATTTATAATTGTGCCACTAGTGTGCCAAAGATAAATTTAACAGAATAAAATATAGAAAATATTTGATTAAAAAGGGGCGTTCTGTTGCCAGGTGCCCCGAACTTTGTTTCAATAATCCTTATATTTGAGCAATTAGCAATAATTAAATTACGTAATTTATAGAATAATTCCGACTAAATGCCGACCAAAAATATGGTCGTCACAGAGCACATGATTTGATAACCTTGGATATACAAAAGGAATGATATGACAAATGCTTTATTATTCGTAATTATAATTTTGCTAATTTGTGCTTGTTTATTTTTAAGTCAATTATTATGGCAAAATGAAACTTACGACTTGCAAAATAAAAAAAAATTTAGTGCTGATATTATCCATGATAGATATGAGAGAATGACAAGTATGGTTCATTCTCAATTTTATATGAATTTATTTTGGAGTATAATTTTTGCGGCAGTAATCTTTTTAATTTTAGTAGGATTAGACAAATATAACCTTATTAGTATTTTTAATTAATGAAAAAAATTTTTTGTCTAATCTTTTTAAACTTATTTTTATTAAGTTGTGCTCAAATGAATGAATGGGCCCTTCAAAATGAAGCAGATAGAAAGGAAAGAGAGCTAGAAATGCAAAGACAAATAATTGAAGGAGACAAAATTAAATGTAGAAATTATGGTTTTAAGGATGACTCTGAATCTTTCTCTGGTTGCATGATGCAACTAGATATGGCTAGACAAGAAGAGGAAGCTTTGAAAAAAGTTTTGAGGTGTGAAAGAATTAAAAAAGCTAATAGCGATCCAAATAGACAGCCAACTGGTTTTTGGGGTGGAGTTTTGGAAGGTATGTCAGAAGCAGGTTGCTAAAGATTACAATTCTGACTCATAGTCGTCCAACAAAGTTGTATTTTTAAATTTACGTTGAAAATCAAAACTTATTTTAAAATAGGAAGGGGCGTTCTGTTGCCAGGTGCCCCGAACCCCGTTTACTTAATTAATAAATTAATTAAGCAGCAATTGCGTAACTTTCGTTAGCATTTATAAAATAGCCCTTTTCGGAGGAACAATTCCGAACGAAAGAACAACTTTTAGTCACTCGTCGAATCTAGTTCACCCCCATAAGTTGAAAATGGTGGAGGTGGTGGGTACTGCCCCCACGTCCGCAATGGTTATTACGAAATTCGTTTATCGTCATAGTTGGAAAACCAACTTTATTAATATAAAAGGAATTACAATAGATTCAACACCATTAATGAAATTAACTAAAGAACAATCAGAAGAGATTAAAAATCAACAATTACAAAGTAATAAAACTAAAAGGGTGACTGTCCCTGAATTAGAAAAAATTTTATATGAGGCTATTCCAGCTCTTGATCATGGTTTTGTTAGAGTTGTTGATTACATGGGAGATGATACATCAATTGTTCAATCAGCAAGAGTTTCATACGGAAAAGGTACGAAACAAGTTTCTACCGATAAGGGCTTGATAAAATATTTAATGCGACATTGGCATAGTACACCTTTTGAAATGTGTGAGATTAAATATCACGTAAAGTTGCCTATATTTATTGCGCGTCAATGGATAAGACACAGAACAGCAAACGTAAATGAATATTCTGCCAGATATTCTATTTTAGATAAAGAATTTTATTTACCAACAAATGAGAATTTAGCAGCTCAGTCAAAAAATAATAGACAAGGTAGAGGCGACATTCTTGAAGGAGATCAAGCAAAGGATGTTTTAGATCTTCTTAAAAATGATGCTGAAAGAACTTATAAAAATTATGAGACAATGCTTAATGAAAGATATGATGGCACTACTATTGATGAAAATAAAAAAGGACTAGCTAGAGAATTGGCTAGAATGAATTTAACTTTAAATACTTACACTCAGTGGTATTGGAAAACAGATTTATTAAATTTAATGAATTTTTTAAGATTGAGGGCAGATAGCCATGCACAGTATGAGATTAGAGTGTATGCAGATATTATGTTGGATACAGTAAAAAAATGGGTTCCAATAACATATGACGCATTTATGGATTATAGAGTTGGAGGTACAGAAGTTTCTGCTAAAGGAAAAATTATAATTCAAAAACTTATTAAGGGTGAAGAAGTTAAGATTGATGAGTCTGGTTTATCAAAAAGAGAATGGAATGAATTAATGATTGCTTTCGATCTTAAAGATAAATTGATTTAATTTTATTCGCAAAATCAATATATATTTTTGAAATTTCATGTTCGGGGTCAAACTCAACTAGAGGTTTTCCTTCATCAGCACATTTTCCAACTTCTGGATTAATTGGAATTTCTCCAAGAAATTCTTTATTGAATTCTTCAGCAGTTTTTTTAACTCCTCCATCTCCAAAAATTTTATATTTTTTTCCATCATCTCCAGTAAAAAAACTCATATTGTCAACTAACCCTAAAATTTTTACACCTAGTTTATCAAACATTTTTATTCCTCTTTTTACATCTAATAAGGCAACTTCTTGAGGAGTGGATACTATAATCGCTCCATCCATTTTAATTTCTTGTGAAAAAGTTAATTGTGTATCACCTGTTCCAGGAGGCATATCTACAATTATAAAATCTAAATCCTTCCATGAAACTTTTTGTGTAAAAGTTTTAATAGCACTCGTAACCATTGGACCACGCCAAATCATAGGTGTTTGTTGATCTGCTAAAAAACCTATCGACATACATTGAATATCATATTTAACTATCGGAGTTAATGTTTTGCCGTCACTTTTGGGTTTTTCGTTAATATCAAACATCTTGGGAATAGAAGGACCATAGATGTCAGCATCAAGTAAACCAACTTTACATCCAATATGTTTTAGTGCCAAGGCTAGGTTAGTAGCAAAGGTAGATTTACCTACGCCTCCTTTGGCACTTGAAATTGCTATCGTAAATTTTGTTCCCAATATAGGATTTTTAGTGAATTTCTTTGGCTCAAGCCTCTTTTTCATTGCGGCACTTAGTTCAGGCTTTTTATCGGTCATATTTTTATCTTAACTTGTTTTTAGAGAATTAAACACTATATAGATAGTGTATGTCTGACGATTTTCAACAAAGAGGTGGAAGCCCTTGGGGAACACCTCCTGGAGGCGGTAATGGTAACGGATCTAGAAGAGGTCCCACACCCCCTGATATAGAAAAAATTATAAGAGAATTTCAAGAGAAGATAAAAAAATTTTTACCTGGAGGAGGTTCTTCGGGTGGTAAACAAGCTGTTTTAGTTTTAATAATTTTGGGTTTTGTTTGGTTGGCAAGTGGCCTTTATAGAGTTTTACCCGACGAACAGGGCGTAGTTTTAAGATTTGGTAAGTTCGTAAAAACTACTCAGCCAGGGCTAAATTATCATATTCCTTTTCCAGTTGAATCAGTTCAAACACCTAAAGTTACTAAAGTTAATAGAATGGATATCGGATTTAGATCTGAGAGAGATAGCGGCTTTTCACAAGGTGGTGGAGTAGCAGATGTTCCACAAGAAAGCTTAATGTTAACAGGAGATGAAAATATCGTAAACATTGATTTTTCTGTTTTTTGGGTAATTAAAGATGCAGGAAAATTTTTATTCCAAATACAAGATCCTCAAGGAACAGTAAAAGCAGCAGCAGAAACTGCCATGAGAGAAGTTATTGCGAAAAGTGCTATTCAACCAATCTTAACTGAAGGAAGAGCAAAAATTGAGATTGAAACACAAGAAATTATTCAAGCGATTTTGGATGAATATAATAGTGGTATTCAAATCACTCAAGTACAAACTCAAAAAGCGGATCCACCTGATCAAGTAATTGACGCATTTAGAGATGTTCAAGCTGCTAGAGCTGATATGGAAAGATCTAAAAACGAAGCCGAAGCTTATGCTAATGATGTAATTCCAAGAGCAAGAGGGGAAGCACAAAAAATTTTACAAGCAGCTGAAGCTTACAAAAAAGAAGTAGTAGCAAAAGCAGAAGGTGAAGCTAGCAGATTTGTTTCAATTTATAATGAATATGTCAAAGCTAAAGAGGTCACTCAAGAAAGAATGTATTTAGAGACCATGGAAAAAGTTTTAGCTGATATTGAAAAAGTAATTATTGAAAAGAACGCAGGATCAGGAGTAGTTCCTTATCTTCCACTTCCTGAGTTAAATAAAAAGAAAGCTACTAATTAAATGACAAAAAAAATATTATTACCTGTAATTCTTGTATTAGCAGCGACTGCTTTTTTCTCAATATTTATTGTTAAAGAAGTTAATCAGGCAATTGTACTACAATTTGGTGATCCAAAAAGAATAATATTAAAACCTGGTTTAAATTTTAAGATTCCTTTTATTCAAAATGTAGTTTTTTTAGATAAAAGAATTTTAAACTTAGACACTCCCCCTGAAGAAGTAATTGCTTCGGATCAGAAAAGATTAATTGTAGATGCATTTGCAAGGTTCAAGATTGTAGATCCTTTAAAATTTTATATTTCTGTTGGAAATGAAAGAGTTGCAAGATCAAGATTATCAACAATTATTAACTCAAGAATTAGAAATGTTTTAGGTCAACAAGAATTACAAACTTTATTATCTAAAGATAGAACCAAACAGATGGCTTTAATACAAGAAGGAGTAAATACTGAAGCTGAAAATTTTGGAATTAAAATTGTTGATGTAAGAATTAAAAGAGCAGATCTTCCACAAGCGAATAGTGAAGCGATCTATAGAAGAATGCAAACTGAACGAGAAAGAGAAGCAAAAGAATTTAGAGCTAGAGGTGCGGAAATGGCAGTTACTATTACATCAACTGCTGATAAAGAAGTAACAGTAATTTTGGCCGATGCTCAAAAAAAATCTGAGATTATGAAAGGTGAAGGTGATGGTCAAAGAAATAAAATCTTTGCTGAAGCATTTGGAAGAGATCCTCAGTTTTTTGCATTTTATAGAGCAATGCAAGCTTATGAGACAGCGTTAATAGGTGGAGATACATCATTAATCTTATCTCCAGATAGTGAGTTTTTTAAATTCTTCGGAAATATTAAACAAAAACAATAACCTTACAATGAAGGAGCTTATTATAGCTTTTGGGCTTTTTCTTTTTATTGAAGGAATTTTGTACGCCTTATTTCCATCAAAAATGAAATCTATGTTGTTAAAATTAAATGATGTTGGAAGTAGTCAACTTAGAGTAGGTGGGCTAATATTTAGTATTATAGGATTTATTATTATTTGGTACATTAAAAAATAGAATGAATAAAATAAAAAAATTATTAATAGTATTTTTTATAATCGGCTACTTTCCAAAAATTTACGCAAAAGATACTCCAGCTTCATTTGCTGATTTAGCAGAAAAATTGATGCCTTCTGTAGTAAATATTTCAACAACTCAAACAATAGTTACTAGAAGTAATCCTTTTCCAAATTTTCAATTCCCTCCTGGTTCACCACTTGAAGATATGTTTAAAGAGTTTGGAGTTCCTCAAGAAAGACAGTCTTCAGCTTTAGGTTCAGGATTTATAATTGATGAAAAGGGGCTAGTCGTAACTAATAATCATGTAATTCAGGATGCAGAAGACATTATTGTTAGAGTAAATGGTGATAAAGAGTTTAAAGCTAAAGTTATAGGTGCAGACCCTTTATCTGATATTGCAGTTCTACAATTGGATACAAAAGAAAAATTTATTCCCATTAAGTTTGGTAATTCAGATAATGCTAGAATTGGTGACTGGGTAATTGCAATTGGTAATCCATTTGGTTTGGGTGGTACAGTAACATCAGGAATAATTTCTGCTAGAAATAGATCAATAGGATTATCAAGATATGAAGATTATATACAGACAGACGCTTCAATAAATTCAGGAAATTCTGGAGGTCCTTTGTTTGATATGAACGGAGACGTGATAGGAATTAATACAGCAATTTTAGGAAGAAGTGGTTCTATTGGAATAGGTTTTTCAATACCATCTAACAGTGCAAAAATTGTAATAGATCAACTAGTAGAATTTGGGGAAACAAAAAGAGGTTGGCTAGGAGTTAGGATTCAAGACGTTACAAAAGAAATAGCTGAAGTAGAAAAATTAGATAAACCAAGAGGTGCTTTAGTTGCAAGCGTAGCAGAAAATAGCCCATCAGATAAAGCTGGCGTAAAAGCAGGAGATATAATTTTAGAATTTAATGGTGAAAAAATAAAAGAAATGAAAGAACTTCCAATGATAGTTGCAAAGACTGAAGTTGGAAAAAAAGTAAAAGTAAAAATTTGGAGAAATAAAAAAGAAATAATTAAAAATATTACATTAGGTAGACTTGAAACTTCTGAAGATTTTAAAGAAAAAAAAAAGGAGATAGAAAATAAGAAACCAGAAACATTTGAAATCAAATCATTAAAAATTAAGGTTAGACTTCTAAATAAAAAAGATATTGAACAAAGAAAACTTCCAAACCAAACGACAGGATTAGTTATAACAAATATAGATGAAAACAGTCCTGTAAAAAATTTAAACGTAGATAATATAATTATTGAAGCACAAAAGAAAAAAATTAAGTCTGTAAAAGATCTTGAAGATATAATTGATACTACTTTAAAATCTAATCAAAAAACAATTTTAATTGTAATTTATAATAATCAGAACCAAAAAAGATACATTGGAGTTAAGTTAGATTAATTATGGACAAAATGTCCAAAATTATTTTAATATCAGGACCAACCGCATCAGGTAAATCAAATTTTGCTATCAAAGTAGCTAAAAAAATTAATGGCGAGATTGTAAATGCTGATAGTATGCAAGTTTATAGAAAATTTAAAATTTTAACAGCTAGACCGGAAATACGGGATCAAAAAAAAATTAGACATCATTTGTACGGAATTGTCAATTTAAATAAAAATTATTCAACAGGACAGTGGCTAAGATCAGCAATTAAAATTATTAAAGATATTAGAAAAAGAAAAAAAATACCAATTTTAGTTGGAGGTACAGGTTTATATTTTCAATCTTTAATAAATGGTTTAGTAGAAATTCCAGAAATTCCAATAAAGATTAGAAAAAAAATTAGATTATTACAAAAAAAAGAAGGCCAAAAAAAATTTTATAAGAGACTTATTAAGATTGATCCAAAAATTCAAGATAGAATTAATTCGAATGATGCTCAAAGATCAACTAGAGCTTATGAAATAAAGTATTATACGAAAATATCTATGTATGATTGGATGAATAAAACTAAACCAGAATTCAAAGCAAATGAATTTTTAAAATTATATATTGATTTAAAAAAGGAAGATCTTATTAAGAAAATTTTATTAAGAACAAATAAAATGATTGAGGAAGGTGCGATTGGAGAAGTTAAAACCTATCTTAATTTAAAGATTCAAAAAGATCATAGTGTAAAAAAAATAATTGGGATAGCTGAATTGACCCAATACTTAAAAAAACAAATTAATTTGGAGAAAGCACAAGAGTTAATCTCTATTAAAACAAGACAATATGCCAAAAGACAAGCTACATGGGCTAGAAGCAGAATGGGGTCTTGGAAAAAAATTCATCCGATCAACTTCAGTAAATATATAAAAAAATTAAATAAATCGTCTCTTAAACTTGACCAATTAATATAAAGTCGAATAGATTGCTCAAATGGGGAATTTATATTCAGGAGCAGAAATTGTATTTAAGTGTTTGGAAGACCAAAAAGTAAAACATATTTTTGGATATCCTGGTGGAGCAGTACTTCCTATATATGATGAATTAAAGAATCATCCAACTATAAAACATATCTTGGTTAGGCACGAGCAAGGCGCAGGTCATGCTGCCGAGGGCTATGCAAGATCATCCGGTAAACCGGGAGTTGTATTAGTTACTTCTGGTCCAGGAGCTACAAATGTTGTTACAGCTTTAACAGATGCCTACATGGATTCTGTCCCTTTAGTTTGTATATCAGGTCAGGTTCCAACGCACCTAATAGGAACAGATGCTTTTCAAGAATGTGATACAACAGGTATCACAAGACCGTGTACAAAACATAATTGGTTAGTGAAAGATATAAAAGATTTATCAAGAGTAATACATGAAGCATTTAAGGTAGCAACAACTGGTAGACCAGGACCAGTATTAGTTGATATTCCAAAAGATATTCAGTTTGCAAAAACAAAATATTCATCTCCAAAAAAAGAAAAAAAATTAAATGGAAAATTAAATAATAGATTTAATCAAAAAGATATTGATCAACTCATTGAATTAATGAGTAAAGCTAAAAAACCAATTTTTTATACTGGTGGAGGAGTAATAAATTCAGGACCAAAAGCTAGTGAATTATTAAGAGAGTTGGTGAGGTTAACCGGGTTTCCAATAACCTCTACACTTCAAGGACTTGGAGCTTTTCCTGGAAATGATAATCAATTTATTGGAATGCTTGGAATGCATGGAACTTACGAAGCAAATAATGCCATGCATGATTGTGATTTGTTAATCAATATAGGAGCAAGGTTTGATGATCGTATAACAGGAAAGATCGATGAATTTTCTCCAAAATCAAAAAAAGTTCATATTGATATAGATCCATCATCAATAAACAAAATTGTTAAAGTTGATTTAGCAATTGAAGGGGATGTTGCGGAAGTTATTAATATAACAACTAAAACATTAAAAAAGAAAAATCTAAATTTAGAAAAATCAAATAAACAAAAAATATCTAAATGGTGGGAACAGATTCAAAAATGGAAAACAAAAAAATCACTAAACTTTATTAATAGTGATAAAATTATTAAACCTCAATTTGCTGTTCAAAGATTATATGAATTAACAAAAAATAAAGATACCTATATTACAACTGAAGTGGGACAACATCAAATGTGGGCAGCACAACATTACAAATTTAATAAGCCAAATAGATGGATGACTTCAGGTGGTCTAGGTACAATGGGGTATGGATTACCAGCAGCTGTTGGTGTTCAGATAGCTCATCCAGAAAAATTAGTAGTTGACATAGCTGGTGAAGCTTCAGTTTTGATGACTATTCAAGAAATGTCTACCGCCGTACAATATAATTTACCAATAAAAATATTTATTCTTAATAATGAATACATGGGAATGGTTAGACAATGGCAAGAATTACTTCATGAAAAAAATTATTCTGAAAGTTATACTGCTGCATTACCTGATTTTGTCAAATTAGCTGAGGCTTACGGATGTGTGGGAATTAGGGCCAAAACTCCAAACGAACTAGATCAAAAAATTGAAGAGATGATTAATACTGATAAACCAGTAATTTTTGATTGTTTAGTTGATCCAAATGAAAATTGTTTTCCAATGATACCTTCAGGAAAACCACATAACCAAATGCTTTTGGGGCCAAAAGATCAAAGTGAAAATAAAATTACAGGCAAGGGAAAAGAATTAGTTTAAAATGACAAAATCTAAATCAGCCTATAGCACACCAACGAAACTAGGAAAACTGGACACTCATATTTTTGTAGTATGGGTAGATAACGAGGCTGGAGTATTAGCTAGAGTTGTTGGTTTATTTTCTGGCAGGGGCTACAATATAGAATCACTAGCAGTAGCTGAAGTTGATCAAAAAAAAAGTCTATCAAGAATTACGATTGTAACTACAGGAACCCCACAAGTAATTGAACAAATTACTTTACAATTAAAAAAATTGGTACCAGTACATAAAGTAGCAAATTTTAAAAGAGAGGACAAAAGAGTTATATTTAAAGAAATGGCTTTGTTAAAAATAGTAGCAAACTCAACAAAAATTAAAAAAGCTTTAAATGTTTGTAAAAAATTTAATCCAGTTATACTAGATAAAACAAATAAATCAGTTGTAATTCAAATTACAGCTCTAAGAAGAGAGATAGATAAAATGAGTAAAAATTTAAAACCGCTTGGTCTTATTAGCGCTTCAAGAACTGGCGCAGTTGCAATGACTAGGGGATCAGAAATATTTAATTAGTTATCAAAGGAGAAAATAAATGAAAATGTTTTATGAAAAAGATGCAAATGTAGATTTAATTAAGAGTAAAAAAATAGCAATATTTGGTTATGGAAGCCAAGGGCACGCCCATGCTTTAAACTTAAAAGATAGTGGAGTTAAGGAAGTTGTTGTTGCTCTTAGAGACGGATCAGCAAGTAAAGCAAAAGCTGAATCAAAAGGTTTAAAAGTAATGAATCTATCCGATGCTGCTGAGTGGGCAGATGTTGCAATGATACTTACGCCAGATGAATTACAAGCAACAGTTTATAAAAATCATATCGAACAAAGAATTAGACCAGGAACAAGTATAGCTTTTGCCCATGGATTAAATATTCACTATAAATTGATTGAGGCTAAAAAAGATTTAGACGTATTTATGGTTGCACCTAAAGGTCCTGGACATTTAGTTAGAAGTGAATATGAAAAAGGTGGGGGAGTACCATGTTTAATGGCAGTTCATCAAGATGGAACAGGTAAAGCGAGAGATCTTGCTTTATCTTATGCATCAGCAATAGGTGGAGGCAAATCAGGAATTATCGAAACAACTTTTAAAGATGAATGTGAAACAGATTTATTTGGAGAACAAACTGTTCTTTGTGGTGGATTAGTTGAATTAATTAAAAATGGATATGAAACTTTGGTTGAAGCTGGTTATGAACCCGAAATGGCATATTTTGAATGTCTTCACGAAGTTAAATTAATTGTTGATTTAATTTATGAGGGAGGAATTGCGAACATGAATTATTCTATTTCAAACACAGCTGAATATGGAGAGTATGTTTCTGGACCAAGGATAATTAAAAAAGATGAGACAAAAAAAAGAATGAAAGAAGTGTTAGCTGATATTCAATCTGGAAAATTTACTAAAGATTGGATGAAAGAATGTGAAGGTGGGCAAAAAAACTTTTTGAAAACAAGAAAAGATTTAGCAGACCATTCTATTGAAAAAGTCGGTTTAAAATTAAGAGAAATGATGCCTTGGATAGGCAAAAACAAACTTATTGATAGCGATAAAAGTTAATCTTTATTAAAGACCTAAAACGATCAAAAAATTATAAATATAATCTAACAATTATTTTGCAATCTCTCTTATAGATTGTATTATAAGCTTTCTAAAATTATTTGTTATGAGCGATAAAAATAGAGTTTTTATTTTTGATACTACTATGCGAGATGGTGAGCAATCTCCAGGGGCATCTATGAGTCTTGAAGAAAAAATTCAGATTTCAAGGATCTTTGATGAACTTGGAATTGACGTAATAGAGGCAGGATTTCCAATAGCTTCACCTGGCGACTTTGAAGCTGTAACAGCAATAAGTAAAATTTTAAAAAATTCTATACCATGTGGATTATCTCGAGCAAACAAAAAAGATATTGATGCTTGTTATGAAGCTTTAAAAGCTGCACCAAGATTTAGAATACATACATTTATTTCTACAAGTCCGCTTCATATGAAACATAAATTGAATAAATCACCTGAGCAAGTTGTAGATGCAATCAAAGACAGCGTTTCTTATGCAAGAAATCTTACTGATGATGTTGAGTGGTCTTGTGAAGATGGAACAAGAACAGATATGGACTTCATGTGTAAAATTGTTGAAATTGCAATTAATAGTGGAGCAAAAACAATAAATATCCCTGATACTGTTGGATATACTATTCCATCAGAATTTACTAAAATTATTACTACTTTAAAAAATAAAGTACCAAATATTGATAAAGCTATTTTATCAGTTCATTGTCATAATGATTTAGGATTAGCAGTTGCAAATTCTTTAGCAGGAGTTTCTGCAGGAGCAAGACAAGTAGAATGTACAATAAATGGAATTGGAGAAAGAGCAGGAAATGCCGCACTTGAAGAAATTGTAATGGCAATAAGAACAAGAAATGACTTAATGCCATATTCTACAGGAATTAAGACTGATTTATTAAGTAAAGCTTCAAAGATAGTTTCTAATGCAACTTTCCCAGTTCAGTTTAATAAAGCTATAGTTGGAAAAAATGCATTTGCTCACGAGGCCGGTATTCACCAAGATGGAATGCTTAAAAATAGAGAGACATACGAAATTATGACGCCAGAAAGTGTAGGTGTTAAAAAAACTTCATTAATAATGGGTAAACATTCAGGAAGACATGCTTTTAAAGAAAAGTTAAATGACCTTGGTTATGTAGACGTGACTGACGACGTTATTCAAACAGCTTTTGGAAAATTTAAAGTTTTGGCAGACAAGAAAAAACATGTTTATGACGATGATATTGCGGCTTTAGTAGATGACAGTATGATTTTAGATAAAAGTGTTATTAACCTTAAATCATTAAAAGTTTTTGCTGGAACAGGGGAGCCACAGAGAGCAGAGATGAAATTAGATGTTTATGGTGAAGTCAAAGAAACTTCCGAAACTGGCGATGGACCTGTTGATGCAATTTTTAAATGTATAAAATCTTTATATCCTCACGATGTAAATCTTCAATTGTATCAGGTGCATGCTGTGACTGAAGGGACAGACGCACAAGCAACAGTCAGTGTTCGTATAGAAGAAAAAGGAAAAACTACTGTTGGGCAAGCATCAGATACGGATACATTAGTTGCTTCAGCTAACGCTTATTTGAGCGCTTTAAATAAAATGATTATAAAAAGAAATAAAACGACAGCTCCAATAGAGCTTGAAACACAAAAAATGAAAGGCATATAAAATGTCTAAGTGGATAAAAAATATAACAAATATTTGGAGCCAAGATATGGCTATTGACCTAGGAACTGCAAACACACTTGTTGTGTTAAAAGGTCAAGGAGTTGTTTTGAATGAACCATCTGTTGTTGCTATCTCAGATACTTCTGGAAAAAAAACAGTTTTAGCCGTAGGTGACGAGGCAAAAACAATGCTAGGAAGAACTCCAGGAAATATTAGCGCTATAAGACCCTTAAGAGATGGTGTGATAGCAGACTTTATAGTGACTGAAGAAATGATTAAACACTTTATAAAAAAGGTACATAAAAATAAGACTTTTGCAAATCCTAGAATTTTAATTTGTGTTCCCACGGGATCAACACCTGTTGAGAGAAAAGCAATTCAAGATAGTGCTCTAGCTGCAGGAGCTAGAAGAGTACAATTAATTGAAGAACCAATAGCTGCAGCGATAGGAGCTGGTCTTCCAATTTCAGAAGCAACGGGGTCAATGGTAGTTGATATAGGCGGAGGTACAACAGAAATCGCCGTTATGTCTTTAGGAGGTTTAGTATACTCTAAATCTTTAAGAGTTGCAGGTGATGCAATGGATGCAGCTTTAATAAATTATATGAGAAAAGAATACAATCTAATGATTGGTGATAGTACTGCAGAAAAAATAAAAAAAACAATTGGAACAGCAATTCCATCAAATAATAATACATTTCCAGTTAAAGGAAGAGATTTAAGATCAGGAACTCCAAAAGAAGTTAATATTACAGAAGAAGATACTGCTGAAGGATTAAATGATATTTTAAAAGAAATGGTTGATGGAATTAAAAGTGCTTTAGAAAATACACCTCCCGAACTTTCTGCTGATTTGGTGGATATGGGATTAACCTTAACTGGTGGTGGAGCTTTATTAAAAAATATTGATAAAAGATTTTCAAAAGAAACTGGACTTCCTGTCCATATTGCAGACGATCCTTTAGCATGTGTTGCTATTGGAACTGGAAAAGCTTTAGAAAACGAAGAAACATTCTCTACGATGCTATCTGAATACTAAAAAAAATGGAAAAAGGTAGAGACGATTTTGTAATAGCAATTAGATCTGCTTTTTTAAAAAGAGGCACACAACAAAGATTCTCAATATTAAGTTTAATATTAGTTTCAATTATTTTCTTAATTCTAGGAAGTTTTAATTTAAAAGCTGTAGATTATTTAAAAAATATAATTAAAGACGTTATTTATACTTCTTCATTTATAGCGTCTATCCCAGAAAATGTAATTCAAATTTCTTATAAAAATATATCAAATCACTATAAACATTATGAAGAATATAAGAAAATTAAAAGCGAATTAGAAATATTTAAAACAAAAGATTTGTCGAAACAAATAATTATGTTTGAAAATATTAAATTAAAAAAAGTAATTGATGATTATTTTACAACTAGTAATGAAACTTACGCTAAAGTTCTCTTAGATAAAGAAAGTCCTTTTTTAAGATCAATAGTTTTAAATAAAGGTAGTAAAAATGGCATTAAAAAGGGAATGATTGTTTTAGATGATGTTTATTTGATAGGTAAGATTGTGGAGGTAAATTATCTTACTTCACGTGTACTCTTAGCATCAGATATTAATTCTAAAGTTCCTGTTTCAATAGAACCTATTGGCATACAAGCAATTATGTCTGGAAATGGAAATCAAAATGGTATTATACAATACATTAACGACGAGAGTATTGAAAATAAAGATGAAGATCTTTTGGTTATAACTTCTGGAGCTGGCTCAGTATTTAACAGTGGAATTCCTATAGGTAAAATAACTGTAGAAACAAATTTAAATAATAAAGATATAGTAGTTAAATTTTATAAGGATTTTACTCAATTAGAATATGTCAAAGTAGTATCAAATGAAAAACAAATAGTCGATGAAACTAGTAAAAAAGAATTTGAATTAAATAGTGAACAGATTTCAAAATTCAATAATCAACAACAAAATTTTGAAGTGCTTAAACAACAAAAAGATATTCTAGAAGAAATAAGACTTAAGATTGAGAATGAAAATAGTGAATTAAAAAAAGAACTTGCTTTATCCAAAAGTGAATTACAAAAATTACAAGATATAAATAAACAAATTAAAATTGATCAAGAAGAGATAAATTTTCTGAGACTCAACCTTTTATATGCTCATAAATGCAGAAAGAATTTCTATAATAAATTATATAAGGTCGGAACTCCTGAATATAAAGCTTGTATTTTAAATAAGGGAAAAAAAATAAACTAAATGATAAACGCAAAAAGTAAGATAAAAACGTTTTTATATAAATATTCACCTGTAGTGTTGTTATTTGCTTCAATATTAAATGAAGTTGATTTTAATAATTTAGGATTAAAATATTTTTCATTTAACTTTGCATATATTTTAATATTTTATTATAGCTTAAAAAGATCGGAGAGTTTAGGTTACACTTTTATTTTTACGGCTGGCCTATTTAATGATGTTATGATTGGTATACCAATGGGAACGAGCAGTTTAAGTTATTTATTAATATGTGCTGCTACTGCATACTTAAGAAATATAACTTTAAGACCAAATATTTTTAAAGATTGGATATTTTTTTTAATAACAATTTCACTTTTAAATTTTATTTCCTTTATAGTTTTAATGTTAATTTTTAAGTATGAGGTAAGTTTTTTTGATCAGATAGTAAATATAACTTTTACCTTTTTACTATATTTATTTTTTTCACGTTTATTTGATCTTTATGATAATTTATTGTTAGGTAAATCTAATGCTAGGTGAAAATTTTAATGTTAAAAAATTTCAAATAGTAAACAGACGAATGTTTATTGTTGGAATAGCTAAAGCGGTAATATTTACAGGAATTATAGCAAGATTATTTTCATTACAAATTTCAGAAAGTAAAAAATATAAAACTCTTTCAGATAAAAATAGACTTCGAGAATGGAGATTACCACCAGTAAGAGGACAATTTTTAGATTATTTTGGAAACATTATTGCTGGGAATTTAAAAGTTTATCAGCTTCATGTAGTTCCAGAACAAGTAGAAAATTTTAAATATTTGATGTTAAGATTAAAAGAAATATTGAGTCTTAACGATCAAGAATTCAGAAAAATAATAAGTCGTAAAAATAAACAAAAACCTTGGGAAACTCTAGTAGTTTCTGAAAATTTATCTTGGGAGCAATTTGCAAAAATTAATTATTTTTTACATGATTTAACTGGAGCAAAACCTGTTTTATCAATTTCTAGAAATTATCCTTATAATGAAACTTTTACACATGTTTTAGGATATGTAAGTGAAGCCAGTGAAAAAGATATATTAAATAATGAAATTATTAAAAATAATCACGTTCCAGGTTTAAAAGTTGGAAAAATAGGGCTTGAAAAATCATTTGAAAATAAACTACTAGGCACAAATGGAGTGCAAAGATATGAAGTAAATGCATATGGTAAAAGAATAAATCAAATTGATCATGAAGACGGTGAACCAGGTGAAAAAATCAAATTAACTATAGATACTGAAGTTCAAAAACTATCCAATAAACTTTTAAAAGATTTGGCAGGATCAATAAGTGTAATGGATATTTATACTGGTGAAATTATTGCAATGCATTCCTCTCCTTCATTTAATCCAAATTTATTCCTTTTTGGTATAAGTCAAGATGATTGGCAATTGATAAAAAATAATCCACTTAAGCCATTGGTTAATAAAACATTGTCTGGATTATACTCACCAGGCTCAACAATAAAACCAATAGTAGCTCTTTCAGCTCTAGAAAATAAAATTGTAAACAAAAATTTTAAAGTAAATTGTACTGGAAAAATAGAGATGTATGGCCAAACTTATCATTGTTGGAAAAAAAAAGGTCATGGAGTTGTCGATATGAGAGATGCAATTAAGCAATCTTGTGATACTTATTTTTATGAAATTGCAAGAAAGCTTGGAGTAGATAGATTAAAAAAAACAGCTTTAAAATTTGGGTTAGAAAACAAGGTCCTACAAGACACATATGAAATTGAAAAAAAAGGATTAGTACCTGACACTCTTTGGAAAATTAATAATTTGGGGAAAGGTTGGGTTATTGGAGAAACATTAATTACAGGAATTGGTCAAGGTTATATGCAAACTACACCTTTGCAATTATGTTTAATGACAGCTCAATTAGCGAATGGCGGACATAAAATTTATCCTAAAATAGTTATTAATGAAAATGATAATACTCTTGAAGAAATTAAAAATTTAATGGAAGAAAATTTTAAAAATCAAAAAGAAAATAAAAATAGTTTAGCTGAAGCAACTGAAGAAATTTTTTCTATTAATAAAGAGAAAAAATATGAAACTTTATATGAAAATTTTGAAAACATAAATATTGTAAAAGAAGCAATGTTCGCATCAGCAAATGAAGTGAGAGGAACATCTTTTTCATCTAGAATAAAAGATCCAAAATATCAGTTCGCTGGTAAAACTGGAACATCACAAGTTAAGCGAATAACAGAAGAACAAAGAGCTTTAGAATTAAAAACAATAGAAATTCCCTACAATGAGAGAGATCATGCTTTATATATTGCATTTGGTCCATATAAAAATCCTAGATATGCTCTTAGCGTTGTTGTTGAGCATGGTGGATCTGGTAGTTCAATGGCAGCACCTATAGCAAAAAAACTTTTTAAATTGATTATTGATAGACATAAATTACGAGAAAAAATAAGAACTAAAGAATCATTGAAGGCATAAATGTTACAATCATCTCTTAATAGTCAATTGTCTTTTTTTCAAAAATTAAGAAATCTAGATTACATTCTAATTATGTGTATTTTACTATTAGGATTTATTAGCAGTTTATCAATGTATTCTACTGATGGAGGAGAATTTTTATTTCATACGAAAAGTCATATATTAAAATTTTTAATTTTTTTTCCGATGATGATTCTTCTATCCTTTTTTAATATAAAATTTTGGCACTTTTTTTCTTACATTTTTTATTTAATCATTTTAATTTCCTTGGTTTGGGCATCTATGTATGGAGTTAAGGCGTCAGGATCACAAAGATGGATTAATTTATATTTTATTAACTTACAACCATCTGAATTGATGAAAGTAGCGATTATAGCTTGTCTTGCAAAATATTATCATCGTATACAATTAAATAAAATCAACTCACTTCAAGGAATTTTAATTTCTTGTGTTATTTTAATTTTACCAGTTATGATTGTTATTAGCCAACCTGATTTGGGAACTGCAATATTAATAGCATTAAGTGGATTAGTTGTAGTTTGGCTTGCAGGATTGAATATTAAATATTTTATTTATTCTTTTATAACTTTATTAATTTCATTACCTTTTGCTATTGCTTTTTTAAAACCCTATCAGAAGACGAGAGTTTTAACATTTCTAGATCCTGATAGAGATCCACTAGGAGCGGGTTATCAAATTATTCAATCAAAAATTGCTATTGGTTCTGGTGGATTGACAGGCAAAGGCTTTTTAAAAGGGACACAAAGTTACTTAGAGTTTTTACCTGAAAAACACACTGATTTTATATATACATTATTCGCAGAGGAACATGGTCTTATAGGAGCCTTGTTTCTTTTATTGATTTACGTAATCATAATTTATAGAGTTATAAGAGTCGGCTACATCTCTAAAAGCTATTTTGCTAAACTTTTTTGTTATGGTTATGGCTCTGCAATTTTCTTTTATGTTGTTGTAAACATGGCAATGGTTTTAGGTTTACTTCCAATAGTTGGATCACCTTTACCAATAATGTCATATGGAGGATCCTCAATGTTGGCGACTATGATTGGTTTCGGCATTGTAATGAGCGCTAAAATTCACCACAAACAATTAATAGCGTAAATATCTATTAACTAGATTTGTATAATTTGCCACTAGAAAAATTTATTTTAAAAAATAATATATGTTTATTATGAAAAGCAAATTAAAAATTGGAGTTATAGGTTCTGGAATTCAAGGTATTTCTAATGCATTATTTCTCCAAAAAAAAGGTTTTGATGTAACAATTTTTGACAGAGAAGAACCTGGAAGTCCTGTTGCCTCATATGGAAATGCTGGTCACTTTTCACCTTATGCCTCATTGTCATTAAATAGAACTGATGTTTTAGCAGATGTTCCAGCCATGCTTTTAAGTTCAACTGGACCTTTGGCTCTTAAATGGAATTATGTGCCAAAAATGATCCCATGGTTTATTAAATTTATTTTAAATACATCTAAAAATAAAATGATGCATACAGCAAGAAATATGCATCAAATTTTAGATTTAGCTTTGCCAGCTTATGATGAATTATTTAACGAAATTAATTTGGAAGATTTAGTTGAAAATAAGGGAATTCTTTACATATGGAATGACAAAGATTTGAAAAGCAGAGAACTAGAAATACAAGTAAGAGAAGAACTGGGTGTAAAACAACAGCTTGTTAACAAAAGTGAAATTCATGATTTAGAGCCCAATATAAAACCTTTTTATCATGCTGGAGTTTATTATCCTTATGCCAGACATACAAAAAATCCAAAAAAAATTTTATTAAAGTTTTTTGAACTTTTTTTAAAAAAAGGAGGAAAATTTAATAAACTAAATGTTCAGGATATAAATTTTGTAGATGAAAGACCTATTTTAATTACAGAGAAACAAAAATATACTTTTGATAAAGTAGTCATTGCTTGTGGAGCTTTCTCAAAAAAAT
The DNA here is from genome assembly GCA_902579985.1 of uncultured Pelagibacteraceae bacterium. GTDB lineage: Bacteria > Pseudomonadota > Alphaproteobacteria > Pelagibacterales > Pelagibacteraceae > Pelagibacter. The sequence goes on along the minus strand of CACHIV010000001.1, from coordinate 149,126 downwards.
TAACTGATAATTTAGGTGAAAAAATACCTTTAGATACAGAACGTGGCTATCATGTTCATTTTAAAAATTGTGATCATCTTTTGCAAAGACCAGTTATTTTTTCTAATAGAGGATTTGGTATTACTCCAATGGAGCAGGGTTTAAGAGTTGTTGGAACTGTAGAATTTGGAGGACTAAATAATTCACTTTCAAAATCAAGAATAAAAAATTTAATCAATAATGCTAAATATATGTTGGGTGATTTACCTGAACACGAAGATGAATGGTTAGGTTTTAGACCAACTTTACCAGATTTTTTACCTGTAATGGGGCCTTCCAAAAACTATAAGAATATATTTTATTGTTTTGGTCATCATCATTTAGGATGGACATTAGGCCCAATATCTGGAAAGATTGTCTCAGGAATGATAGCTAATCAAAATACCAATTTAAACTTGGAACCTTATAGCTCAATAAGATTCAATTAATTTATGCAAAATATCAAGGCATACATAATGTTGGTCTGTGCAACATTATTTTGGGCTGGAAATTTTATGATTGGAAAATTTGCTTCTTTAGCGAATATACCGCCAATGTCATTAGTATTTTTTAGATGGTCGCTTGTATGGTTAATTTTATTACCTTTTACTTTTAAGGAAATATCGAAATATAAAAGTGTAATTTTAAGTAATTTACCGTTATTATTTTTTTTATCCTTAACAAGTGTTGGTTTATTTAACTCTTTTACTTATTTAGCTTTAGTTCACACTCAGGTAATTAATGCATCTCTTTTTAACACTGCTATTCCAGGAATGATTATTTTATTATGTTTTATATTTAAAATTGAAAAAACTAATAAATTCCAAATTTTTGGACTTCTTTTTTCAGTATTTGGAATATTGTCAATAATTACAAAACTTGATTTAAGTATTTTACTCTCATTAAATTTTAATAAAGGCGACTTAGTAATGATTGGAGCAGTAATTACATGGGGTCTTTATTCATCTTTTTTGAAGAAAAAGAATTTTAAATTACCACTTCTTACACTTGTTCATGTTCTGTGTACATTTGGTTTAATTTTTGTATTTCCTCAGTTTTTTTATGAATTGTCTCAAGGCCAATCAATAAAGTTTGATATAAATTTTATTTATATTCTTATTTTTTTAGCTTTATTTCCTAGTATTGGTTCATATTATTGTTGGGCTGGTGCAGTATCAATTATTGGGGCTAATCGAGCTGGAATTTTTTTATCATTAATTCCTTTATTTAGTACAATAATGGCAATAATATTTTTTAAGGAGCAATTTCAATTTTTTCATTTGATTGGTGCAATTTTGATTATATTAGGTTTGTTATTGTCAAATAAGGAAATTAAAAATGCTTAAAGTTGCGATATTAGATGATTATCAGAATGTTTCAAAAGAATTTGTAGATTTAAAGAAACTATCTGGAAAATATGAATTTAAAATATTTAGCAAACCATTTGTTGATGAGGCTGATGCTATTGATCAATTATCAGATTTTGAAGCTTTGTTAATTATGAGAGAGAGAACACCTATTACTAAAAACTTAATTGATAACCTTAATAATCTTAAGTACGTCATAACAAGTGGAACAAGAAACAAATCAATTGATTTGCTGGCAGCTAAAAAAAGAAGAGTTATAGTCTGTGGTACTGAAATAAATTTTACCCCAACTTCTGAATTAACGTGGGGTTTAATTTTAGGCTTAGCAAGAAATTTTAAAGAAGAAATAGACAACATGTATCAAGGTTACTGGCAAACGACTATCGGATTTGAACTAAAGGGTAAAATTTTAGGATTAATTGGTCTAGGACGTGTTGGATCAGAGGTTGCAAAAATTGGCAAAGCTTTTGGGATGCAAGTTATTGCTTGGAGTGAAAATTTAAATTTAGATATCTGTAAAAAATTAAATGTACTTCCTTGTAGTAAAGAAGACTTACTTAAAACTTCTGATTTTATATCCATTCATGTTCAAGGAGGAGATAGATATAAAGAACTGATAAAGTTAAAAGAACTTGATATGATGAAAAAAACAGCTTTTTTGATTAATACCTCTAGAGGATCTATCATTAATGAAGATGATTTAATTATTGCTTTATCAACAAATGTTATTGCCGGCGCAGGATTGGATGTATATGAAAAAGAACCTTTACCAGAAAATAATAAGCTAAGATTTTTACCTAATGCATTATTACTTCCTCATGTTGGATATGTTACAGCAGAAAATTATAGTAAATTTTATATACAAATGATAGAGGGATTAGAGGCATGTGTAGCAGGTAAACCAATAAGAATAATTGAATAATTTATGTCAAAAAAAATTAATAAAGATCTCACAGCTGAACAAAAATTAGTTTTGTTTGAAGAAGGAACTGAAGCACCTGGTACTAGTGAATTAAATTATGAGAAGAGAGAAGGAAGTTATCATTGTGCGAATTGTGGAGAAAAATTGTTTGACTCTAATACCAAATATGAGAGTGGGTCTGGCTGGCCTTCATTTTATAATTCTTTGCCTGATGTTTTTGAAACTAAAACAGATCATCTTTTAGGATATGCTAGAACAGAATATCATTGTAAAAAATGTGGTGGTCATCATGGACATATTTTTGAAGATGGACCAGAACCAACTGGCAAAAGATATTGTAATAATGGTGTTTGCTTAGTATTTAGAAAAAAATAAAAAAATGATTTTGATAGTCCAAAAAAACCGGGAGCTAAAGATGGTTAAGAAGGACTATCTAATATAATATATCAATTTAAAAAAAAAATGCATTACTGTTTTTTTTAAAAATATAAGGAATTTATGAAAAAAAAAGGTCACACCCCTATCACTCGAGTCAAAAATCCCGAACCAAACGTCGAAAGTCCAGATTGGGTCATTTGGGCGGCATGGGCAGACAGGATTACTTTTGAAGAAATTAAAAAAAAAACTGGTAATTCAGAATCTGATGTTATTAAAATTATGAGACGATCTCTTAAACCTGTATCATTCAAATTATGGAGAAAAAGAGTTCATGAAAAAAGTATAAAGCACAGAAAAAAATTTGAATATTCTAGAAAACAAATTACTAGTAAAATTAAAAAAGAGGATTATCTATAGTCTATGAAAAAAATTACAATTTATACAGGTCCACATTGTAATTATTGTGATGCAGCAAAGAGATTGCTAAAAAGAAATAATGCCCCTTATAGAGAAATAGATATCTCAAAAGTTAAAGGTTCAATTGATGAAATGATCAAAAAATCAAATGGCAAAAGAACTATTCCTCAAATATTCTTTGATGAGCAGCATATTGGTGGCTATGATGAAATTAGAGGTTTAGAAAAAGAAAATAAATTGCAGGATTTATTAAAATAATTTCTTGAATTTTTTGATTAAAAATAGAACTTCTATTCAATTTATTAGCTAATTTTTATTAAAACTGTGATATTTTTACAACAAATTAATGTTGATTTTATTGATTTTTTTTAATTACAACCTTTATAATATGTAATTACTGATTAGGCAAAATATCTAGAATCATGTTAGAAGATCAGAATAATATATATATATAAACAAGAATAAGTAAGGGAAATTATGAAAAAAATATTAGTACTAATTACCACTTTTATGTTCCTAACAATTGGAGCAAATGCGGGTATTAATGTTGGTATAAGTGTAAAACAATTAGACATTGAAACGTCTGGTTCTGAAAAACTTAAAACTAACAACGTTGGGTCTATGACAAAAGTTTCAGAAGACGCTACAGTTGGAACAATTTTTATAGAAGCTCAAAATGATAATGGTTTTGCAGTTGGTGTTGAAGTAATTCCTGGTGAAGCAGAAATAGGAGCTAAGACAACATCTAGAACTGATAAATTAACTAGTGGTTCATCTACTGTGACTCAAAAAGCGCAAGCTGAAATATCTGGTCATGTAACTGCATATGCAATACTTCCAGTTATGAGCGCAGGTTATCTAAAATTAGGTGCTGGTTCTGTTGACGTTGAAACAAACGAAACATTAGGAACAGGTGCAGCATATGGAAATGCTTCAGTTAGCTTTGGAACAGTTGCTCTTGGATTTCAAAAAACAGCTGACAATGGACTATTTTTCAGAGGTGAAGTTGGTTATACAGACTATGAAGAAGTTGTTTTAAAATCAACAGGTTCAGATGCAGCTTCAACTATCAAAGGTGATATATCTCATACTCACGGAAAAATTTCGATAGGTAAAGCATTTTAATAAAACTATTAAAATTTAATAAAATTTAAAAAACCCCCGCAAGGGGGTTTTTTTTTACATAAAATAATAATTTTGTTGGTATAGTAAAATTATGAAATTAGGATTTATAGGTACTGGTAAAATAGCTTCATCAGTAATTACAGGAATATGTAATTCAAAAATATATTATAAAAAAATATTAATTTCATCACGAAATAAATTAATTGCAAAAAAACTTAAAAAAAAATTTAAGAAAATTATCATAGCAAAAAATAATCAAGAAATAGTTGATGAATGTAATTGGGTTTTTTTATCAGTCACTCCTAATGTAGGAAGAAAGATTATCAAAAGTTTTAAATTTAGATCAAATCAAACTGTTATTAGTTTCATATCAACGATCACATTGCCCCAGCTGAAAAAGATGATCAAAGTCAAATTAAATATTGTAAGAGCGATACCCTTACCTCCAATATCATTAAAAAAAGGACCGATACCTATTTGTCCACCAAATAAAAAAGTAAAAGATTTTTTTAACAATATTGGAACAACAGTTGAAATTAAAAATGAAAAATCATCTATAAATTTTTGGACAACTTCAGGCATGATGGCTTCTTTTTATGAGTTGTTAAGAATAATGGTAAGTTGGTTAGTTAAAAAAGGAGTAAAAAGAGATAAAGCACAAAAATATGTTACTTCATTATTTTTAGCTTTATCAGAAGATGCTGTAGTAAATTCAAATAAAGACTTAAAATATTTAGTAAAAGAATCGCAAACACCTAAAGGTTTAAATGAACAAGGGATAAAAGAACTTTTAAAAGCTGGGTTTTATAAAAAATTCGAACAAACATTAAATAGTATTCATAAAAGATTAAATAAATAATATTTATGGATCAAAATATTTTAGAAATTGAAAATTTATCTAAATACTTTGGTGGATTAGCCGCTGTTTCGGATTGTTCTCTTAAAATTAAAAAAGGATCAATTACTGGAATAATTGGGCCTAATGGTTCTGGTAAAACTACTTTATTTAATTTAATTGCCGGAAATTTAAAGTCTTCAAAAGGTAAAGTATTATTTAATAATGAGGATATTACTGATATTCCATCTTATGAATTATTCTCAAAGGGAATTTTAAGAACCTTTCAAATAGCTCATGAATTTTCAAATCTTACTGTTTTAGAAAATTTAATGATGGTACCTGGAAATCAATCAGGTGAAAATTTAATGACTGCACTATTAAAACCAAAATTAGTAGAAAAAGAAGAAGAAAAAATTAAAAAAAAAGCTTATGACGTAATTGAATTTTTGAACTTAAAACATCTTGCAAATGAACTTGCTGGTAATTTGTCCGGGGGTCAAAAAAAGCTTTTAGAACTTGGAAGGACAATGATGGTAGATGCAAAATTAGTTTTATTGGATGAAGTAGGAGCTGGAGTTAACAGAACTTTATTAAAGGAGTTAGGTACAGCTATTTTAAAGCTTAATAAGGAAAAAGGTTATACTTTTTGTATGATAGAGCATGATATGGATTTTATAAGTAGAATGTGCAATCCGGTAATAGTAATGTCAGAGGGATCAGTTTTATTTGAAGGTACTTCAGAAGAGGTAAAAAAGAATGAACGTGTCATCGAAAGCTATCTGGGACGTAGTACAACAAAAATAGCAAAGGAGATTAGTTAATGTCCTTTTTTATTGGTAATCAAATGACTGCCGGATATGGAAATGGACCAGACATCATTAGTTCATGTTCTATAAATGTAGATAGAGGAGAGATAGTAGCAATTCTTGGTCCTAATGGAGCTGGTAAATCAACAGTGATGAAAGCGATGCTGGGTTTACTAACTTTAAAATCTGGCTCAGTCATATTAAATGGTGAGGATATTTCAAAACTTTCACCTCAAGATAGAGTAAAAAAAGGAATTTCTTTTGTTCCACAAACAAAAAATGTTTTTGCTGAATTAACTGTAAAAGAAAATTTAGAAGTTGGAGCTTTTTTAAGAGAAGATAATATTAATAGGGTAATAGAAGAAATTTATGATTTATTTCCAATTCTTAAAGAAAAAAGTTCACAAATAGTTGGTCAATTGTCAGGAGGTCAGAGACAACAAGTGGCTTTAGGAAGAGCATTAATGATTAAACCCTCAGTTTTAATGTTAGATGAGCCGACAGCTGGTGTATCTCCAATTGTAATGGATGAGTTATTTCATCATATTTTAAGAGTTAAAGAAACAAATGTAGGAATAATAATGGTAGAACAGAATGCAAAACAAGCTCTTAGTATTTCGGACCGTGGTTATGTTTTAGTTACTGGTGAAAATAAATTTGAAGGTTCTGGTGAAGAGTTACTTAAAGATCCAGAGGTGAGAAGGTCATTTTTAGGAGGATAAAATGGAACTTTTAAATGCAATAATATTACTATTAAACTATACAATCATACCTGCTTTAACTTATGGATCTCAATTAGCATTAGGCGCTATTTTTGTAACTTTAATTTATGGAGTATTGAGATTTGCAAATTTTGCAACAGGAGACATGATGTCTTTTGGAACCATGTTCGCTGTTTTGCTAACTTACTATTTTCAATCTATTGGAGTAGGTTTAGGTATTTTACCCACAGCATTGATTACCCTTCCTTTTGCAATCATTGCAATGATTTTTTATATGCTATTTATAGATAGATTTGTTTTTAGATATTATAGAGTTAATAAAAGTGCACCAGTTCAGTTAGCGATGGTGAGTGTTGGAGTTATGTTTGTAACACAAGCTATAATAAGAATAATAATTGGACCCTTTGATAGAAGATTTCTAGATGGTGAAAAATTTATTCTTAAAGCATCAGAATTTAAGGAAATGACAGGTTTAAATGAAGGTCTTACTATAAAATCAACACAGGCTATAACCGTTGTTATTACTATAATCTTAGTATCAATATTATTTTGGTTTTTAAATAAAACGAAGACTGGAACAAGTATGAGAGCATATTCAGACAATGAGGATTTAGCATTATTATCAGGTATAGACCCAAAAAAGGTTGTAATGCTTACTTGGATTATAGCAGGTTTTTTAGCAACTATAGGAGGAGTTTTATATGGATTAGACAAAAGTTATAAGCCCTTTGTATATTTTAATAATATGCTTCCAATTTTTGCTGCTGCGATAGTTGGCGGAATTGGAAATCCATTTGGCGCTTTTTTAGGTGGATATGTTATTGCATTTGCTGAAATTTTTATAACCTATGCTTATAAAAAATTTTTTACTTATTTGTTACCAGAAAGTTTAGCTCCCGATACTTTAGTGCAATTATTATCTACAGATTATAAATTTGCAGTTTCTTTTTCAATTTTGGTTATTGTATTATTGTTTAGACCATCAGGTATTTTCGAAGGGAAGAAAATATGAAAAATTATCTAAATGTCATTACTGCATATTCTATTATGTTATTTTTGATTATAATGGTTGGAATTTTTCAATCATGGTCTATTGCGTTATCCATACTTAATTACTGTTTAATTTCAGCCGTAATGACTATGGGAGCAAATATCCAATGGGGATACGCAGGTTTAATTAATTTTGGAATTATGGGTTATACAGCCTTGGGTGGATTAGCTGTTGTTTTAGTTTCAGTCGCACCTGTTCCAGAAGCTTGGAGTGTTGGTGGGACTAATATGTTAATAAGTTTATTTTTAATCATTGCAATTGTTTTTAGTATTAAATTTATTTTAAAGAAATATAAAAATAATAAATATAGAAATTATTTAATCTCACTTGTGATAATTTTTGGAATAATTTTAATTAGAGTTGTTGCATCACAAGGTATCGAAGCAATAGAGTCTGTTAACCCTGCTAAAACAGGTTTTCTAGGGGGGTTAGGAATGCCTGTTTTATTTTCTTGGTTAGTAGGAGGTCTTTTTGCAGCAGGATTAGCCTTTGTGATTGGAAAAATTGCACTTGGCTTAAGAGCTGACTATTTAGCTATAGCAACATTATTAATTGCAGAAATAGTAGTATCAATAATTAAACATGAGGATTGGTTAGCTAGAGGAGTTAAAAATGTTATAGGATTAAAAAGACCAGTTCCATATGAGATTGATCTTCAAACATCCTCATGGTTTATCAATATGATTGAAAAATTAAATCAAGGAAAATTAAATTTGATAAATTCAGTAACAGAAAAAAGAGATGTATTAAATCAATTAGTAATAGATGCATCATCTGTTTATGTAAAGTTATGCATGACTGGTTTTTTTCTGACAGTAGTAATTATGTTACTTTTTGTAACGCAGAAAGCTCTCTATTCTCCATGGGGAAGAAAAATGAGAGCTATAAGAGATAATGAAGCAGCAGCCGGAGCGATGGGTAAAAATATTGTTAAAGAACATTTGTTAATTTTTATATTAGGTTCAGCCATTGTGGGAATTGCTGGAGCTATGATGGTAACGAACGATGGATTGTTTACACCGGGTAGTTATAGACCTATGAGATATACTTTTGTGATATGGGTAATGGTTATAGTTGGAGGAACAGGAAATAATTTTGGAGCAATATTAGGTGGTTTTGTTGTATGGTTTTTATGGGTTGAAGCGGCACCAATAGCATTATTCTTAATTAATTTCTTCACAACACATTTAGATGACGCAAACTCTTTAAAAGTTCATTTAATTGAAAGCGCTCCTTACTTTAGGTTTTTAATGATTGGAGTTGGACTATTAGTCATAATGAGATACCGTCCAAAAGGATTAATACCTGAAAAAATAAACGTTAAATAGAATATGAAATATATCTTACTTGGAATGGCTTTAGCATTTGCAATGTATTTAAGTGATAAATATATTTTTTAATGAATAAAAACCTTTTCTTATTAACATTAAGTCAGATCTTCAGTTTTACAGCAGCTCCAGTTACAGTTTTTTTGAGTGGAATTATTGGATCTCAAATAAGTTCAATTCAATCTTTATCAACTTTACCAATGTCTATTTCCGTTGTTGGTATAGCAGTAGGGGCAATTGTAGCCACTAAAACAATGAGTTTAATTGGAAGAAAATATGGTTTTATTAGCGCATCAATTGGAAATACATTATTTTCAATTTTAGCAGCTTATTCAATATTTGATCAAAACTTTACTTTATTTTGTTTAGCAAATTTTTTTATTGGAATTGGAATGGCATTTACCCATCAATATCGTTTTGCTGCAGCTGAAAGTGTCGAAAAAGATAAGGCACCAAAAGCTATTTCTATAATATTATTTGGAGGAATTATTTCAGCTTTTTTAGGACCAAGTCTAGCAAATTATTCTAAGGATCTAGTTAGTGAAAATTTATATGTTGGGTCTTATCTAGCACTTGCTTTATTAACTTTTATACCATCATTTCTTTTTTTATTTTATGAAGGTAAATCGAAAGTAGAAAAAAATTTACAGTATTCAGGAAGAAGTTATATAGAACTAATTTCACAACCGAGATTTATTCAAGCCATAGCCGCATCAGCATTTGGATATGCAATAATGACTTTTTTGATGACGGCTACTCCGATCAGCATGCATATAATGGAAAATATGAGCTTGAGCAAAACTAGTATTGTTATTCAATTTCATGTAGCTTCAATGTTTTTACCTTCATTAATGACTGGATATTTAATAAAAAAGTTTGGTCATAGTAATATAATTTATGCAGGTGTTTTATTTTACAGTATTACTTTAATTGCAAGTATTTTTGAGCAAAGTTTTTTTAACTATATGTTTGCATTAATATTTTTAGGTTTAGGCTGGAACTTTTTATTTATATCTGGAACTAGTTTGCTTGTCTTAACCTATAAAGAAGAAGAAAAATATCGAGCACAAGGATTAAATGACTCAGTAGTTTATTCTGTTCACGCTATTGGAAGTTTATCTGCTGGAATTTTTATAGCATTAACTAATTGGAAAATAATGAATATAATTTGTATTCCATTTATGATTTTGATAATTCTTGCAACTATCAGAGCTGAAATTTTAGATAAAAAAAAACCCTAGCGTTAAAAATACGCTAGGGTTTTAAAATTAAATTTTATCTTTGTTTTTTAGTTTTAAATTTTCCGCCTTTAATTTCTTTCTCTAAGAAAGATCCAAAAGCTTCTCCAACATCAGTAAAATTAACACCAGTTGCTCCTTCGTAATCAACTGCTTTACCTTTAGCTAATAAATCTAATGCTTTCTTAAGTTCACCTGGATAAATTTTCTTACCAGGTCCATTTGCTACACCCATTACATTCTTAGCAATAGATGCTCTATCAGCTGAATTACCAGCTTGCATTGCTAAAACAATTAAAGCTGCGGCATCATAAGATTCTCCCGTGTAAGGACCTGAAGAATCAATTCCAGCAGCTTTTGCAACATTAGCAAACACACCGGCACCTTTTCCAGTTGAACCAGGTAAAGAACCAAATGATTTATTTAAACTTTTTCCAAAAGCATCAGTTAGAGAGTCACCTATCATTCCATCAGATAAAATAAATTTATCAAATGCACCAGAGTCCAAAGATCCTTGAATTATTCCTTTTCCACCTTGATCAAGATAACCAATTACTGCAACTGCATCTCCTCCTGCTGAAGCAAGAGTTGCTACTTCAGATGAGTAGTCAGCTTTACCATCTTCGTGAGCTGCAACTGTAGTAACTTTGATACCATGTGCTTTGACAGCTGCTTCATAAACATCTGCTAAACCTTTTCCATAGTCGTTATTTGTGTAAGTAATAGCTACACTTTTTACTTTTCTATCTTTAGTAATATCAGCTAAAATTTGACCACCTCTAGCATCTGAAGGTGCAGTTCTAAAGAAGAATCCTTTATCATCTAGAGTTGTAAGTCCTGGAGATGTCGCTGAAGGTGAAATCATTACTACACCATTTGGTACAGCAACATTAGATGCAATAGCACCAGTTACACCTGAACAGTCAGCGCCCATTATAGCTGCTACACCTTGTGACACAACCCCTTCAGCTGCTGTAGTAGCCGCTGCAGAGTCAACACAAGTTGAGTCTGCTCTTATTACTGAAATAGTTTCTCCACCTAGTAGTGAACCTGAGTCAGAAGCTTCCTTAAATGCAAGCTCCGCAGACGCAGCCATAGCAGGCGTTAGAGATTCAATGGGACCAGTAAATCCTAATATAATTCCCATTTTAACTTCTGCAAATAAACTCGTTGTAAAAGTAGAAACGAATATAATTGCAGCAATAAATAGTTTTTTCATTATTTTCCTCTTCCCTCTTAATTGTTAACAATTTATAAAAAGCTAATTTAATTATGATTAATTAAATATTTCAATGGGTAAATTATCTTATTTTATTAAAGAAAATGCTTAACTTATAACGATTATAAGGCCTAATGATAGTTTTTTACCCCATTGTAAATGGATCAGTCATTGGTTTATCTGAAGAATTATACCAAGTAGTTTTTACTCTAGTATACTCTTTAATGGATTCAATTCCTGCTTCTTTACCATAGCCACTATCTTTTATACCTCCAAAAGGAGCCATAGGAGAGATTAATCTGTAAGTATTGACAAATACCATTCCGGCACGGATTGCTTTAGAAACTCTCATAGCTTTTCCTAAATTTGAAGTATAAACACCTGATGATAAACCATATTTATTATCATTCATTAATTTAATTGCTTCTTCTTCTTCTTTAAATTTCATAACAGATAATACTGGGCCAAATAGTTCATTCTTTGCTGAAGGTAAATTGTGATTTTTGCATTCAATTATTGTTGGAGGAAAATAGTATCCTTCATTAGATATACTTAATCTTTTTCCTCCACATTTAATTTTTCCTCCTTGCTCGATTGTAGACTTAATATTTTTTTCTATATATTCTAATTGTTTAAAACTATTTAAAGGACCCATTTGAGTTTCTTTTTTCATAGGAGCGCCTATTTTAATTTTCTGAGCTTTTTTTACCAATTTATATAAAAATTCATCATATATTTTTGATTGAATATAAAGTCTTGAACCAGCTATACAGCTTTGACCACTAGCTCCAAATATACCTGAAGTAATTCCATTCAAAGCATTTTCTTGATCAGCATCATTAAATACTACAACAGGACTTTTTCCACCAAGCTCTAAACTAACTTGAGATAAATTTTCTGAAGAATTTTTTATAATATGTTTTGCAGTTTCTGGCCCACCAGTAAAAGCAATTCTTTCAACTAATTTATGAGCAGTTAAAGCCTTTCCACAAGGCTCACCTAAACCTGTTATAACATTTACAACTCCTTTTGGTATTCCAGATTTTTCTACTAATTTTGCAAACTCTAATAATGTAACTGGAGCAAGTTCTGAAGCTTTGATTACCACTGTATTTCCCATAGCTAGAGCTGGAGCAAGTTTTACTGCTGTCAACAACATTTGAGAATTCCAGGGTATTATTGCAGCCACCACTCCAATTGGTATTCTTGTTGTTGTTACTTGCATATCAGGTTTGTCTATTGGCACTACCGTGCCTTCGACTTTGTCTGCTAAACCTGCGAAGTAATCATAATATTCAGCTATATATTTAGCTTGAGTTTTTGTTTCTCTAAAAAGTTTTCCTGTGTCAATAGTTTCGATTTTACCAAGATGTTCTGAATTTTTTCTTAACAGATCAGCTAGTGATCTTAAATATTTAGCCCTATCTCTAGGATATAAATTTGCCCAAGAAGTATTAAAAGCTGTTTGAGCAGCTTTGACAGCTTTATCTACATCTTTTGTGTTAGCTTCAGGAACTGTAGCCCAAATTTTATTATTTTCAGGATTTAAAGTTTCAATTAATTTTCCTGACTCCGAGTTAACCCACTGGCCGTTTATGTACATTTTATATTTTTGAATTTTTGTCATTTAATTATTAATAAATTTTTTTATATTTATATTAACATCATCAGAGCATTCTATACTACAAAGATGTTTTCCATTACTTATCTCAACAAAACTTGAATTTATTAAGTCTTTAGATAAAGACTTAGACATATTAACTGTAGAACCAGGATCATCTGAGCCAGTCATAATTAAAGTTTTAGTTAAAATTTTTTTAATTTTTCGAATATTGTCTTCATGGTAGGCAAATAATTCATAAGCTTTTAAAAAATTGGCATGATCCTCAGGATTTTTTTTTAATATTTTTACAAATCGATCATAAATATCTGGATGTTTTTTTAGATATTTTTCACTAAACCATCTTTTTAATGCTTGTTTAGAAATAGGCATATTTTGTTTTGCTTGATTAAATCTATCTATAACTTGTGATTTTTCCTTATCAGTTCTTTTATAAGTAGTACCAATTAAAATAAGTGTTTCTAATTTATTTTGAAATTTAGACGCATAATCAATAGCTATTAAAGATCCTAAAGAAAAACCAACAAGATTAATTTTTTTAATTTTTAAAAAATTTAGAAGTGAAACAAGTTGATTGGAAAAATCATTTAATGTGATCTCTGTTTTTGTAAAAGGCGTCTTGCCATGTCCCAAAATATCATAAGTTATTGTTGAATATTCTTTTAAATTATCAATCTGAGGTTTCCACATTTCATTATTAAGTCCGACACCATGAATAAAAACAGTAGGGATTGTATTTTTATTATTGAATGAATAATAATTTTGATTTTGATCAAAACCTTGAGGCATCGATTTATTTGGGATCCAGTCCCATTTCTTTCATGTCTTGATAGCGATCTCCAGTCCTAGCATGAGCTCTTCCACTGGTCGCTCCACCTATAGCAATAACTATTTCATTATCGAAAGGGGCATCATGAATAGTGAACTCATGAGTTAAGTAATAAGGTCTTAAACCAGCATCAGTTTTATGCATCATTGGAATTGAAATTTTAGATCCAGCAGGACCCCTAGTATTAGTAAAACTTAAATAAGAAGTTCCACCAACTGCGTCTCTAAATTTATTTCCAAATCTTAAAGTATGAATAAAAGCAGACGCATGTTCAATTTCACCGTCAAGCCCTACAGTACCAGATTTACCGTACGCTAAAATTTTTTCTGCTGAGCCTATTTCTTTTATTAATTCAGGAACCAAAATATCACCCAGTTTAGGAGCTAAATCTAAAATGATTGGTTTTAAATCTTGAACAAAACCTTTTTCATTCCATGGATTTTTAAAAACTGCAGCTACAGAGACTAGCAAAACTGGATCCTTAGCTTCTTTTCCGCCCTCAATAAAAGTTTTATCAACAAATTTTGCTAATTTTCTTAGTTCTAATTTCACTAACTTGCTTTTTCTATATTTGAGTTATCCAAATTAATTTTTGGTATTACTTCATCATTAAATAGTTTTATACTTCTCATGCAGGCTTTATGATCTATACCAGGAAAATTTGACCATACTTGAAGATTTTGTAAATTTAACTCTGATTTTAACTCATTTATTTTATTAATTACATATTCTGGTGTCCCAAATAATAAATTTCTTTTGTGAAGAAAATCGTAATTAAGTAAGTCTAATTTGTGTTTTGTTTCTGGAAGTTCCTCTCCTGGATCCATATGATTTCCCAAACCTCTCCAATGACAAACCCATTTCATATAATTAATTATATGTTCGCCTGCGAGTTTTTCAGCTTCTTCCATAGTTTCCGCAACGAACATATCTCTAACTAAAGATATTCCTTCTCCTAATTGAACTTCTCTATTTTCAGTTTCGGATTTTGCATTTTTGTAAATCTGAAATCTCTTTTTTAAAGCTTTCACTGTAGGGATCCACATTATTGTATTTAATCCATTTCGAGCAGCCCATTCAATTGATCTAGCTCCATCCACAACTTGCCATATTGGTGGATGCGGATTTTGTTTTGGTTTTGGCACTATGCTAATCTTTTTAATTTCATTTGATTTTGTATCTAAAAATTCTTCACTAGGTGGACTCATATCATGCTGCCAAGAAAAACCAGGTGTAGGATAAGTATAAAATTCTCCTTTGTGGCTGAAAAATTTTTCAGTCCAAGCTTTTTTCATTATTGTTAATGTCTCTTCAAATAATCTAAAATTTTTTGCTTGATCTTTTAAATCTGCCTCTTTGTTCATATTTATGGCTTCTCTTCCATAAATTCCTCTTCCAATTCCAACTTCAACTCTTCCATTTGATAATTGATCGAGTAAAGCTATATCTTCGGCTAAACGTATTGGGTTGTGAAATGTAATTACATTACATGCTTGTCCAATTCGAATTTGATTAGTTCTTGCAGCAGCATCTACACCCATCATTAAAGGATTAGTGCAAGACTCCATACCTTCATGATTAAAATGATGTTCAGTATACCAAATTGAATTCCAATTATTTTCATCACAATAAGTAGTGATTTCTTTTGTTTCATTTAGTAATTCATCATATGGTTTATGATTCCAGTTAGTAGTATTACAGAAATATCCAAATTTCATTCAAACCTCCTTAAATAATTACATTTAAAGACGACTGATCCCACTTTCGTATTAAAGAATAACGACGAGTTATGTACGCTTTTGAGAACTTTATTTTAACTAGACTCCTTAATCAATATATATTTAATCCTTATATTACAGGGAAATTATGAAATTAATTAAAATTGAACCAAGCTTTAATTCTAAATTTAATCCAAGGATTGGACTTATCACTTTAGGAAGTGATTTTAGAATTGAAAAAGATTTTAATAAAGTAATTTATGGAAGAAATATTGATTTGTATGTAAATAGAATACATTGTTACAATCCTTTAACAAATGAAACATTAACAAAAATGGCTAATGACATAACTAAAGTTACTAAAGAAATCCTTCCTGATCAAAAAATAGATTGTGTTGCATACGGATGTACTTCTGGAACAATTGCAGCCGGTTATAATTCTATTAAACAAAAAATTAATTTAGCAAAACCTGAAGCAAAGGTAACGACTCCTATAACTTCAACTATTAAAGCTTTAAAAAAACTTAATATTAAAAGAATATCTATTTTTACTCCCTATACAAAAGAGATAAATGACTCTGTAGTTAAATTTTTTGAAAAAGAAAATATATCAATAGACTCACTATCATATTACGGTATACCATCTGATATAGATATAGGAAAAGTAGATCAAAATAGTTTATTTAAAGTTTTATCAGAGATAAAATTAGATAATAGTGACGCCCTGTTTGTCTCTTGTACTGCACTTCCAGTTTTATCAATAATTGATAAATTGGAAAAAAAATTAAAGAAGATAGTTCTTTCAAGTAATCAAACTTTAATTTGGGATTCTCTTAATCAAATCAATTTTAGAGATAATATTGTAGGTTTTGGAAAACTATTTAATACTTAAAAATATGAACTTTACTAAAGAAGAGTATAAATCAAGACTTAAAAAAGTACAAAACTCAATGAAAGAGAAAGGTATAGATTTATTAATTTCACATGATACTGCTAACATGAATTATCTTACGGGCTATGATGCTTGGTCTTTTTATTATGCACAAGCAGTTTTGGTTCATATAAATGCAGATGAACCATTGTGTTGGATTAGAAAACAAGACTCTGGTGGAGCTTATATAAAAACCTATTTAAAAAAAGAAAATATTATTGTTTATGAGGAAAAATATATTCATACCTGGCCTCTTCACCCATATGACAACCTCGTAAAAATAATTAAAGAAAAAAAATGGGATAAACTTTCAATAGGACTTGAGATGGATAGTCATTATTTCACGGCTTATTGTTATGAAAAAATTAAAAAAGGATTACCTAATTCTAAAATTAAGGACTCTGAAAGATTAGTTAATTGGGTTAGATTAATAAAATCGAATGCTGAAATTGAATTTATGAAAGCTGCAGCATTGATTTCTCAAAAAGCAATGCAAACTGCAATTGATGTAATAAATCCAGGTGTCAGACAATGCGATGCAGTTGGAGAAATTCAAAAAGCTTTATTTTATGGAACTTCAAAATTTGGCGGAGAATATTCGAGTATTGCAACATTACTTCCTACAGGAAAGGGAACCTCAGCATCTCATTTAACAGCTACTCAGGATGTGTTTGTTAAAGGAGAAGCTACGATTATAGAACTTTCTGGTACTTATCAAAGATACCATTGTCCAATGGCTAGAACAGTTTTACTTGGCAAACCTGATCAAAAAAAAATTGATACTATGAATAGAACAAATGAAGCATTGCAAAAAGGAATAGATTCTGCAAAGCCAGGAAATACTGCAGATGATGTAGCGCAAGCATTTTGGAAAATATTAGATAAATATGGAATTGAAAAAACTTCAAGAACTGGCTATTCGATTGGAATTGGTTATCCTCCAGATTGGGGAGAGCATACATTAAATATATCAAAAGGAGATAAGACTATATTACAACCTAACGTTACTTTTCATATGATTGCAGTAATGCAATTTGGTAATTGGGGAGTAGAAGCATCTGAGGCGGTAAGAATAACTGATAAAGGTTCAGAATTATTTTGTAATTTTCCAAAAGAACTTCATATTAAAAGCTAATTATTAATGGTTGATATTTATTCTAACAAATGTTTAAAAGATATTTAAATTTATGTCTGTAAATAAAGAATTCGTAAAATTTGATAAAGTAGACAAAAGTTATGATGGTAAAGTTTTAGTTGTCAAAGATCTGCAACTAGATATTGCTGAAGGAGAATTCATAACGATGTTAGGACCTTCTGGCTCAGGTAAAACAACCTGTTTAATGATGTTAGCTGGATTTGAAACACCGACTAACGGTGAAATTTATTTAGACAGAAATGCAATTTCCAGTATTCCCCCTCATAAAAGAGGAATTGGAATGGTATTTCAAAACTACGCATTATTTCCACATATGACAGTTTATGAAAACTTAGCATTCCCACTAAGAGTAAGAAAAATTCCAAAGGATGAAGCCGATAAAAAAATTGAAAAAGCTTTATCAATGGTCTCATTACAAGGATTTGCCTCAAGAATGCCGGGACAATTGTCTGGAGGTCAACAACAAAGGGTAGCAGTGGCAAGATCTCTAGTATTTGATCCCCAATTAGTACTAATGGATGAACCTCTTGGAGCTTTAGATAAAAATTTAAGAGAAAGTATGCAATATGAGATTAAACATATTCATGAAAGTATTGGGGTAACAGTAGTTTATGTCACTCACGATCAAAGTGAAGCTTTAACAATGTCAAATCGAATTGCAGTATTTAATGATGGTAAGGTTCAACAACTTTCAAGTCCTGATGAGTTATATGAAAAGCCAGTAAATTCTTTTGTTGCTGAATTTATTGGTGAGAATAATACATTTACAGGTGAAGTATTAGATATTTCATCAGGAAAATGTAAAGTTAAATTATCAAATTCTGAAATTTTAGCGAATCCAATATCAGTAAAAAACAAAGGAGAAAAAACAATCGTTTCTCTAAGACCTGAAAGAGCCTTGATTAATCCAAGCGATAAGATGGACAATATTCATAAGGGAAAAATTGAAGAGGTAATTTACCATGGAGACCATACTCGACTAAGAATTAATCTTTTAGGTAATTCAGAATTCATACTTAAAGTTCCAAATAGTTCATCTAATCTTGATATTAAATTAGGAAATGAAATAAAAATTGGTTGGAATAGCGAAGACGCTAGAGCCTTAGACCCTAAATAACATATATAAATACTAGTAAAAAACAAAAAAGAGCAGTTGACTCTCATTATCGATCTTGTTGTAATCTGTTTTTTAAAAAAACGTTATAACGGAGGAAATAATGAAAAAACTTAGTAAGGTATTACTAGCCCTTTCTTTTGTACTTTCTTTAACTACTTCTGCATTTGCTACTACTGTTACAGCAGTGTCTTGGGGTGGAGCTTATACAGAGTCACAAAAGTTAGGTTATGGTGATCCAACTGCTAAAAAACTAGGCATTAATATTGCTTGGGTAGACTATTCAGGTGGATTATCAGAAATAAAAGCCCAAAAAGAGGCTGGCAAAATTACGTGGGATATTATCGACGTATTTGCTATGGATACTATCAATGGATGTGATGAAGGATTATTTGTTGAATTTGATTTTGACAAAGACTTCCCGCCAGCACCAGATGGGACTCCTGCAAGTGAAGATTTCTTTACTGCAATGCCAAGTAAATGTGCTGTAGGAAATATTTTATATTCTTGGAATTACGCTTATAACAGCGAGAATGTTAAAGGTAAGCCAAAAACTATAAAAGATTTCTTTAACACTAAAAAATTCCCTGGAAAAAGAGCTATTTATAAAGGTGCTTTAACTAACTTAGAGATCGCTTTAGCAGCTGATGGTATTAAACCAGGTAAAGGTGGAGCAAAAATCTATAAAGCTTTAAACACAGAAAAAGGTGTTCAAAGAGCAATGGATAAGATCAAGAAACTTTGCACAGACCCTAATGGTGGATGTGTATTTTGGTCAGCAGGTGCTCAACCACCAGAATTGTTAATGAGTGGTGAAGTAGTTATGGCTACAGGTTGGAACGGAAGATTCTTTAACGCAACAGTTGGAGAAGGTGCTCCGATCGTTCAAGTTTGGGATGCACAAGGTCTTGACTATGAATATTTTGTTCAAGTTAAGGGCGGACCAAATGATGCAAATGGTATGGCTAAAAAAGCTCTTGCAGAAATGACAAGTACTGAAGGTTTAGCAGGAAGTGCTAAGTATATAGCTTACGCTCCTTGGAGAAAATCTTCAATTGACATTATGAAAAAAGGAGAGCCTTGGTATAAAGATGGAAAAACTAACATGGTACCTCATATGCCAACAGCACCAGCTAACACAAAAAACTACTTCCTAGTTGACCCAATATTCTGGGCCGATAACGGTACAGAACTTGGTGAAAAATGGGAAGCTATGAAAGCTGGTCTATAATTTAAGTTTTAAACAACTTAATTATATATTATAATTTAAGGGCGGTTTTTTAAACCGCCCTTTTTTATTTATGAGCTCAGAAACAAAACAAATTCTAACTACAGACGGAATTCCTTTAGAAGTAAGTCTAAAGAAAGCTGAAAGAAAAAATAAGATTAAAGCCTTTTTATTAGTTGCTCCTTTATTACTATTCTTACTTATAACTTATGTGTTTCCTATTGGTGATATGCTTATGAGGAGTGTTGATGACAAGATGGTAACTGAAATGCTTCCCAAAACTTTTAAAGCTATGGAAAAGTGGGATGGTAACGAATTACCAGAAGAAGAAGTATTTGCAGCTTTTCATTCAGATTTTATAAAGCTAGTAGAAGAAAAACGTGAGGGAAAATTATCAACTCAACTTAATTATACGAAAAATGGATTTAAAAGTATTATTAAAAAATTAAGAAGAAAATCAAAATCATTTGAAGAAGGAAATTATAAAGAACAAATAATGTCAGTGCACAAAAGATGGGCTAATGTTGAATATTGGCAAGCGATTAAAAGAAGAGCTCCAGCATATACTGGTCAGAAATATCTTAAGGGTATAGATATGTTTAAAAATGAGACTGGAGAAATAGTTAGCGTTCCTAAAGATAGAAGAATTCATAGAATTTTATGGCTAAGAACTTTAGAGATTGCATTCTTTGTAACAGTTTTTTGTTTTTTAATGGCATATCCCATAGCTCATTTGCTAGCTACTTTACCTATGAAGTACAGCAATTTATTAATGATCTGTGTATTGCTTCCGTTTTGGACATCTTTACTTGTAAGAACTGCTAGCTGGATGATTTTATTACAGCAACAAGGGATTGTTAATGACTTCTTTGTTTGGACAGGATTAGTTACTGACGATAATAGACCAGAAATGATGTACAATAAGACAGGTAGTTATGTTGCTATGACACAAATTTTGCTGCCTTTTATGGTTTTACCGCTTTATAGCGTCATGAAAACAATATCTCCAAGTTTAATGAGAGCTGGAAAATCTTTAGGAGGTACACCTTTCGTTGCTTTTTGGAAAGTTTATTTCCCATTAACTATTCCAGGTATTGGAGCTGGTTGTTTATTAGTTTTTATATTAGCCATAGGTTATTATATAACCCCTGCTTTAGTTGGAGGAGCCTCAGGTACTTTAATCAGTAATCAAATTGCATTTCATATGAAGAGTACACTTGATTGGAGTTTTGCATCTGCAATGGGCTTAATGCTATTAACTGGAGTTTTAGTAATTTATTGGCTTTATAATAAAATAGTTGGAATAGACAATATTAAATTAGGATAAAAAAATGGCTTTACCAAAATATACAGAACCACATTATAGAATTTGGCATTATATTTATTTAACAATCTGTGCAGCAGTTTTCTTTTTTCTTATTGCCCCTTTATTTGTAATTTTCCCATTATCATTTAACGCCGAAGAATTTTTAGTTTTTTCTGATGGAATGAAACGTCTAGATCCTGACGCGTTCTCTTTGAGATGGTATCAAGATATGATTTATGGAACTAAAAATCCATGGGGCTTAGCTGCAAAAAATAGTTTTATTATTGCTATCTTTGCAACAATAGGTTCAGTTTTACTTGGAACTGTTGCTGCACTAGGACTAAGCAGCAGACATATGCCTTACAAGGGTCTTATAATGGCAGTTTTAATTTCCCCTATGATTGTTCCTTTAATTATTTCAGGTGTAGCAATATTCTTCTTTATGGCTAAAGCTGGATTAGCAGCTACTCATACTGGAATAGTTCTTGCACACATTATTTTAGGTACACCATTTGTTGTTATTACTGTTACAGCTACTTTGTCAGGATTTGATCATAGTGTAACAAGAGCAGCCGCAAGTTTAGGAAGTGATCCAGTTAATACTTTTATGAAAATAACTTTACCCTTAATCTTGCCTGGAGTTATATCTGGAGGTTTATTTGCTTTTGTAACTTCATTTGATGAGGTTGTAGTGGTATTATTTTTAGCTGGATTAGAGAATACAACAATACCAATCCAGATGTGGACAGGTTTAAGAGAACAGTTGAGCCCAACTATTCTTGCAGTTGCAACATGTCTAATTATTTTATCAACATTAATATTAGTTACGGCTGAACTCTTAAGAAGAAGATCAGAGAGACTCAGAGGTATCAACCGATAGTAAGATCATCACATGAAGATTAAGAACGTAGTAGTGATTGGCTCAGGAACAATGGGAAGTGGTATAGCAGCTCACTTATGCAATGCAAATATACCTGTTACTTTATTAGATCTTAAAACAGAAATTAGTGAAAAGGCTAGAGAAAAAATTTATAAGTCTAGACCGCCATTATTAATTGATAAATCAAAAATCAACAATATTAAAGTTGGAAATATAGATGATAATTTTGATGTAGTTAAAGATGCTGATTGGGTAGTTGAAGCAGTAGTTGAAAGGATTGATATTAAACATCAAATTTATGAAAAAATTTTTAAATCAAGAAAAAGTGGAGCTATTGTCTCGTCAAATACATCATCAATTCCTATTAAAGTTTTATCTGAACATTTGAATGAAATAGAAAAAAAAGATTTTTGTATTACTCACTTTTTTAATCCTGTTAGATACATGGGTTTACTAGAAATAGTTAAAAATGAAAATAATGATCTTAATAAAATTAATCAGTTAAAAGAATTTTGTGAAATTGAATTAGGAAAAGGTGCTATTATTTGTAATGATACTCCAGGATTTTTAGGTAATAGGGTTGGTGTTTATGCAATGCAAATTGCTATGACTGAGGCTTTTAAAATGAAACTTTCAGTTGAAGAAGCAGACGCAATTTTTGGAAGACCCATGGGTATTCCAAAAACAGGGGTATTTGGTTTATATGATTTGATCGGTATAGATTTAATGGCAGATGTATTAAAAAGCTTTATTAAGGAGTTACCAGAGACTGATAAATTTCATGAAGTTGCAAAAGAAATTCCACTAGTTAAAAAGTTAATTGAAACAGGATATACTGGAAGAAAAGGTAAAGGTGGCTTTTATAGAATGAATAAATCTGGAGCTACTAAAATAATGGAGGCAATTAACCTTGAGACTGGAAATTATTCACCAAGCAAAAAAATTGACCTTAAGTCAGATAAAGTAGATCTAAAGGGATTAATTCATAGAAAAGATAAATATGGTGAGTATGCTTGGTCTGTTCTATCCAAAATAATTAAATATGCTTCTTCATTAGTTCCAGGAATTACAAAAGAATTTAATGACATTGATGAAGCAATGAGATTAGGTTTTAATTGGGCTAAAGGACCATTTGAAATGCTTGAAGAAATTGGTGTAAAAAACTTCTTTGATAAGATTGATAATTTTGAAGGAAATGATTTTTTACAAAAATTATCAAAATCTGAAAATGAGGATTTTTATGGTGAAAGACAAAAGTATACAAATATTGAAACTTTGGGAAAAGTTAAGAAAAGTGCTTTAAGTTTAGATGGAAATGACTCTGCAAAAATTTATAGGTTCAATGGTTATAATATTGTTGAGTTTACTACTAAAGCTAACGCTTTAGATTATGACTCAATGGATGCTCTTAAAAAGGCAACAGATAAACCACTTATAATAATTAATGAGAGTATGCAATTTTCAGCTGGAGTAAATTTAACTTATACAATGCAATTTGCTGATAAAAATGATTTTAAATCTATAGAAAAATTTATAAAATATTTTCAAGAAACATGTAAACATTTAAAATATTCGAAATTTCCAGTCATTTCAGCTCCTTCAGGATTAACATTAGGAGGAGGATTTGAAGTGATGGTTCAAAGTAATTTTGTTGCGTCGCACACAAATATTGTAGTTGGTTTAGTTGAGACTATTGTAGGTTTGATTCCAGCAGGAGGAGGATGTAAAGAAATGTTAGCGAGATGGTTAAATACCGAGGAAGGAAAGGCAGACCCTAACTATGCACCTTTAAAAGTTTTTGACATTATTGGTTATGGGAAAACTGCTACCTCTCCAGTCGAAGCTGAGCCTATGAAATATTTGAGGCCAGAGGATAAAAAGATAATGAATAGAAATAGTTTATTAGAAGTTTCTAAAAAGATTCTTATGGATAATAAAAATTTTAATTCACCAGATGAAATTCAATTTAAACTTCCTGGCAAAGGAGTTAGAGAAGAAATGAATAAAATTATAGAAAAACTTTATAATGAAAAAGTTATTTTAGATCATGGAGTTGTAGTTGCAAAAGAATTAGCACATGTCTTAAGTGGCGGAGATACAACTATAGATAAAACTATATCTGAAGATGATTTATTTAATTTAGAATTAGATTCTTTTATGAGATTAATTGAAACACAAAAAACACAAGATAGAATTAAACATACCTTGGCAACTGGCAAGCCATTAATTAATTAGATTTAATTATACTAGTTATTAGAATGATCTTTTGTAGTTTGTTGCTTTATTTTATTTTCTCTTTCTTCAATTTTTCTTAATAGCTCTTCTTCTTTCTTTTTTTGCTCTTCATCAAATTTTCTTTCCCATTCTTTAATTCTCTCATCTTCCACTTTTCTTCTAATTTCTTCTTCAATTTTAGCTTCTTTTACTTTTTGTTCTTTTAATTCCTGAATTCTAATTTCTTCCTCTCTTTTTTTTTGCTCTTCTTCCCTTTTCTTATTTTCTTCTGCTTTAAGTTTTAAGGCTTTTAATTCCTCAATTTCTTCTTGCTCTTTCAATTTAAGTTCTTCTTCTTTATTTCTTAATTGATCCGCTTCTTTTAATTTTTGAATTTCAATTTCTCTTAATCTTTGAGCTTCAATATCTTTTAATCTCTGTTCTGCTTCTTTTAACTTTTGTTCTTGGTATTGTAATTTACGTTCTTCCTCATCTAATCTATATTGTTCTTCTTTTTGTTTATTAATTTCAATATCTTTTAATCTTTGTTTTTCTTCTCTTACTCTTCTTTTTTCTTCTTCGATTTTTTCTCTTTCAATTTTTTTTAGTCTTTCTTGTTCTACTCTTTCTTTTTGTTTTTCTTGTCTTATTCTTTGTTTTTCTAAGAATTCTAGTCTTAACTTTTCTTCTTTTAATCTTAAATTATCTTCTCTTATCTTTTTATCAGCCTCATCTTTTAATTTTTGTTCTTCAGTTTTAATTCTTTGTTGTTCAATCTTAATTTTTTGTTTTTCTATTTGTTGCTGTTGTTTTTCAAGTTTGTATCTTTGTTTTTCTTGATCTATTATTCTTTGTTTTTCTTCTTTTATTTTTTGTAAATGCTCTCTTTTTATTTCTTTTGCCTCTTCTATTTTTTGTCTTTTAAGTTCTAATTTTTCTTTTTTAGCCTCTCTAATTTTTTCTTTTTTTTGAGATTTAGCTCTTTCTATCTCAGCTTTTTTTATTTTTTCTTTTAAGCTATCAAATGTTTTGTTTAAAGAGAAAGAACTAATTTTTTTTAAAATTTTTAATGGTTCTTCAATAATTTTTTCTTTATCAAATTTTTTTTTATTCTTTTTTTTTCCACCCTTTTTTTTCATTTAATAATTTAATCAAACTTTAAATAATAAAAAAAGTTAAATATTAACTAAAATTGTTAAGGTTTATAAGCTTATTTAAACATTTTTAAGGAATTGATAAAATCAGGCCTTAATACGTATTCAGATTTATCTAAATATTTTATTTTATTCAAGACTTCTATTCCGTATATTACTCTACCAATCGGTGTATATTCTCCTTCATACAAAGGTTCATCCTGTAGAATAATAAAAAATTGACTATCTTCAGTATTGTATTTTAAAGATCTAGCCAATCCTACACTTCCTTTACTATAATTGAATTCTTTATCAATCTCAGATTTTATTGTTCCTAAACCTGATTGGCCTGTTCCAATTTTTGTATAATTAATATTACCTTTTTTTCCAAACTCTAGATCACCTGCTTGAACAAGTTTACCTTTTATTACTCTATGAAAAGCAACATCGTCATATGCTTTTGATTTTATTAAAGTTTTGAATCTTTCAACTCCATTTGGAGAGATTTGTGGATATAATTCAATTATTACATTGCCACAACCGACATTAAGAATTGCAATATTGTTTGGATTTTTAAAATTTATTTTTTGTGGATCATAATTTTTTATAAATAAACATTTATCTTTTAATAAAAAAAAAGAAGTTATTGAAAATAAGCCCAATATCAGAACAAATGTAAATATTATTTTTTCTGATGTTGAGGCTTTTATTTTTTCAATCATAAGATAAAATTTTTATCAATTTTAAGTATGTTAAACTTAATAAATTCTATCTTTTTTTGAAGAATAGGATCAATTTTGAGTGGTAAACTTCCATGCATTAAGTGAGAAAAAACTTCAGCCATATCTTCAGATGCAGTTGATTCCGAATATTCAGTTATAAATCCTTTAGGTTTTGAATTGGTGTCTAAACCCAATTTTTTTGTACAAGTTGAACATTTCGCATAATTAAAATTAACAGGATTAAAACTTGACCAAGTTTTTTCATTAAAAATATTTTTAAAACTATCATTTATTATATGAAATACTTCATGATGTATCACTCTTTCAAAATATTTTTCATCAAATTTAATATCTAAAATTAAAGTTTTTAATTTATTATCAGGTATTCCAGCAGTATTTACGCCAGAAATTGATAAGTCTTCACAAAGAACAATATATTTTAGATTAATTTTTTTTAAAAAATTTTTAGGATATCTATTTAAATTATTTTTTATTATTCTATATTTTTGATCTAAGTCTCGCTTTGAAGATTTATAACATTTGATATTATTATCTATCCCAATTGTAAATGGTCGTTTAGCATAAAGATATCTCAATTTATTTTCTGTTTTGATATTATAAATCTCAAGATTTGGGATCTTTATTAAATCATAAATGGTATCTGCCTTAACATGATAAATTAAAAAAAAACACAATAAAATTAACTTAAATAATTTCATAATTATTACTATTGAAGATATTCCAATTTGTAAGAATGTGATAGAGTTTTTATAATGAAAAAAAAAAGTTATAAAGATCCTATTCAACCAGTAAGTGGAACTAAAGTACCAAGATTTGCTGGACCCTCAACTTTTGCAAGATTACCTGAATTGAGAGATGTAGAAAATTGTGATGTTGCAATTATCGGAATTCCTTTTGATGCCGGTACAAGTTATAGACCAGGAGCACGTTTTGGCCCTATGAGCATAAGACAGGCATCTAGACATTTAAGAACAAATTATCATCCAAGTTATGATGTTGAGCCTTTCAAAGTTCAACAAGTTGCAGATGCTGGCGATATTTCCTGTAATCCATTTAATATAAATGAGGCTATAAAACAAATTGAGGAAGGCGCTAAAGCAATATTAAATAAAGTAGGCGGAATTATTAGTTTAGGAGGTGATCATACTATTGCTTTACCATTACTTAGAGCAATGAATAAAATTAATAACGGTCCAGTTGCTTTAGTACATTTTGATGCTCATTTAGACACTTGGGATACTTACTTTGGTGCCCCTTATACTCATGGAACTCCTTTTAGAAGAGCTAGAGAAGAAAATTTATTTTTAGATGATGCTTCAATGCATGTTGGTATTAGAGGCCCACTATATAGCAGAGATGATATAAAAAATGATGAAGAGTTTGGTTTCAAAATTATACATTGTGATGAATTTCAAACTCAAGGCACTGATAAAATAGTTGAGAGAATAAGAAATAGAGTAGGTAATAAACCGCTATATTTATCAATTGACATAGATGTTCTTGATCCAGCTTTTGCTCCAGGAACTGGTACACCAGAGATAGCAGGCATGACAACAAGAGAAATTGTTAACGTAATAAGAGGATTATCTGGACTAAATTTAATTTCAGCAGATGTTGTTGAAGTTTCGCCAGCTTACGACCATGCTGAAGTTACTTCTTTGGCTGCCGCAACAATTGTTTATGAATTAACAAATTTATTTGCAAAAAAGTAAAGAAAGGTTAGGAGTCTGATATGGAAAATAAAAAAAATTTTTATATCGATGGAAAATGGGTAATACCAAAAAGTAAAAAAGAGATTAAAGTAATAAATCCTGCAACTGAAGAAGATTGTGCAATTATAACTCTGGGTAATAAAGAAGATGTGGATTTAGCTGTAAGATCTGCAAAAAAAGCTTATGAGTCTTGGTCATTTTCTTTGAAAGAGGAGAGAATAAAATTATTAGAAAAATTATATGAAAATTATAAAAGAAGATGGGCAGATATTGCAAATGCAATTACTATTGAAATGGGAGCTCCAAAAGATTTTGCAATTAAATTACAAGCAGGAACTGGTGCTAGTCATCAAAAATCTTTTATTAGGTATTTGAAAAATTTCGAATTTGAAAAAGTATTAGGAGATCATGCCCCTGACCAAAGGTTGATTTATGAACCTAAAGGTGTTTGCGCATTAATTACACCTTGGAATTGGCCTATGAACCAAGTATGTTTAAAAGTGATACCAGCATTGGCTTCTGGGTGCACAATGATACTAAAACCATCTGAACTCGCACCATTATCGTCTATGATACTTGCCGAGCTCATTGATGAAACTAAATTTCCTGCAGGTGTATTTAATTTAGTTAATGGAGATGGAGCCACTACTGGTGATGCACTAACTAGTCATCCAGATGTAAATATGATTTCTTTTACTGGGTCTACGAGAGCAGGAGCTTTGATTTCACAAAATGCTGCAAAAGATTTTAAAAGAGTAAGTTTAGAATTGGGTGGAAAAGGTGCTAATATTATATTTAAAGATGCTGACCCTGATGCAATTGAAAGAGGCGCATTAAGATGTTTTAGAAATTCTGGTCAATCATGTAATGCTCCCACAAGAATGTTAGTTGAAAAATCTATCTACAACGAAGCTATAGAAAGATTAAAAAAATATACAGAAAATTTTCAAGTAGGCGATCCACAAAAAGAGGGAGAGCATATAGGTCCAGTAATTTCTGAAACTCAATATAATAAAATTCAAACTTTAATTAAAAAAGGAATAGATGAAGGTGCCAAATTAATTGCAGGCGGACCTGGTAAACCGATAGGTTTAGATAAAGGTTATTTTGTTAAACCCACTGTATTTGCAGATGTAAATAATAATATGGAAGTTGCAAGAACAGAAATTTTTGGACCAGTATTATCAGTAATGTCATTCGATACTGAAGAGGAAGCAATTCAAATTGCTAATGATACTCCTTATGGTTTAACAAATTATATTCAAACCCAAGATAAAGAAAAAGTTAAAAGAGTTGCTAGAAAATTAAGATCAGGAATGGTTGATGTTAATGGTGCAGGTATTGCAGTTGATGCTCCATTTGGTGGATTTAAACACTCTGGGATTGGAAGAGAAGCTGGAGAACATGGTCTTGAAGAATTTCTAGAAGTAAAATCAGTAGGTGGTTGGAGTTAATTTACAGTAAATTTTTTTTTAATTCCATCAAGAAATTTTAAACATTTTTTTAGTTCGTTGAGTTCTATAAATTCATCAACTTTATGCGCTTGCTCGATTGAACCTGGGCCACAAACAACTGTACTTATCCCAATTTCTTGAAACAAACCTGCTTCTGTTCCAAAAGAAACTACTTCTCTTGAGTTATCACCAGTTAAACTTGAGACTAAATCACAAGCCTCTGATTCTTTTACTCTATCAAATCCAATAACTTCACCAATAATTTCTTTTTTAATATTTGATTTTGGAAATATTTTTTTCATCTCTGGCAAAAGCACCTCATTTGCATATTTGTCTATTTCTTTATTCAAATATACTCCATCTTCTTTAACTACTGGTCTTGTTTCCCAATTAATGTAGCATTTATCTGCGATAACATTATGAGCAATTCCTCCAAATATACCTCCTACTTGTAAAGTTGAGAAAGGAGGATCAAAAATGGAGTCTTTTGGAGTTCTTTTTTTTAATTCTTCTCTTAGCTCAATTAATTTATTTGCATATTTTGTTGCAAATTCTACAGCACTAACTCCTTTGTGAGGTTCTGAACTATGACCAGCTAATCCTTCAAAGTAAGTTGTGTATTCATAACAACCTTTGTGAGCATCTATAATTTTCATTTTGGTTGGTTCTCCAATAATACATATTCCATCTTGAATTTTTCTTTTTTTAAGTTCTTGAATCAAAATTGGAGCTCCTAGACATGCTGTCTCTTCATCAAAAGTAAATGAAAAATGAATATCTCTATTTAGATTTGATTTTGAATAAATTGGTGCGAAGGCTAATACACAAGCAATAAAACCTTTCATATCGCATGCCCCTCTTCCATAAAGTTTATTATCTTTGATTGTAGCTTTAAATGGGTCAGTACTCCAACTTTTAGAAACAGGCACAGTATCAGTATGCCCAGATAAAATTATCGGCTTAGTACCATTTATTTTTTTTGCTTTAATAGTTGCAAAGAGATTTACTCTTTTCTTTTCTTTATCATAAGTTTTAAAAGATGTAGCACCAAGTTTTTGAAGAAAATCCTCACAATAATTGATTAAAGCACTATTATCTTCTCCAGAAATTGTTTTAAAACTAATAAGATCGGATAAAATTTTTACTGAATTATTGTATAATTTTTCTAAATTAATTTCTGTACTCATTACCAATAATTAATATATATACTGCATTTATGAAAGAACAAATAACTTACGATATTTTTGATAAAGTTGATATTAGAGCTGGAACTGTGATATCAGTAAAAAAAAATGAAAAAGCAAGAAAACCCTCTTTAGTAATAGAAGTTGATTTTGGAAAAGATATAGGTATTAAAAAATCTTCTGCTCAAATTACTCATTATTATAATGAAGAAAATTTAAAAGGAAAACAAGTAATAGGTATTTGTAATTTCGCTGAAAAGAATATTGCTGGTGTAGTTTCACAAGTTTTAATTTTAGGCTCAATTGATAAAGAGGGCAAAGTAATTTTAGTTCATCCATCTCAAAAAGTAGAAGATGGTTTGCCAATAGCTTAATTTTATGCACCCTGAGCTTTTGTCGTTATCATTATTTATGTTAGGTACAAGTTGTTCACCAGGTCCAAATAATATAGTTGCATCTTATTCTGGATTCAATTTTGGAGTAGTAAAAACTTTTCCACATATGTTAGGGGTAATTTTTGGATTTACTTCAGTAGTGTGTGTATTAAATTTTGGTTTAATAAATATTTTTAAGCTCTATCCATTAATTCAAGAAGTATTGAAATTTTCTGGATCAATTTTTCTAGTTTATTTGGCTTATAAAATAGCATTTTCTCAAAATCTAAAAGAAAAAAAAAAAGAAAATCCAGTTAAATTTATAGAAACATTTTTTTTTCAGTTTTTGAATCCAAAAGGAGTAATTGTAGCAATAATTATTGTTTCTACTTATGTTGAAAGTGGAAGTAATTTTGTAAATTATTCATTTTGGGTAATTCTTGTTTCATTCTTGTGCGCACTAATAAGTATTACTTTTTGGACTTTTGTTGGTAAATTTTTTAGAAGATTTGCGACAAATGAGAAATTTATTAAGGTATTTAATTATGTTATGTCATCTTTCTTATTGGCTTGTATTGTAACATTTTATCTATAATTTTAGATTCATAATTTAGCCGAAATAAACTATATAATATATACTTATGAAACCAGGAAATAAAAATTCTTATAAATCTTTGAAATCTATTAATATTAATGGAAAGAATTATAAATTTTATTCTCTAATTGAAGCTGAAAAAAATGGGCTAAATAATATTTCAAAGTTGCCAAAATCATTAAAGGTACTTTTGGAAAATTTACTTAGATATGAGGATGATTTATCTGTAAATAAAGCCCAAATAAAAGCAATAAAAAATTGGATAGATGAAAAAAAATCTACTACAGAAATTGCATATAGACCAGCAAGAGTTTTATTACAAGATTATACTGGTATACCAGCGGTAGCAGATTTAGCTGCAATGCGAGAAGCTGTAAAAAAAAAAAATAAAGATCCAAATACTATAAATCCACTTTCTTCAGTTGATTTAGTTATAGATCATTCAGTTCAAGTAGACCGATCTTCTAAGCCAGATTCGTTTGAAAAAAATGTAGATATAGAATTTAAAAGAAATGGTGAAAGATATTCTTTTTTGAAATGGGGGCAACAAGCTTTTAATAATTTTAGAATTGTGCCTCCAGGCACAGGTATTTGCCATCAGGTTAATTTAGAATATTTATCAAAAGTAGTTTGGTCAGAGAAATATAAAGGTGATGTATATTTGTTTCCAGATACTTTAGTTGGAACAGATAGTCATACAACTATGGTAAATGGCTTGTCAGTTTTAGGATGGGGAGTTGGCGGTATAGAAGCGGAAGCAGGCATGTTAGGTCAACCAATTTCAATGTTAATTCCTGAGGTTATTGGCTTCGAAGTTAAAGGTAAAATGCCTGAAGGTACCACTGCAACTGATTTAGTTTTGACAATTGTAAAAATGTTAAGAGATAAAGGCGTAGTTGGAAAATTTGTTGAGTTTTATGGAGAAGGATTAAAAAATTTAACATTAGCTGATCGGGCTACTATTGCTAATATGGCTCCAGAATATGGTGCTACCTGTGGTTTTTTTCCAATAGATGATGAAACTTTAAAATACCTAAAATTTTCAGGAAGAGATCAATTAACAGTTAAGATAGTCGAGGAGTATGCAAAAGCACAAGGTTTGTGGGCTAGTAATGATATAGAATTTACAGATACTTTAATTTTAAATATGTCAACTATTGTTCCAACAATCTCTGGACCTAAAAGACCTCAAGACAAAGTGTTATTAACTGAAGCTTCAACAAATTTTAAAGAAAGCTTTTCAGCAATAACAAAAAAAAAAGATTTTTCATCTTTTAAAATTTCTAATACAGATTATGAAATAAAAGATGGTTCAATTTTAATTGCAGCAATAACATCTTGCACTAACACTTCTAATCCTAATGTTCTTATCGGAGCAGGTTTACTTGCAAAAAAAGCAGTAGAATTAGGACTTGAAGTAAAACCATGGGTAAAAACTTCATTAGCACCTGGGTCGAAAGTTGTTACGGATTATTTAGAGAAAGCTGGGTTAAATACCTATTTAGATAAACTTGGATTTAATCTTGTTGGCTATGGTTGTACTACTTGTATTGGAAATTCTGGTCCATTAGCTGAAAATATTGTTGAGGCTATTCAAAAAGAAAACATTTATGCAGTATCAATTCTATCAGGAAATAGAAATTTTGAAGGTAGAATTTCACCATATATTAAAGCAAATTATTTAGCATCTCCTCCACTAGTTGTCGCTTATGCTTTAGCAGGTCATATGGGTTTTGACCTTTATAAGGAACCGCTTGGACAAGATATAAATGGAAATAATATTTTTATGAAAGATATTTGGCCTAGCAATAAAGAAATTGAAGAAATCTTAAAATCGTCTTTAAATGCTCAAATGTTTGTTAAAAGATATTCAAATATCTCCAAAGGACCAAAACAATGGCAACAAATTAAGACTGAAAAAAGTAGTATTTATAATTGGGAAGAAAATTCAACTTATGTTAAAAAACCACCTTTTTTTGATAATCTTTCAGATGAACCTGAAGGTTTCAAAGAAATTAAAGATGCAAGACCATTATTGATTTTAGGAGATATGATAACAACTGACCACATTTCCCCAGCAGGTAATATTCAAAAAGAGAGCCCATCTGGAGAATATTTTATGAAACATCAAGTATTACCAAAAGACTATAATTCTTATGGTTCAAGAAGAGGAAATCATGAAGTTATGATGAGAGGCACCTTTGCAAATATTAGGATAAGAAATGAGATGGCTCCAAGCACTGAAGGTGGATTTACAAAATTATATCCTGAGGGAAAAGTGATGCCCGTATACAATGCGGTTGTTGAATATAAAAAAAGAGGAACTGATTTAGTTGTTATTGCTGGTAAAGAATATGGAACAGGATCATCAAGAGATTGGGCAGCAAAAGGAACAAAACTATTAGGAATTAAAGTTGTAATTGCAGAAAGTTTTGAAAGAATTCATAGATCAAATTTAATTGGAATGGGGATACTGCCTTTGCAATTTATAGATGGAGCTAATAGAATTAAATTAAATTTAAAGGGATCAGAACTAATTTCTATTATCGATATTCAAAAGGGAATAAACCCTTTAGACAAAGTGCAAGTTGAGATAAAATATGCAACAGGGGATATTAAAAAAATTAAAACTCTCTGTAGAATTGATACAAAAAATGAGCTTGAATACTATAAAAATGGTGGAATTCTGCAGTATGTTTTGAGGAATATGATTTAAACATGGATGAAGATATTTCAATTATAGACACTAACACTAGAAATGAAAAAATAAAAAATTTCTTAATTAATAACAGAAAAATTATTATAATAGCCATTTCAATAATACTCATTATTGTAGCTTGTTATTTTTCTTTAGAAAAAATTAAAGAAAAAAGCAAAATAAAATTAGCTAATCAATATAACGCTATAACAATGAATTTTAATAATGAAAATAAACAAAAAACAATTGAAATATTAAGTGATTTAGTAAAAGAAAATGATTCTACTTATTCCCCTTTAGCTTTATATTTTTTAATTGATAATAATTTAATAGATAATAGAAAAGATTTAAATATTTTATTTGATGAATTAATTAATAAAACTGACTTAGAAAAAGAAATTAAAAATTTAATTATATATAAGAAAGGTTTATTCAATTCTGAATTTGAATCAGAAAATAATTTATTGAAGATACTTAACCCCATAATCAATTCTGAGAGTATATGGAAATCTCATGCGTTATATTTATTAGCAGAATATTTTTATTCAAAAAATGAAAAACAAAAAGCGAAAGAATTTTTTAATCAAATTATAGTTTTGGAAAATAGTAATAGAGACATTAAAATAGAATCGCAAAAAAGATTAAATAGAGATTTTGGTGAATAATATTTTTAAATATTTAATAGTATTTATTTTATTAAATAATTGTTCTTTAGACACAAAGTCAGGAATTTGGACAGAGAAGAAAGATACTAAAACCGTAAAAATAGAAAAAGAAAATGTTACCCAAGTTTTTATTAAAGATAAAATTTTAGAAGAAGAATTCAATTCAAATTTAAGAATAAAACTATCATCAAGATTAATAAATAATAGCTTCATAAACAATTTAACAAACAATAATGGAAGAATTAATTATAATGGTGAATTAAAAAGAATATCTAAATTTAAATTTTCTAAAATTAAAAATTTTGAATATTATGAACCAGAGTTGATATTTGATTCTAATAATTTGATTTTTTTTGATAAAAAAGGTTCAATAATAAAATTTGATTTAAATTCTAAAATAGTTTGGAAAAAAAATTATTATAGCAAGGAGGAAAAAAAATTAAATCCTATTTTAAATTTGGCACAAAGTTCAGAAATTTTAATTGTTGCTGACAATATATCTAAATATTATGCTATAAATAAAAAAAACGGGAGTTTATTATGGTCGAATTATAATTCTTCTCCTTTTAACTCCCAAATAAAAATTTATAATGATAAGTTTTTTGTAATTGATCTAAATAATATCTTAAGATGTATTTCAATTAAAGATGGTAAAGAATTTTGGAATGTAAAAGCAGATGACACTTTTATAAAATCATCAAAAAAATTATCAATTATTATTATCAGTAATGTTCTCTATTTTAATAACTCAACAGGCGACATAACTGCAGTAGATATCAATACAGGTAATATGTTATGGCAAAGACCGACACAAAATAAAACAACATACGAGAATACCTTTTTATTTAAAAATTCAAATATTGTGGCGAATAATGAAATGATTATCTTTTCAAATAATAGAAATGAATTTTATTCAATAGACTTAAAAACTGGTAGTTTACGATGGAAACAAAATATAAATTCAAGTGTACAACCTACTATTATTAACAATCTAATTTTTACTGTTACGAAAGAAGGTTTTTTCATAATTTTAGACTCAAAAACTGGCAATATATTAAGAATTACTGATTTATTTGGACAATTTAGTAAAACTAAAAATAAAAAAAATCCTATAAACTTTATGGATGAAATGTTTGATAAAATTCCAGAAGACAGTATTTTTGGTATGCAAAAAAAAGAAACAAATAGGAAAAATAAATTTATACCAGTTGGCTTTATTGTTGCCACGAAAAATATATATTTAACAACAAGTAATGGCAGATTATTGGTTGTTGATATAGAAACAGGTAAAACAAAATCAATAATTAAAATAGATAATAATCAGATTTCTAGACCAGTAATTTTGAATAAAAATTTATTTTTAATTAAAGAAGATGCTATTATAAAACTAGATTAAATGTTTTTAAGATTACTTGAAAAATTAGGAAGAAAAAAAGTAGTTTTAGATCGTGGACCTTCACATCCAAAATATAATGAAGCAAAACCTTGGATGAATAGATATTATATTTTGATGAGACATAGGCCAAAATGGTTTCCTTTTAATATACTTATACATGAGATGTTAGCAGATGATCATGGTGAAGGAGTTCATAATCATACATTTCCGTTTATAACTATAATTCTTAGGGACGGTTATTGGGAAACATTAAAAGAGGGTAAATTTTGGCGACCCGCTGGGTATATTGGTTTTAGATCTTCAAATACTTTACATCGGGTAGATTTAAAAAAAAATACAAAACCTTTAACACTTTTCATATCTGGACCATTTGGTTTAAGAAAAGGTCCAAGATCTGAATATGGTATAGACTTTAAAGCAAAAAAATAAAATTTTATGATTAGTTATATCTTTCCATTTTTATCATTAATTTTAGTTGTAGTTTTCATTCATGAGTACGGACATTATTATTTTGCAAAAAAGTATGGAGTCGGTGTTACTGATTTTTCGATAGGCTTTGGTAAAGAAATTTTCGGCTGGTATGATAAATCAGGCACAAGATGGAAAATATGTTGGATACCACTCGGGGGATACGTTAAATTTTTTGGCGATCGAAATGTTTTTTCTCAAGCAGACCAAGAAAAAATTATTGAAAAATATAATGAAGAAGATAGACAAAAACTATTTATTTTAAAACCTTTATATCAAAGAGTTTTAATTGTTTTTGGAGGACCATTGGCTAATTTTTTATTAGCTTTATTAATATTTTTTTCTATTTACACTTTTATTGGAAAAGATTTTACTCCTGCGGTAATTAATGAAGTTCAAAAAGATAGTCCAGCTATGGTTGGTGGATTAAAACAAAATGATATTATTTTAGAGATTGATGGCAACAAAGTTAAAAGCATCATGGATGTCTCTAAATATATTACTATGTCTACTTCCGATTTTATTGATTTTAAAGTAAAACGCTCAGAAGTTGAATTTTTATTAAAGATTAAACCTGATATGATTTTAGGTGAAGATAATCTTGGTAACAAAATAAATAAAAGAATTGTTGGAATTAAATTAGGAGCTTACAACAATGAGATCAATCATATTAAGCTAAGTCCAATAAAAGCAATTTATTATGCTGCTCATGAAATATATTATGTAAGTGTTTCATCTTTAAAATATATAGGCGGAATGATAATTGGTAAGGCAGATACTTCTCAATTAGGTGGACCGATTAGAATTGCTAAAATTTCTGGCCAAGTTGCAGAATTTGGGGTGTTAGCATTTATTAGTATGATGGCTTATATTTCGATAAGCCTTGGTCTGGTTAATTTATTTCCAATCCCTATGTTAGATGGAGGACATTTAATGTTTTATGCTTTTGAGAAAGTTTTAGGTCGTCCACTATCTCAGAAAACTCAAGAAGGGTTTTTTCGAATCGGTTTGTTTTTGTTGATATCGCTAATGTTTTTTACAACCCTCAATGATCTAAAAGACCTTGGATTGTTTTAATTAATCATTTTTTTAAATTTTAAAAACCCTTTAAAATCAATGCTAATTTACAGAATCACTACATGTGGTGTTAATTATTTATATAAACACTAATAAAATGCTTGATTTATAAGCTTTTATGTAAATTATGAGAAAATAACCAATAAAACCGGAGCTGAAAATGAACAAAAAACAATTAGTTAATCAACTTTCAGGTTCTTTAAATCTTAGTAAAGCTGATGCAGAACGTACATTTGATACGATCACAAACACTATTTTAGACGCTTTAAAAGGTGATGATACAGTTAAAATCGCAGGATTTGGAACTTATAAAGTAGCCAAAAGAAAAGCTAGAGTTGGAAGAAATCCAAGAACTGGGGAGCAAATTCAGATAGCTGCTTCTCAAAAAGTAAAATTTTTACCTGCTAAAGCACTTAAAGAAATATTTAATAAATAGTTAGTTTTAATTTATTTACAAATAACAGCCTTTTTACAGAAATGTGATAAGGCTGTTACTATATGCAAATACTGCATAGCCAGTTTACCTAATCAGCGTTAGTCTGAAAAAATTTACTTAATATAGTGGTTCTTTAACAACGGAGGATTATGAGTAAATTTTTAAAAAAAAAAATATATATACCTTTGTTTAGTTTAATATTTTTATTAAACATGAACAGTGTGGGTATGGCAGAGACAACAGTTTCTGCAGAAGTTGGATTCATTTTTAATACCCTTCTATTCTTAATTTGTGGATTTTTAGTCATGTTTATGGCTGCTGGTTTTGCAATGCTTGAAGCAGGAAGTGTAACATCAAAAAGTGTGTCTGTAATTTGTGCAAAAAATATAGGATTATTTTCAATAGCTGGAATAATGTTCTGGATGGTTGGATATAATCTTGCATATGGAATTCCAGAAGGTGGCTATATTGGTAGTTTTACACCTTGGTCTGATTCTAGTGCAGTGGATACTGGATATTCTGATGGTTCAGATTGGTATTTCCAAATGGTCTTCTGTGCAACAACAGTTTCAATTGTTTCAGGAACTTTGGCTGAAAGAATTAAATTATGGCCATTTTTCTTATTTGCAGCAATTTTAGCAGGAATTATATATCCAATCGTAATGGGTTGGCAGTGGGGAGGAGGCTGGTTAGCTTCTGCTGGATTCTCAGATTTTGCAGGATCTACACTTGTTCACTCAACTGGTGGTGCAGCAGCATTAGCAGGTGCAATTATTTTAGGGCCTAGATTAGGAAGATTTACTAAAACTGGAGCTCCAGCACCTCTAAAGCCATTTGCGGCTTCATCAATTCCATTAGTAACAATAGGAATATTTATTCTATGGTTAGGCTGGTTCGGATTTAACGGTGGTTCTCAATTAGCTATGGGAACAGCAGATGATGCAATTGCAGTTTCAACTATTTTTATTAATACATTTTTAGCAGGAGCTGGTGGAGTAATGGCAGCAGCTTTAGTAACTAGATTAGGATTTGGTAAAACTGACGTTATACAAATGTTAAACGGATGTATTGGTGGATTAGTAGCGATTACCGCTGAACCATTAATGCCTTCACCTTTAGCAGCAATCTTAATTGGTGGTGTTGGTGGTGTAATAGTAGTTTATGGAACTAAAATGCTATTTGCATTGAAAATTGACGATGTAGTAGGTGCAGTACCTGCACACTTATTCGCTGGAATTTGGGGAACATTAGCTGTTCCAATAACAAATTCTGATGTTTCATTTGGTGCACAGGTTCTTGGTGTCATTTCAGTAAACGCTTTTGTATTTGTTGTCGCGTTTATTGTATGGTCAATAATGAAAGCTACAATTGGTATCAGGTTAAGTAAAGAAGGAGAGACTAAAGGTACTGATGTAACTGAGACAGGTGTAATTGCTTACGCAATAAGAGACTAATCTTAAGATCAAGGGATACTTTGAATCTCTACCCACAGAGTATCCCTTAAGAAATTATTATCCCTCTATAAGTTAAAAACAGCCCCTCTTTGGGGCTGTTTTTTTTATTATTCATTTTCATCCCAAATCTTTTTCCAATTAAAGTTTGGAGGCAATCCATACGTAGAATTTATATTCGTTGTATGCATAGCTAAAGATGGAATAGGAGAGATACAGTATTCTTTTTTGTATATTTCATGTAATTTAAGTTCCATTGGGTGATGTCTTATAGTTGACATTAATTTAAGTTCATTAAGATATTTGTTAATCATTTTCTTACTAGTTAAAAAAGTCAATAAAGACTCATTAACTGATCGCCAATGCCTCATATTTCCAAAAAATATTTTTGAATTATCAATTGATGAATATAAATAAGGATAATCGGCAGGGCATAAAAAAAGCTCCTGTTTTAATTGAGAACTAATTTTTTCATAAGTAAAAAGCATTTCAGTTATGGCTTCTCTTTTATGAATATAATCATCTTCTAAGAAATAAAATAAATCTGCCTCTTGAGCTTCAGTAATTTTAATTGACTTATATAAATTTCTCATATTAGAGATCATATTTTTTGAAATATTTTTTCCATTTATATCTATAGTTTTAATTTCATTATCAAACTCATTTTCTTTTAAATTGATCACTTCAGTTTTAAGATTACAGGATCTTAAAAGTTGATTAATTCTTTCTAAGTTTTTCTCGGTTGAT
The DNA here is from genome assembly GCA_902579985.1 of uncultured Pelagibacteraceae bacterium. Lineage (GTDB taxonomy): Bacteria > Pseudomonadota > Alphaproteobacteria > Pelagibacterales > Pelagibacteraceae > Pelagibacter. The sequence continues at coordinate 108,567 of CACHIV010000001.1, read as the reverse complement.
TTATCATCTGTAATAATAATTTTAATATCAACATCTTTAAAATAATCTTTTGCTAATTCAGAGGATTTGATAACTGACCTTATAGTTCTAAGAGTGTATTCAATTTTTGGTAAATTAAATATCCGTTTTTTATTTTGATCTAACATAACTTTTCCATCGTTATTATCTCCAAACGTATAGGATCTAATTATTATAGTTAAGCTTTTTACTTTTCTTGTTATTTCAGTTTTACCTAATGGTATATTGATCGATCTCTTTCCACTTTCACTTAAATTTTCATTAGCTTCACTGTTTTTAGAAGGAATATTTAGATTTGCTTGATCTATTACTTCATATCCAAATTTTCTAATTAACTTAATAAAAAATTTATTTAAAAAAGATTTTTTTTGACTGAGTATCTTATTTTTCATATATTGAAGTAATATTGTATTATATAATTTTTTAACTTAAAGAATTAAAAAAATGAAAATTAAATCGTCTTCAAAATTAGTGGAAAATGCACTTAAAGAAGTAAAAACTATTTCTGTTGATGAAGCCTATAAACTGTCAAATAGTGGAAAATGTAATTTAATTGATATAAGAGAAAAGGGAGAGTTAGATAAAACAGGTAGAGTGGAAGGCTCAAATCATATACCGAGAGGAATGTTAGAATTTTGGCTAGACCCAGAAAGTCAATATTTTAAAACTGGTAAAATAGATATGAATAAAGAGCTAGTTCTTTTTTGTGCGGGTGGCTTAAGATCTGCACTTGCAGCTAAATCATTAAAAGAAATGGGTTTTGAAAAAGTTTCACATATAGATGGTGGATTTGCAAAAATAAGTCAAAGTGACTTTAAAATAATTTAGATTATTTATTATATTCTTCAATGGCGAATTCTAATCTGTCCTGTCCCCAAAATATTTTATTATTTACGACGAATGTAGGAGCACCAAATATTTCTTTATTATAAGCCTCTTCGGTAATATTTTTTAAATCATTCTTTATTCGTGATTCTTTGATTCCTTGCAAAAAACTATTTGTATCAATATTACATTTTTCAAGAAGATTTTTTAATATCTCTTCATTAGAAATATCAAGATTATCTTTCCAGTAAGCTTTAAAAATTATATCTAAATATAAATTTTTAACATCTGAGTTTATATAAAGATAACCACGCATTATATTTAATGAATTTAGAGGAAATTTAGAATTCCATTTAAAGTCAAAATTATTTTTTTTGGAAATTAAATGACAATCATTAATCATGTGATTTAATTTAGATTTTATAAAAGCGGGCGCAGTTATTCCTTGAAGCTTATGAAGACCCCCAAGTAAAATTGGCTTATAATTAAAATCAATATTTTTTTTATGTTTTATATTTTTTATCTTATTATGTGCTAAGTAAGCGTAGGGGCTAATAAAATCAAAATAAAAGTCTATAGATTTAGTCATAAAGACTTATTCTTTTGGCATAAAATATTCTTATTATCCAATAAACAGTTAATCCAATTGGGCCAATTAAGTAGGTAATTAAAAGTGGGAAGAAAACTAGAACTTTATTTATTTCAAATTTCAGAGAGTCTTTCACTATCCAAGATCCACAAAATAAGTTTATAGCCAAAAAATGAGTCCAAAAAATTAGTAAAAAATGTTTATTATTAAATAAGTTAGAAATTTCATTAAGTCCTAAATATAGTTTAAAGTTCTGAAAAAAATCATATCCATCTAAGTAAGATGTATATAGAAGATAAACGTATGCTAAACTTAAAATGAAAATAGGAAAAATTGAAGCAACAAAAACTTTAGATATTTTTGATTGTGGGAAAAATATTAGTAATAACCAAAAAGGTAATACACCTATATTTAACCATAGATAAGTCATTTCTGCAGTGAAAAATGTATAAATTTTTTCGATCATTTTTTAGTGTATTATATTACAAGATAACATGATTCCTATTAGAAATAGAAAAAAAACTTTGGAGATTACAATTGAAGAAATGAGAAAATTTTCTCATGCCTATATTGAGAAATATGCGCCTTCAAAACAACAATTAAGAACTTATCTTTTAAAAAAATACCTTAAAGCTAAAATATCTAGTGTAAAGAAACAAGATATCACAGATCTTATTGATGTTATTTTAGCTGATCTTGAAAAAAGCAAGTTTATTAGTGATAAATTTTATTCTGAAAGTAAATCAAGAAGCTTAATTCAAAGAGGAAGCTCTATTAATAAGATAAGAAGTTATCTTTTTAGAAAAGGTATAAATGATAAATATATAAAAGAAACTATTGATAAGATTCAACAAGCAAATTCTGACCAAGATTTTTTTTCAGGTATAAAAATTTGTAAAAAAAAAAGAATTGGACCAGCTAGAAATGAAGATAATAGATCATTATTCTACAAGAAAGATATTTCTGTACTTGCAAGAAATGGTTTTGATTTTGAAACTTCAAAAAGGATTATGGATATTGATAAAGATGATTATATTAAAATAATCAAATTACTTTAATTTTTTCTTTTCTTTTTTAACAAGGTAATCAATTTTATTTTTTACATAGTTTTTTACAAAAATGAAAATTAATAAGCCAAATATCGAAACCGATACTATTATAATTAATATTATTCTTAATTGTTCACTCATTAGATAATATTTTTACTTTTTAAGATTATACTTGAATTTTTAAAATCTGGTTTTCCGTAGTAAATCTCATTTCCTTTAAAGTCAGTTAATTTTCCTCCAGCATGAATTAATATTGCATGTCCTGCAGCTATATCCCACTCAAATGCTCTTGGCTCAGAAGCATATAAATCAAATTCTCCAGCAGCAACAACACAGAATTTAAGAGAACTTTTCATTTTTTGGTATGACTTAACTTTATATTCTTTGTGTATTGCTGAAATTTCAGGTTTTAATTCTTTAGAATAGCTAACAGCTTTTATTTCTTTATTTTTTTTTTTTTTATCAATTAATTTTATCTCTTTATTATTGATTAATTCATAACTATTTGAAATTCCATAAGAGTAAAAAAGTCTTTTTTTAGCTGGAGCATTAATTATTCCTATAGCTGGTTTATTATTTAATATTAAAGCAGCATTTATAGTAAATTCGTCTTTGTTATCAATGTAATCTCTTGTGCCGTCTATTGGATCTATTAACCAAAAATCTTTTAAATTTTTATCATTTTTATGTTCTATGTTTTCTTCAGAAATAATAGCGATGTTTGGTGTTATATTATAAATTTTTTTAGTTAATAATTCATTTACTTCAATATCGGCATTGCTTACTGGTGTATTATCAGATTTATTTTTTTTTTTTAATCCAGCTTTTCTTAAGTTTAAAGAAATATTTCCAGCTTCATTAAAAGTATCTAACAATGATAGTGTTATTTTTCTTGTATCTTCAATATTCATCTACTAATTTTTTCCAACTTGATAATTTTTGTATTAATTACTTTTTTTCCCACATTTTCAAAATTTATTGTAGCCTTATTATTAATTATCGACTGAACATGTCCAATTCCCCAATTTTTTTTGCTTGGATTAGTGACTTTGTCGCCTGGTTCATAATCTAAAATCATTTAATTTACTTATACCGAATAAAATAATAAATATCATTAAATATGACAAAATTGAATTCTATTGGAATAGCTAAAAAGCCAAAAGATACTTTTATAGTTGTCGCTATGTCTGGTGGGGTAGATTCTTCAACAGTTGCGGCCATGATGAAAAATGAAGGCTATAATGTTCTAGGAATAACTTTAAAGCTTTATGATGACACCAAACAAACATCTCAATCAAAACAATGCTGTGCTGGTCAAGATATTATGGATGCTAAAAGAGTAGCTGAAAAATTGAAAATAGAACATAAAATTCTTTATTATCAAAATAAATTTAAAGAAGGTGTTATCAATAACTTTGTTGATAGTTATTTGAAAGGCGAGACACCAATACCCTGTGTTCAATGTAATAAAAAAGTAAAATTTACAGATTTGCTTACAGAAGCAAAGAGACTAAATGCTGATGCTTTAGTTACAGGACATTATGTTAAAAGTATTACTGAAAAAAATAATACAGAAATGTATCGAGGAATAGATTTAAAGAGAGATCAAAGTTATTTTTTATTTAATACAAGCAAAGATCAACTAAATTTCTTAAGATTTCCTCTAGGGAGTCTTCTTAAAAATGAAACAAGAAATATTGCGAGAAAACTTGAACTTAATGTTGCAGATAAACCAGATAGCCAAGATATATGTTTTGTTCCAAATGGTGATTATGTATCAGTAATAGAAAAACTAAGGCCTGATTCATTCAATAAGGGAAACATTAAAAATATAAATGGAGACGTAATAGGGGTACATGATGGGATTGTTAATTATACGATAGGCCAAAGAAAAGGAATCGGAGTTTCAGATAAAATTCCTTTATATGTTGTAGATATCAATGCAAATAAAAATGAAATTATAGTTGGTAGTAAAAATCATTTAGTTAAGACTGAAATTAATCTAAAAGATATAAATATAATAACGAATGATCGAAATGATTTTAAGAAAGAATTGTTTGTAAAAGTGAGATCTACCGGTAGATTAATTAAGGCCAAAATAAATCTTCAAAACACTAATGCAAAAGTTGATTTATTAGAAGAGGAACATGGAATAGCACCAGGACAAGCTTGTGTTTTTTATTTAAAAAATGCCCTAGGATATAAAGTACTAGGTGGAGGGTGGATAAAAGGTTAATTTATTAGTATACCAATCCTTAACTCTATTTTAAATGTTCAGTAAATAAACTATGTAATATTTTTTTTTCTTTAATTTCTTTATAAGCAGTTTGATTGTTTCGAAATCCAAAAATTGAAGGGAGATCACTATCTTTTGTTCTTTGAATTCTAGAACCATGATCTGATAAAATAGTCAAATTAATAGAGTCAATAGAATTATTATCAGTTAATCCCTTTAAAAAAATATCTAAGTAAAAAAAAGTACATTTTCTCTCAATGTTATGCTGTTTAATCATTTTTGCTATTGAAAAATATCTATTTGTTAAAGATAAACTTCCATCATAATTGCATTTGTTATCAAAACCATAAGGTCTATGAGGAACTAAAGTATGTACAAAAATAAGATCATATTTTTTTGAAATTATATCTTTCTTCACTGCATGAAATAAATTTGGAAAAGAAATTTTATGTCCCTCAGGTTCTAGAATACTATCTATTAGTCTTAGTTGTCTTAATGATCTCCATACAAGTATTGACGAAATGGAACCATTTAATTTCCAAATAGAAATAATTTTTGTAAAATATGTATTTTTGAACCCTTTTAAATATTTTTTTTCTAAGAAAGGATTATAACTCTCGCATTTTGAAATATTTTCAAAATTACAAAAGTCAATGTGAGTATTTTGATAAATACTTACATTTTTATATTTTTTAAAAAGCGAATTTTTAGTAAGTTCATATTCAGTAAAATAATTAGGTGATTTCTTTAAAACCTTCTCTCGTATAGTAATATCTTCAGAAAAATTTACTAATGCTGACATAGAAGCTGCAGTATTTCGAGAAAGAGATTCTACATCTGTATAGAATTCAAAATTATATTTTTTAAAAAAATCTTTAATATAATCACTGGCAGTTGGTGCAACATCATTAGAACTTTCAAAGCTGTTAATACCAGCCATTTCATCAAAAACCATTACTACATCAGTATTAATAAATTCTTTATCAGTATCTTTTTTAAAACTAATAATTCCATTAAATGACTTAGTCTGGTCAATAATTCCAAAAATAAAAATAGTAGATAAAAAAACTAAAATAATTTTATAAAATTTTTCTCTACCAATTAAAAATAAATAGCTAGTTAATAAGGATAAAATAAAAAAAAGAATTATTCCAGGGATATAAAGTATTCCGAAAAAATCTATAAAATCATGTTTAAAAGGTAAAATGAGCCCATTCCAAAGACCTAAATGATTGTCAACTCCATAAATAATTATTAAAGATATATAAAAGATAAAAAAAAAATTATTTAGATATTTTTTTTTCATAATTAGATAATTTATTAATAAGACAGGGATAATAAAAATTATAATTGTATAGATAATTTCATTTAAATTTAAGTTTGACCTAAAAATGAAGTTAGGAAAAAAAGAAATGATTATTAAAAGGTTTACTTTTTTTATATCTATATAATTAATTACCACTATATATTTAAAAAATTAAATTTATGTTATTTTGAATTTCTTTATGAATTATTATCATCATCCTTTTTTTTAGTTTTTTTACTAAAAAAATTCTTTACTTTTTGCCAGTACATTGAACACCATGTAGCACCAGCAGCTATTGCTCCTAATATTGCCTGTAAAATAATACTACCGGTTCCTGGATCAAGATATGCAAACGCTTTAGTATTAAACAAAATTATAAAAGCAAATGATGAAATTAATATTTTTTTCATAGAACAATTATTATCTATTCTATTTTGACTTATTTTTCCACATAAAAAATGTTAATAAATAAAAACTTATTATACCAAGAAAGTAATCCCATTCTAAAGCATGTTTAAAAAATTTTAAATTAAATCCTAAAAAATCATTTCCTGGTAAACTTATTATAGGAATACTGATTGAAGCAACGACAATAAGTATAGATACTAAAATTAATTTAAGTTTCAACATAGTAGGATTTATATATGGTAATAATTTTTCTTTTAAAGAGTATAATGTTGCAACTAAATAAGTTTGAGCTACTAATTCAAAGATTATAAATGAAAGCAATATTACTCTTCTAAAAAGTTTATATAAATCATAATCAAATTTTATACCAAGAAAAATTGAATGAAGAGTTAAAGCTACTGCTGAAGCTATACCAAAATTGAAAATTCTTTTTATATACTTATGCTCACTATTAAAGGATTTAATTATAGACCTGTTATAAATCCAATACTTTATTAAAAGATAAGAAGTTAAAAACATAGCAGGTTTAAATATTAACCAACTAGGATAAGGTCTGGCCGTTCTACTTATTGAAGCACCTCCATCAATATACGGAAATGTCCAATGTATAACAGATGCTGGTTCTGGATATAATTCGTGGAATTGGGTAATTAGTATTAAACAGGTGTTTATAGCAAAAAAAGGAACAAAGAATATCCAAATACTTATATATTTAGCTTTCTTGATGTTATCCATCAGATAGACTACTTTTTTTTACTTTTTCTTTTAGCTCTTCTTTTTTTAGATCCTTGTTTTCTTCGACCTCTATGTTTTTTTGGATATCCCATATTATTCTATTTTATAATTTTATTGACGTTATTGGAGGGATATAGCATTGTCAAATTAACTTATCAATTTTTTTATGTCAAAATCTTTTAAAACATTTTTAAAACATACTGCTAAAGATTACCATAATCAGTCTGTTAACCCTCCAGTAGTAAGAGCATCGACAATTATTTTTAAAACAATACAAGATATTAGAAAAATGCAGAATAAAGCTAAAAAAAATCCTACTGGTGGATATTTTGACTATGGTAGGCAAGGGACGTCTACAACACATATTCTCTCAAGAATATTGAATGAGCTGGAAGAGTCATACCATGTATTCTTAACTCCTACAGGGTTTGGAGCTATTTTTTTAGCAATTTTTAGTGTTACGAGGCCAGGGGATGAAATAATAGTTTCTGATCCTATATATAATCCAACTAGAATCTTAACAGAAGATTTTTTAAAAGAGTTTAATATTAAAACAAATTTTTATAATCCACATGATTTAAAAACTTTAGAAAAAATAATTAATAAGAAAACTAAATTAATTTTTGTCGAAAATCCAGGAAGTAATTCTTTTGACTTTCAAGATCTAGGAAAAATAATATCAATTGCGAAAAAAAATAAGATTTTAACTGCAATAGATAATACATGGGGAACTCCATATTTTTTAAAACCAATCAAACTAGGTTTTGATATGTCAATTGTTTCAGCTACAAAATATTACTCAGGTCATTCTGATGTAATGGGAGGAAGTCTTGCTGTTAATAAAAAAATTTTTAAATACGTCAATAAAGCTAATAAAATTACAGGATTAAGACTTGGGCCAGACGATGCTTATTTGATTACTCGTGGTTTAAGAACATTAGATGTTCGTTTAGATGCTCATGAAAAAAATGCCAAAAAAATATCAAAATTTTTATCTAAATATAAGAATATTAAACTTTTATACCCACATAAAAAAGATTCTCATAATTTTAGAATGTGGAAAAAATATTATACTGGTGCATCAGGATTAATGGGCATTAAGATTAAATCGAAAAATAAAAACTCAGTGATTAAATTTGTTAATTCATTAAAATTATTTGGTTATGGTTATAGTTGGGGTGGATTTGAAAGTTTAGCTTTGTATCAAGATAAAAGAGAACAAGGAAACAGAAAATTTTTAAGTCTATCAAAAGATGAACATTTGGTTAGATTACATATTGGCTTAGAAGACCCTAAAGATTTAATTAGAGATTTAAAAAAATCTATTAAATATATTAAATGACTGCAGAAAAATTTATACGTAACAAAACAGCTTTAATAACTCTTATTGCAGCATGTTTAGTTGTTCTATTATCTCTAAGTGTAAGACAAGTCTTTGGAATGTTTTTTGTTGATTTTAATAATGATTTAGGAATATCTAATACAGAATTTGGTCTAGCCATAGGCATTCAAATGTTAGGGTGGGGTTTTTCTGGTCCTATTTTTGGAGCTATAGCAGATAGATATGGTGGACATAAAGCAATTAGTTTAGCTTTTATTTTTTATATATTAGGAATTTATTTCTTATTTGCTGGTCCAAATACTGGTATCTACTTTCAGCTCAGTTTAGGTGTTTTAATTGGAATAGGATGCGGTGGTACAGCAATAAGTATTCCAATGTCGGTAGTTGGAAAACATTTTCCTTTATCTAATAGGACAATAGCAATGAGTATTGTTACAGCTGTAGGCTCATTTGGTTATTTTATATCACCACTTTTTACAAATTATTCCCTTCAAAATAATGGGTGGATCCAAACTTTAATTTATTTTATGATTTTTTTGATGGTTGGTTTAGTTATATCTTTTTTTGTAAGGTCTCCAAAATCCAGTCAATCGATAGAACAATCAGATAACCAAGATACTATAAGTGCATTAAAGGAGGCATTTCAAAATAAAAGTTATGTACTTTTGACAGCAGGTTTTTTTGTATGTGGTTTTCATATTACATTAGTTGGAACTCATGTTCCAAAATATGTATTAGATAGGGGCTTAGAGGATTGGACAGCAGCTATGATTTTATCACTTATTGGTTTTTTTAATATTTTTGGATCTCTTTTAAGCGGCTATTTATCAACAAAAATTAGTAAAAAAATAATTTTAAGTTCAATTTATTTTTTAAGAGGGGTTTCAATTTGTTTATTTATATTTACTCCACCGAGCACGATTAGTTCTATTATTTTTGGTGCTAGTTTTGGATTTTTATGGCTGTCTACTGTTCCAGCAACTAGCGGAATAGTAGCTCATATATTTGGAACAAAATATTTAGGATTATTATATGGGCTTGTTTTTTTGAGCCATCAAATTGGTTCATTTTTTGGAGCATATTTGGGTGGTTTATTTTATGATTTATATGGCTCTTATGACTATGCGTGGTATTTGGCAATTGCATTGTCTATATTTGCTGGTTTAATACATTTACCAATAAAAGAGCAGCCAGTTGAACGATTACAAAAAGCATAAACTTAAATTTAATCCATTTTTGGAGAAACTTTATCAATCAGATAAGGCCTTAATAATATATAAAGTAAAAAATGGATATAATATTTATACCGACTTTTCAAAAAAGATTATTTTAAACAACAATAATATAAACAAGTTTTTAAAAAGATTTGATAAAAAAAAAACAGGCAAGGAAACAGATTTATATATTGGATTTTTTGGCTATGAAATTTTATGTAATTTGTTGAATATTAAAATAAAAAATCAAAAAAAGATTAATTTTTATAAAGGTTTATTTTATAAACCAGAGACAATAATAAAAATTAGAAATGATATAAAGGTTATCACTACACTTAAAAAATTTAAGTTTAGGAATTTTTTTAATGACACCCAAGTACTTTCTTCATTTAAATTGAATATAGATTATAGACAATATAATAAGATTTTTAAATTTTTTTCAAAAAAAATAAAACAAGGTGAGACATATCAAATTAAGATATGTACTAAGTACAAAAATAATTCTAAAATAAATCCTATAAATTTTTTTTGGAAATTAATGAGGGTAAATTCTGCACCAGAATCTTTTATGATTAGAGATAATGATTATTCTATAGTAAGCTGCTCACCCGAAACATTAATTGAGAGATCTGGAGCAAAAATAATTACTAAACCTATTGCAGGAACTTTGAAGAAACGAAGTGGTATAAACCCTAAAAAAGCTCTAAATTTTTTCAGAAATAATACTAAAGAGACAAAAGAACATAATATGATTGTAGATATGGAGAGAAATGATTTATCAAAAATCTGTAAGACCGGAAGTGTAAAAATTATAAAAGAAAAATTTGTAGAAGAATATAAGCATTTATTTCATTATGTTACATCAATTCAAGGAAATCTTAAAAAAAATATAACTATAAAAGAAATTATAAAATCAATGATGCCTGGAGGTTCTGTAATTGGGTGTCCAAAAATTAAAACCTTAGAATTATTAAATAATCAAGAAAAAGAGGGTAGAAATATTTTTACCGGTAGTTTTGGATATATAAAGTTTAATCAAGATATGAGATTTAATATTATAATTAGATCAATACTTAATTATAAAAGAATTTCTGAAATATCAGCAGCATCAGGCGTGGTTCTTGATAGTTCTGCAAAAAAAGAATTTAATGAAAATTTCATTAAAGCAAAATCTTTATTAGAGTTATATAAATGATTTACATAATAGACCATCAAGACTCTTTTACATGGAATGTTGTACATCAATTTTCAAAATTTGATAAAGTTCATTGTTCAAATTATTTTGAGATTAATGAAAAAAAACTTAACCAGAGTGATGCTATAGTTTTTTCACCAGGTCCTGGCTCACCAAAAGACTATCCTCTTACTTCTGAAATTTATAAAAGATTTAAAGGAAAAAAAAAGATAATAGGTATTTGTTTAGGCTATCAACAAATACTATTTTGTGAAAAAGGAAAAATAGTTCAACAAACAAAAATTTATCATGGATACCAATCAAAAATTAAAATTACAGCAGAAAGTAAATTATTCAAAAAAAATAAAATATTCTTTGTAGGAAGGTATCATTCGTTAAAATTATATGAACCATATCAATCAAATGAGATTAAAATAACTATGAGATGCTCTAAAACTAATATAGCAATGGGTTTTGAAGATGTAAAAAATAATATATATGGATTTCAGTTTCATCCTGAATCTTTTTTAACAAAAAATGGTGACTTTATTATTAAAAAAATCTTATCAGCATAAAGATCTTAATGAAGTAAAATTTAAAGATCTTTGGAACTCTTATGGAGTTTTTACAACTATGAGAGTTATTGGAAACAATAAAAAGATACTATTTTTTAATGAACACATAGATAACCTTATAAAGTCTTCAAAGATTTATAAATTAAATACAAAAGATTTAAAAAAAAAAATTTTTAAATTAATTAAAATAAATTTATCAAAAAGAAAAAACTTTGATCACCTCCTAAGAGTTGCTGTAAGTAAAAAAATTATTTCAATTTCATTAAGAAAACGAATTAAACCAAAATTAAATTTTACTCTTAGATTAGTTAATTATAAAAGAATAGATCCTGAATATAAAAATCTGAAATACAAAAAAATTTTAAATTATCTTGAAAAATTAGACAATAGTAAGTCAGATATAGCTTTGTATAAAAATAAAAGAATACTTGAAACAGGAACTTCTAATTTATTATTCTTTAAAGATAATGAAATATATTCACCAATTAAAAATTTTTATAAGGGAACAACTTTTAATTTTTTTTTTAAAAAATTAAGAAAAATTAAAAAAAGAAATATATCAATTGATTCTCTCAAAGATTATGACGAAATTTTACTTATTGGTTCTGGAAAAGGAGTGGTTTCAGTGAATCGTATTGATAAAATAGATTGGAAAAGAAAAAGTTTAAAAAATTATAGATTTTTGTCTAAAATTTATGCAAAAGCTATTGCGAATTGTCCCAGATATAAGGGTTGATCTATTTTCTCAACTATACTAAAAACTTTCTTCTAAAGGAGAATAATCATGTTTTTATCTGTTAATCCATTTTCTATATTAGCACAATCGGTTTCACCGATTTTTATGCAAGCTTTTGTGGTTGCAATGGTTATGTTAATTATCATTGGAACCCTTTTAGACATTATTCATAAAAAAAATGTTAAGTATTTTTTTCAAAATGCAAAAAAAGCGAAATTATCTGCTACAAAAACTTTAAGTACGGGAGAAAAAATATCTGTAATTTCAAAAACTATTGTAAGTGACATTGCTACAACATCAGAGTTAGGTGCTGGCAAAAGAAGAGTGGCACATTTGCTTGGAATGTATGGAACAATTTTATTTTGGGTAGGTTCCGCAATTTTGATTTTTTGTTACTCAAGTCCTGAATCAGATGCTCCATCTTTCTGGCCTATTATTTGGCACGTAGGAGCAATTATGACAGTTGTAGGAGGAGGTTGGTTTTGGTTTTTTTTAAGAGTAGATGTTTACTCTGAAGCTCAACCTTGGTACAGAATAATAAAAGCAGACTTATTCGTTCTTGCTCTTATTGCATCTTCATTTACAGGTCTAGTTTGGTCTTATTTACAAACTTTAAATTTAAATGATAGATGGGATGATAAAGTATTTTTAGTATTATTTATTTTCTCAAACATTGTATTGTTTGGGGGAGTGTATTGGTCTAAATTTGCACATATGTTTTATAAACCTGGTGCAGCTTTACAAAAAAATTTAGCTGAAGCTGATGGCTCCAGAGACAATTTGCCGCCTGAAGCAGATGCCCCAAAGCAATTTGGATTAGGTATAAGTAGAGACAGACCAAAACACTATTAATATGATTTTGAAAGGAGCAAAATAAATTATGTCAACTTTTGTATATATGACTCGTTGTGATGGATGTGGTCATTGTGTGGATATTTGCCCATCTGATATTATGCATATAGACGAAAACATTAGACGTGCAAAAAATATTGAGCCAAATTTTTGTTGGGAATGTTATTCTTGCGTTAAAGCATGTCCAAACCATGCGATTGATGTGAGGGGTTATGCTGATTTTGCACCAATGGGACACAGTGTCAGGGTTAGAAGAGAAGAGGAAAAAGGAACAATTTCATGGAAAATAAAATTTAGAAATGGAACTACAAAAGATTTTGTATCTCCTATTACAACAAAGCCTTGGGGTAAGTTTATTCCTAAATTAGCAGAAGGTGATAAACCAAATCAGGGAGAAATAAACTCTCAAATTCTTTATTCAGAACCTGAAGGCTTGAACACTAATAAAGAATTACCAAAAGTTGAAAAAAGTGCATTCAAAAAAGGAGTTTATTATTAATGGCTAAGCACAAAACGCATTATGAAGAATGTGATATTTTAGTTGTTGGAGGCGGAATGGCTGGAACGGGAGCTACTTTTGAAGCTAGACATTGGGGTAGAGATTTAAAGATTGTTTGTGTCGAAAAAGCAAACATAGATAGAAGTGGAGCAGTTGCACAAGGCTTGTATGCAATTAATTGTTATATGGGAATGCAATGGGATGAAAACCAACCAGAGGATCATGTAAGATATGCTCGTAACGATTTAATGGGAATGGTTAGAGAAGATTTGGGTTATGATATGGCTAGACATGTAGACTCAACTGTTCATATGTTTGATGAATGGGGCTTACCGATGATGAAGAACGAAAAAACTGGCCGTTATCTTAGAGAAGGTAAATGGCAGATTATGATACATGGTGAAAGTTATAAACCTATCGTTGCAGAGGCAGCCAAAAAGTCAGCTGATAAAATTTATAATAGAATTATGATCACGCATCTTTTAATGGATGAAGCTAAAGAAAATAGAGTAGGTGGTGCAGTTGGCTTTAATATGAGAACTGGTGATTTTCATGTATTTAGAGCTAAAACTGTAATTGTTGCAGCAGGTGGAGCATCACATATCTTTAAACCAAGAGCAGTTGGTGAGGGAATGGGAAGAACTTGGTACGCACCTTGGAGTAATGGTTCTGCATATGCATTACCAATTGCTGCAGGAGCTAAAATGACACAAATGGAAAATAGAATTGTTTTATGTAGATTTAAAGATGGCTATGGTCCAGTTGGAGCATATTTTCTTCATCTAAAAACTTATACTCAAAATGCAAATGGTGAAAATTATGAAAAAAAGTGGTATGATCAAACAAAAGAATTAGTTGGTGAGTACATTGATCATCATCCAACTCCTACATGTTTAAGAAATCATGCATTTATTCAAGAGACTATGGCTGGAGGTGGACCAATTCATATGGTTACAAAAGAAGCTTTTCAAGATCCTCATTTAGAAACTGTTGGTTGGGAGAATTTTCTAGGAATGACAGTTGGACAAGCAGTAGTTTGGGCCTCTCAAAATATTGATCCTAAATACACTAATCCCGAATTAACTACATCAGAACCCTATGTTATGGGTTCTCACGCTACTTGTTCTGGAGCATGGGTAAGCGGACCTGAGGATTTATCTCCACCAGAGTATTTTTGGGGCTACAATAGAATGTTAACAATTGATGGACTTTTCGGAGCTGGTGATACTGTTGGAGGAAGTGCTCACAAATTTTCTTCAGGATCATTTACTGAGGGTCGTTTAGCTGCTAAAGCTGCAGTAAAATATATAGAAGATAAAAAAGCTGAGGGTATTAAAGTTACAGACAAACAATGTGATGACTTTAAAAAAGTAGTATATAAACCATTGGAAAATTATACAGTAGGCCAAAATGAAATTACTGGTGGAACCGTTTCTCCAAGCTTTATTTCTCCAATACAAGGTCTACAACGTCTTCAAAGAATTATGGATGAATATGTTGGTGGTATTGCAACAAATTATATGACTAATGCTAATATGCTTAAAAGAGGCTTAGAATTATTAAATTGGTTAGAAGAAGACCTAGAAAATGTTGGAGCTGAAGATTATCACCAACTGATGAGAGCTTGGGAACTAAAACATAGAGCCTTAACATCTCAGTGTGTAACAGAGCATACAATGTTTCGTGAAGAAACTCGTTGGCCCGGATATTATTATAGAGGCGATCACATGAAACTAGATGATGAAAATTGGCATTGTTTAACAGTATCTAGAAGAGATCCTCAAACAGGTAAATTCTCAATGGAAAAAGTACCCGTTTACCATATAGTTGATGAAAACGAGAAGAAAAAAGCTTCTTAATAAATTTAATACAATTTTATGAATTTTCTAGATAAATCTGATGATGAGATTATAGCAATAGCTAAACCTATTTGGGATAATTTAATAAAATCTTCTAACATGAAAGATTATGGAGGTTTTACTAAAGATTTTGGAACTCAAATGTTATTTGGAGCAAATGAAGTAGAGCTCGGCAAACAATGGGCTAATAACAAGATATTAACAAGCCTTAAAGAGGACTATGAGGCCTTTGGATGCCTTAGAAGAGGCAAGAATATCACAATACTATTTAAACAAAGAAGCAAAGAGATAGAAGGAGAGTTTCTGGGTAGATTAGTTCTTGGCATTGAGGGCGATGAGGTGAAAGTTTTTGGAGCTACAATTTATTAATTTCATTCATTATTTCTTAAATTTTTTTTGAAAATACCAAACTAAATGTTTGACAAATATTTAGTTCATGTTTATTACAATTAAATGCCTGATTTAATTAAAAACTTACCCTCAGAAATTAAAAAAAATAAACTAAAAACAGGCGTTATTGTAGGATTAGGTGCTTATTGGGGCGTCATACTCGTAGGCACTATATTATCTATAAATTAAATTCTTTAATATAGATTAATTTATTTCATTTTTTTAAAATCTATTTATTGACAATAATATTTTACAGGAATATCCATTAAATAATTATTTATGGAAGTATTTTTACCAGTTGCAGAAGTTTCAGTAAATATTTTAGCAATTATTTCATTAAGCGGTATAGTTGGTATTCTTTCAGGATTATTTGGTGTCGGTGGTGGTTTTTTAATGACACCTTTTTTAATATTTTTAGGTGTGCCACCAACATATGCAGTTGCTAATGAAGCAAATAATATTCTTGCTACTTCTGTATCAGGCTCTACAACTCATTACTTAAAAGATACTCTCGATTATAAAATGGGATTTATAATTGTAATTGGAGGAGCCGTTGGAACCTTAATAGGAATTTGGACATTTACTTATTTCAAAGGAATTGGAAAAATCGATATAGTTATTTCTTTAGCTTACATGTACATTCTTGCTATTATTGGAACAGCCATGCTTGTAGAAGGTCTTGGTGAAATTGATAAAGCAAGAAAAAAAATTATAACTAAAAAAAAATTACATGTTCATTATTGGATACATGGTCTTCCATTAAGGATGCGTTTTAAAAAATCTAAGTTGTACGAAAGTGCGTTTACTCCGATTATTATTGGATTAATGGTAGGATTTATAGCTGCAATAATGGGAATTGGAGGAGCTTTTATCTTAGTACCTGCTATGATTTACATAATTGGTATGCCAACTAAATTAATTCCTGGAACTTCTTTATTTGTCACAATTTTTGTTAGTGTAATAGTAACTTTTTTACATTCATTTAACTATGGTTCTATTGATTTAATTTTAGTTTTAATGTTAGTAACAGGATCAATAGTAGGTGTTCAGTGTGGACAAAAAATTGGGGAGTCAGTTGATAGTACTGGTTTAAAAACTCTTCTTGCTATTTTATTACTAATAGTTGGTATCGCTATAGCTTATGATACTTTTTTTGCCGAGCATACAGTTAATGGTGTTATAAAAATAAATGTTGATGAATTAAATCCATTATCAATGTTTGTAAAAAAATTATCTTTAGAGGTTCCAGTTTTGTATGGCTTATTCTCAATCGTATCAGCAATAATTTTAGGAGTAGCCGCTGCATTTATTAGAAGGTTTTTATCTAATTTAAGAAAAAAATATTTTCAAAAAACAGCATAATTAATAAATAAATAATAACTAGCTTTTAATAAAAAAATTGAATAATCATTTTGAAATATGAAAAAAAAAAAGATTAAAATTTTTTGTGATATTGCTGAATTAACTCAAATTAAAAGATTTAACAAAAAAAAATCTGTTAAAGGTTTTACTACTAATCCAAGTTTAATGAAAAAAGCTGGCGCCAAAAATTATAAGGCTTACTCGAAAAAAATACTCAAGATTTGTAAAAACAAACCAGTTTCCCTAGAGGTATTTGCAGATGATTTTAAGAATATGAAAAATCAAGCTTTAAAGATAAATCAATGGGGAAAAAACGTTTACGTAAAAATACCTGTAACAAATTCGAAAGGAATTTTTACTGGAAAAATTATAAAAGAATTAAATAATATGAACATAAAATTAAACATAACAGCTGTTTATAATTTTAAACAAACACAAAAAATTTTAAAATCTATCAATAAAAAATCAAAAGTAATTATTTCAATATTTGCAGGTAGAGCAGGGGATACAGGTAAAGATCCTATCCCTGAATTTAAAAAAAGTATTTTTTTAGCAAAAAAATTTAAAAATGTAGAAATTTTATGGGCTAGCGTCAGAGAACCATATAACTTTATTCAAGCAAAACAACTGGGTTGTCATATTATAACCATTCCACCTGAAACGATTGAAAAAATTGAAAAATTTGGCAAATCCTTTAATCAATTGACACTAGAAACTGTAAGGACATTTTATAAAGATGCAAAATCTGCAGGTTTTAAAATTTGATTAAATTTATAAAGTTGACTCCCATTTAATTGAACTTTTAATTATTTTTTTTATATTATTATATTTAGGTTTCCATTTTAATATAGATTTTATTTTCGTAACATCTGCATAAACCATGTCTACATCTCCAATTCTTCTAGTTTTATAATTAATAATTAAATTTTTAGTGGTTTTTTTAAAAATTTTTATAATATCTAAAACAGAATATCCTTTTCCGTAACCACAATTCAAAATTAAGGATTTAGATTTAGTATTTACATATTTTAAAGTTTTAATATGAATATCCACTAAATCTAAAACATGTATATAATCTCTAATACAAGTTCCATCTTTTGTATTATAATCATTTCCATAAATAGAAATAATAGGTTTTTTTTTAGACGCTTGTATAGCTATATTTTTAATTAGATGTCCATGAGAAGTTTCAATCTCTCCAATTTTACCTGATGAACTAGCTCCAGCGACGTTAAAGTATCTTAAAATACCATATTGATATTTATATTTATTTGAGAATCTTTTAATTATCTCTTCAGCTTTAAGTTTTGTAAATGCATAATAGTTTTGAGGATTAAGTTTTTTCTTTTCGTTAACAGCACCTTTAACATTCCCATATACAGAGCAAGAAGAGGAGAAAATAATATTTTTTACTGTTGAATTTTTACAAGCATGAACCAAATTTAAAGTACCTTGAATATTATTTTTATAATATTTTTTTTTATTATTTTCAGACTCTTTTACATTAAGAAATGCTGCTAAATGGATTATAGTTTCTATTTTATGATTCTTAATAATCTTAGATATTTTTTTTCTATCTCTAATATCTCCGTAAATAAATTTAGCTTTTTTATTAATTAATTTTTTATATCCAGTAATTAAATTATCTAGAATAATAACATTTTTTTTTTCAACTAATTTTTCAACAATATGGCTACCTATATATCCAGCTCCACCAGTTATTAAAATATTTTTAATTTTGAACATATATTTTTATATTAATAATTGCATTGTAATGATACTAACAAAGCCTACAGTAATCATTGCAATAAATCCTACTATAAAAGGCTTATAACCCATAGATTTAACATCTTTAATATTAGTTGATAAACCAATAGCTGCCATAGCCATAGTTAAGAATACTTTTGCAGAATCTTTAATAATTAATATAACATCTTGCCAAATATTTATTGTACTTTCCGTTAAAAATATTTGATCTCCAACGTTTCTAAAAATGATTAATAGAATAAAACCTAATACAAAATATGGGAAAATATTTATTAAGGAGTAACTTTTAACTTTTGATTTATTTCTATTATATAAAAACGAAAACAAAGGAATCATTATAATTAAAAAAGTATTTCTTATTAGTTTTGTGACAGTTGCAATATTTAATGTTTCTGGGCTATTAAATTGTTGATCATAAATTAAACCAGCAGCTGCGACCTGTGAAGTTTCATGAATAGCAGTCCCTAAAAATAATCCAACAAGTAAAGGTTCAGCATTAAAATAAAGATTTGCAAAATAAGGATATATCAACATCGAAAGAATTCCGAAAACTGTGATGTTTGCTATTGCGTAAGTTACTTCACTTTTATTCGCCTTAATAAGGGGTGCAGTCGCTATAATGGCTGTTGTTCCACACACTGTACTTCCAATAGAAATCAGATAAGCCATTCTTGTTGGTATTTTAAGTTTTTTTATTAAAAGTTTGACTAAAATTAAAACACTTAAAATACATACTATGATTAAAGGAATTGCTATTTTACCAAAATCTAAAAATTCAAATGGTTTTAATTGAATTCCAAGACAAATAATTCCAAGTTTTAATATATACTCTCTAGTAAAATATAAACCTTTTTTGAAAAGAATCTCTAATTTGAAAAATATTTCCAAATATGATTCCAATTAATATAGCAATCATAGCTGTAGAAATTGGACTTTTATCATATCCTAAAAGTTCTATACCAATTATGTTATTCAAACCTTGTGAGAGTGTGTAGAGAACAAAAGCAAGAATAATACCTGGTATAACTACCAAATTTTTTATTTGAAACATTTAATAATTTTTTAATTAGGCACTTCTGTAAAGTTTAGTCATTACAAATTCTTTATGACCTAATGCTTCTGCACAAGTTAGTCTTCCATTGGCAACTCTTAAAGTTGTTTTTATTAACTCGTCTCCAGCTTCGGACATGTTCATTTCTCTAGAAAGGATTTTTGAAACATCACAATCTATATGTTCGCCCATTCCTTTTACGGTTAAAGGGTTCGCAGTTAATTTTATTACTGGTTCTATTGGATTACCTACAATGTTTCCTTGTCCAGTAGGAAATAAATGAATGTTAAAACCTGCAGCTGCTTGAAGCGTCACACACTCAGCTGCTGCTGAAGATGTATCCATAAAATATAAACCTTTACCTTTTTTGGGCTCTTCTGCTGGTTCTAATACATCGATAAATTTACAAGACCCAATTTTTTGGAAATTTCCAAAAGCTTTTTCTTCGATAGTTGTCAGACCACCAGCAATATTTCCAGCTGTGGGTTGACTCTCAGAAAGATCATCTGTTGCTTCTTTTAAAATAAAATCATTATAAGCACTCCAAGTTTTCATAAATTTATCTGAAGCCTCTTTTGTTGCACCTCTTGTTGCACAAACTTTTTCAGCACCTGTAAGCTCAGAAGTTTCACCAAAACATAAATGAACACCATGAGGCTCAAGCTTATCCATTAAATTTCCTACGGTTGGATTTGCAGCAAGTCCTGATGTAGTATCAGATTCACCACATTTTACAGAAATCCATAAGTCACTGATTGGACATTCTTCTCTTTGTTTCTCTGAGGCCCACATTACAAATTCTTGAGCTTTTTTAGATGCTTTCATTACTGTACCAATATCTCCTGTCCGTTCGATGTGAAAACCTTCAACTGGTTTTCCTGTTTTTGCAATTCCATCAACAATTTTTTTTGTCCACTTAGGCTCTATACCAATAACAATTACTGCTGCCACATTAGGATTGCTTCCTGTTCCAATCATAGTTCTAAAATGTAATTCTAAATCTGCTCCAAATTGAAGTCTTCCATAAGAATGAGGTAAAGCTATTGTACCTTTTATATTATTTGCTACTGCTTCAGCACAAGCATTTGAAATATCATCTACTGGTAGAATTATTACATGGTTTCTAGTCCCTGCTCTGCCATTTTCTCTTTTATAACCTAAAAAACTTTTTGGAATTTCCATATATTACCACTTCTTAGTTTTGACATTATGAACATGCACATGTTCACCTTTTTTAATTGATTTAACTACTTTTCCTATATCATGACCATATTTTAAAATAGTATCACCTTCATTTAGATCAATCATTGCAATTTTATGACCTAATTGAATTTCGTTTATAGACTCAATTTTTACCGTTTTATCGTTTTCCATAATCCAACAGGAACATTCTTGTTTGGGTTTAATTTTGTCAATAACTACAACCCCCACATTGTCTTTTTCATCATGAATTATAATATCTGTTGCCATATTTATAGGGTCGATTTGTTATTTGAATTTTTCAAATCTTATATATATTAATCCTTTAAGTTAACAAATTTTTTATAAAATTTTAACAATTAATTCGAGAAAGAAGAGACCCATTATGACCAAAATGACAACAGAAGAGGCTTTTGTAAAAGTTTTACAAATGCATGGTATTGAACATGCTTTTGGAATAATTGGTTCAGCATTTATGCCTATCTCAGATATTTTTCCCGATGCAGGAATAACATTTTGGGACGTTGCTCATGAAACTAATGGTGGTTTAATTGCTGATGGATATACACGAGCTACCGGTAAAATGTCTATGGTTATTGCACAAAATGGTCCAGGAATTACAGGATTAGTTACTCCAATTAAAACAGCTTATTGGAATCATACTCCTTTACTTTTAGTCACGCCTCAAGCAGCCAATAAAACAATGGGTCAAGGAGGATTTCAAGAAGTAGAACAAATGAATCTATTTAAAGATATGGTTTGTTATCAAGAAGAAGTCAGAGACCCTTCAAGAATGGCTGAAGTATTAAATAGAGTCATAGAAAAAGCTATTAGAGGATCAGCACCAGCTCAAATAAATGTTCCAAGAGACTATTGGACTCAAGTGATTGATATAGATCTTCCACCAATTGTTAGACTTGAAAGGCAAGCAGGTGGAGTAGACGCAATAAAAAAAGCTGCAGATTTATTATCGAGCGCAAAATTTCCAGTTATATTATCTGGGGCAGGTGTTGTAATAGGAGGAGCAATTGAAGATTGTATTAAACTTGCAGAAAAATTAGATGCCCCAGTTTGTTCAGGTTATCAACACAATGATAGCTTTCCAGGAAGTCATCCATTGGCTGCAGGACCTCTTGGTTATAATGGTTCAAAAGCTGGAATGGAATTAATCAAACAAGCAGATGTGGTTTTAGCATTAGGAACTAGACTGAATCCTTTTTCAACTTTACCAGGTTATGGAATGGATTATTGGCCAAAAAATGCAAACATAATTCAAGTTGATATGAATTCTGATAGAATTGGTTTAACAAAAAAAGTAACTGTAGGTATTTGTGGAGATGCAAAATTAGTTGCTCAACAAATTTTAGAACAACTTTCACCAACAGCAGGTGATAATAATAGACAGAAAAGAAAGGATATTATTCATCAAACAAAATCTGCTTGGTTACAAAAATTATCTAGTCTGGATCATGAAGAAGATGATGAAGGAACTGTATGGAATAAAGAAGCAAGAGAAAGAGACAAAGATAGAATGTCTCCTAGACAAGCATGGAGAGCAATTCAAGCAGCTATGCCTGGGGATGTAATAATTTCAAGTGATATAGGAAATAATTGTGCAATAGGAAATGCTTACCCAACTTTTGAAAAAGGAAGAAAATATTTGGCTCCTGGTTTATTTGGTCCCTGCGGATATGGTTTTCCTTCAATTTTAGGAGCTAAAATTGGATGTCCAGATACACCAGTTATAGGTTTTGCTGGAGACGGTGCTTTTGGAATTAGCATGAATGAGATGAGTTCGTGTGCAAGAGAAGAGTGGCCAGCAATTACAATGGTTATTTTTAGAAATTATCAATGGGGAGCTGAAAAAAGAAATTCTATTCTTTGGTTCGATGATAACTTTGTAGGAACAGAATTGGATCCTGAATTAAGTTATGCGAAGGTCGCAATCGCTTGTGGTTTAAAGGGTGTTAAAGTTACAACAATGGAAGAAACTACTAAAGCAATAAAAAAATCTTGTGAAGACCAAAAAAAGGGAATTACAACATTTATTGAGGTTATATTAAACCAAGAACTCGGAGAACCATTCAGAAGAGATGCAATGAAAAAGCCAGTTAGAGTTGCAGGCATTAATAAAGAAGATATGAGGAAGCAACCTTCTCAAAATTCTTAATATTTTATAAAATCTAACAACTAATGAAAAAAATTTTAAAAGCTCTTATATATTTATTAGTATTATTAATTTTTTTTTCAATCTATGAATTTACTTCTATTGACAGTAGATATGTTAATAGATCAACAATAGATATTGATATTAATAATGTAAGAAATCCCCCATTAAAAAGATTTGCTAGAAAATTAGATTTATATATTGGCTCTTTTTATTTCAATTTAAGTAAGAAAAAACAACATGAATTTTTTAATCAAGATATTGAAAAATATAATAGCTTATCCAATGAAATAGTCATTCCACCATCATATGATAATTTAACAATATCAAATAACAAAAATTATAATAACACTATAGATTGGAAAAGAAGCCACGGAAACCATTCATCAAATAAATTCTCTGATTTAGATCAGATAAATACAAAAAATATTAAAGATTTAGAAGTTGCCTGGATTTACGAGTTTAATAAAAATGGTGATATCCCTGGTAATCCAATTTATTTTGATAAAACTATTTACATGGCTTCTACAGCAGGTGAGTCATTAGTTGCTCTTCATGCAAAAGATGGAAAAAAAAAATGGGAATATAAAACTAAGGGTAGAGCAGCTATTCGTGGTTTAATTTTTAATGAAGAGAATAATTCAAAAATTTATTTTTGTGATCAAGGTAATTTAATAGCATTAGATGCTTTTAACGGAAAAGAAGTTAAAAAATTTGGAACACAAGGTAAAATAAAACTCAAAAAAAAATGTCAAATAACTCCAGTCATAATTAAAGATAAAATTATTATAGGAACTTTTGAACCTGCAATAGAAGTTTACGATATTAAAAAAGGAAAGCTTTTATGGAAGTTTCTTTTAAAAAAGAAAAATAAAGAATACTTTAGATATGGTGGAAAAAGGTATGATTACTCTGGGGGTAATCCTTGGGGAGGAATTTCAGCAGACCTTGATAGAGAAATTGTTTATGTTTCTACTGGTAATGCTGGCAGATTTTACGAAGGAACAACTAGACCTGGTAATAATAAATATTCAAATTCTATAGTAGCAATAGATATAAAAAATAAAAAGCTATTGTGGGAATTTCAAGAAATTGAACATGATATTTGGAACTTAGATATTGCATCGCCACCGATCTTAACTTCAATTAGAAGAAAAGATAAAAAAATAGATGTAGTTGTTGCACCTACTAAATTTGGTAACACTTTAGTTTTAGACAGGCTTACTGGAGAAAGTATCTTTGGATATGTTAATAAAAAAGTACCACTTTCTAGTGTTCCAGGTGAAAAGGTTTCATTTTACCAAAAAGTAATTAGTTTGCCAGAACCATTTTCTAATCAATATTT
This sequence comes from uncultured Pelagibacteraceae bacterium, assembly GCA_902579985.1. GTDB lineage: Bacteria > Pseudomonadota > Alphaproteobacteria > Pelagibacterales > Pelagibacteraceae > Pelagibacter. Next base: position 83,868 of record CACHIV010000001.1, on the reverse strand, counting down.
TAAAAAAAACGATATAACAAATTTATCTAAAGAAAGTCGTGAATATGTAAAAAAAGAGATACAAAATACTACGCATGGATTTTTTAAACCACACGCAATAGATAAAAAAAATATTGTTTATAAGAGTGGCGCACAGTGGATGGGAGCTAGTGTTGATAATAAAAATGGCATTATGTACGTACCGTCTAATGATATACCAAATTTAATTTGGCTAGAAAAATCAAAAGAAAAATATACTTATTATGAATATGGCATCAAAACTAAGTTACTTGAAGATCATCTAGGATATCCAGGATCTAAACCACCATGGGGTAAATTAACTGCAATCGATTTAAATTCAGGTAAAAAAATTTGGCAAGTTCCCTTTGGGGAATATGAAGAGTTATCAGAAAGAGGAATACCGATTACAGGTACTTTTAATTATGGAGGTGCTACAGCTACTGCTGGAAATCTAGTTTTTGCTACCGGAACTTTAGATAATAAATTAAGAGCTTTTGATAGTAGAAATGGTCAAGAATTATGGAGTTACACACTTCCATTTTCAGGGTCTAGTCCACCAACAATTTATGAATATAATAATGAACAATATATTTTAGTCCCATCAACAGGAGCAATTTCTTTAAGATTGGCTTATCCAAATATATCAAAATCTGGAAATAAGATTTATGCATTTAAACTAAAAAAAAATTAGTTAAAATAAAGTAAAATATATAAAAGTGAAAAATATAGCTATAGTAATTCCTACTTTTAATGAATTAGAAAATATAGAAAAATTAATTCATGAAATTAAAATAAAATTACCAGAAGCAAAAATCTTTATTATAGATGATTCAAAAACAAAAGAAATTGGCGAATTGATTAAAAATAAAAACCTTAAAGTAAATTATTTTCATAGAAGTGATGCATCAGGTCGAGGGTCTGCTGTGATTTATGGTTTTAACAAAGCTATAAGAGATGAAAATAAATATGAAATTTTTATTGAAATGGATGCTGATTTTTCACATGATCCAAATGAATTATTAAGAAATATAGATTTTTTTGAAAAAAAGAAATTAGATTTATTAATTGCAAGTAGATATTTAACTGGAAGCCAAATTATAAATTGGAGTTTGTCACGAAGAATATTATCTAAATTGTCAAACTTTCTTGCCAGGAATTTATTGAATATTCCATTAAAAGATTTTACTAATGGTTTTAGAATATATTCACCCGGAGCTATAAATAGTATTATCTTATCTTGCGGAAATATTGGAGATGGTTTTATACTTTTATCTGAAATTATAGTTGTAATTAAAAATAATTTTATGAAGATTGGTGAAATCAATACAAAATTTGTTAATAGAGAAAGAGGAGTGAGTTCTGTAAATTTAAAACTAGTATTAGCCTCACTGTATGGACTTATAAAATTAGCAATTATAAAAAAAAGGCTAAAATAATTAAATATTAAAAAATTTAAATTTCACTAATTTTAAGTAATTTATTTTCTAATAAATTTAATTTTTTATTTGAAATTGGATCAACATGTATTCCAATAAAAAAACCTTTTTCTTCAACATCTTGTGAACCTTTAAATAATATTTTATTTTTGTTAAGTTTGTATAATTTTACTGATGGTTGATTTAAAAAATTTCCACTTATAATTGGCCTTGTTTCAATTCCATTTTTATTTAAAAAATTTAAAAATTTATTTTTTTTCTTTTTATATTTACTATTAATTAATATTGGTAATCCAAACCAACTTGGATTTAGATTTTTTATAGGATTTATAAAAGTAAATTGTTCATTCCATTTTTTAGAATTTTTGAGTTTATTTATAATTTTGATTCTATTATTAAACCTTATTTTTTTAAATTTATTTAATCTTTTAAATTGGTTAAATCCAATTGCCGCTGAAATTTCAAGTGGTCTTAGATTAAAACCGGAGTTAATAAAATTAAAATTATTTTTATTATTTTTTAAACCTCTATCCCAACCATGGGCTCTGAGAGAATGTATTATTTCATAATTAGTTTTATCATTACATATTAACATACCTCCTTCGCCAGCAGTTATTTGGTGAGAGTAGTAAAAAGAAAATGTACCAAAATCTCCAAAATTTCCTAAGTATCTATTATTGAATGTTGAACCCAACGACTCACAAGTATCTTCTATTAAATATAGTTTATTTTTTTTTACTATTTTCATTAATTCATTCATATTTGTAGAATTGCCAAGAACATGAACACTCATAATTGCTTTAGTTTTTTTGCTAATTTTATTTTTTAAATCTGAAATTGATATGTTTAAAGTTTTAGGATCAATATCAACAAATTTTGGAATTAAACCAGCCTGAACTATTGGCCATAAAGATGTTGACCAACACAGTGATGGAATTAAACATTCATCACCTTTATTAAGTTTATTTTTTTTTAAAGGATTTATTAGTGCAAAAGTAGCTAATAGATTTGCAGAAGAACCTGAGTTTACCATTAAAGCATATTTCGATCCTATAAATTTAGCAAACTCTTTTTCAAATTTTTTCGTTATTTGTGACATTGTAATTTTTTTTGTTAAAAGGACTTCAATCCCTTTTATTATATCTTCGTTTGAAAATGAGTCTGGTGATAGTGGATAAATATTTTTTGTGTTTTTCTTCTCTTTTTTAATTAGTCTATTTATAAATTTTTTATCTAATTTTTTCATTATAGTTTTATTTATTAATTTCTATTATATATATTAATTAAAGATCATTATTGAAATGAAAATTATTAAAAAAAGTATTTATTTTTTTTTACTATTGGGATTATCAGTATGTCTAGGTACTTTTTGTTGGAAATTAATAAATTTACCTTTATCAAATAATGAAATAGTTGGTGACTATTCTTTAAAAAACTTAAACTCATTTAACGATGTACTTGGATATATAATTTTCATCGCTATTCCAATTTTATTTTATTTTATTTGGAAAATATATTTTGAAAAAAAAAAGATAAGTGATTTTTTTTTTAAAATAAGATTTGAAAATGAAAATACAGACATTAATATTAAAGTTTATATCTTATTATTTTTATTTATTTTTTTTATTATTTTAGAATTTTTATCAGTTCAATTTTCATTAGATAAAATTGATTTATTTCACGAAGGTGCCAGATTAAGTTCTTCATTTAAAAGTAAATTAGACGGCAGTTTATGGTCAGGATCTTATATATCAACAGGTATTATATATGAAATTTTAGGACCTAAATATTTATGGGAAATTTTTAATCAAGAAAGTGTAGGTCTTTTAAGATTTTTAGATATTCTTTTTGTACTTTTAACCAAATTAATTTTAATTTTTTTAAGTTTTGAGATTTCAAAAAATACTAATTTAAATTTATTTTTTAAAAGTATTTTTTTTATGCTTTTATCAATAATTTTATTGTCATTGACTAATTATAATTCTAACGTTGATTTGATTAAGTTTAGAGAAATTCCAATTTTATTAACTTTATTATTTTTTATTAGAAGTTTAAATAATGGAAATCAATTATATTTTCCATATATCATTGTAGGTTTTTTATCAGTATCGACTTTTTTTTGGAGTATTGATAGAGCATTAGTTTTAAATCTATTTGTAATATTTATTAGTATTTTCTTACTAATTAATAAGAATTATAAAAATATTTTAATAATATTATTATCTGTCATATTTTTTTGGTTGTTTTTTTATTTTTTTTTAAAAGGTGAGTTTTTATTTTTTATATTAAATACAATATCTATTTTTAAAGAAATGTCAGAAATTAATGGATTTGTTCATCCAATACCTTTTAGCGATGGTGCAAATGCTTCTAGATCTACAAAAACTATTTTATTAATTTTAATATCTTTATTAATTTCTTTTAGTTTTTTCTTTAAAGAAAAGGGTAAATTATCTTACAGATACAAAATCTCCTTGACTTCTTTAAGTTTAGTATCATTTCTGAGTTATATTTATGCATTAGGTAGAACAGATTACACTCATTTAAAACAAGTTTTTGGTTTTCCTATAATTTTTTTAAGTTGTTATTTACTTTTTTATTTATTCTATTTTATTTATCAAAAATATAAATTTCATAATTATGATACAAAAAAATTTCTATTAGTGTTAATTCCTTTTCTAATAGTAATTCACGTAAATTTAAATATTGACTATTCTAAAATCATTAATTTTAAAAATAGATTAATTAAATATGTTCAATTAGATGATAATAATTTTTTAACTGAGACAGATATTGATTTTATTGAGCAGATATCACCCTTAATAGAAAATGAAAAATGTATTCAATTATATACTAACGATGCTGCTTTATTATACTTTTTAAAAAAACCTAATTGTACAAAATATTATTTTGTATGGATCATAGGATCCAAAAAAAATCAAATAGATTTTATTAGAGAATTAGATAGTACAAATTATATTATTCAAAATGGAGTGATTGATAAAAAAATGAAATTACATAAATGGGGCCCTGCTTTAGATATTAAATATCCCATGTTAACAGATTACATTAATAAAAATTTTACTAATGACTTAATTATTGGAAATAGAAAAATTGTATTTAGATAATATAATTATTTATAACTTAATAAATAATAGTGCTAACTGATCCTAGGCTATCTATTTTTCCATTGTAAAGTCCTTTAGCTAGAATAGGGACAACACCAACAGTCGAGCCGGTAAAAACATAAAAATTTTTATTTAAATTAATTTTATCTTTTCTCATTTTATTAAGCACAAAACTAAGTGAATTTAATGGGTTAATATAAACAGTATTTGTATTTCCGATAATTTTTTGGTTAATTTTATTATTTGAAATCACTGTCCTTAAATTTTCAATTTTTATTTTTTTGTATCTTTTTTTTCTACCAATTATAAATTTTACGTTTGCTCCAAAATCGCTACATAGATCACCAAATGAAGATATACCTTTTTTTCTTTGTCTATAACCTACAATTTCAATACAAGGTGCCATATGAGATATATATTTTGAAACATTTTTTCGTGTAACTAATTTTTTAGATTGAAAAAACTTTTTTTTAATTAAATAACAGACCTCTAATTCAATACCTAACACGTATTTATTAATCTTAACTTTTTTCCCATTTTTTAAAAAATTTTTTTTATAAACCGTTGCATAAAAAGGCTCCTTTTCCTTTAATTTTTTGATGACAGGAATTGCTGTTCCTGCAGCCTTGAATCCAATTATTGGTTCCTTAATTTTACTTTCACAAGCTAATCTAAATTTTTGAGCATTTTTTAACTTTCGAGTAAATTTATTTGGCAGAGGCGCAATAATTTTATTTTTAAGAAAGGCGTTAACTAACTTATTTGATAATTTATCTAATTGTTTATTCATTATTATAATCTATATATTAATTATATTATCGGAATAATGAATTTTTTACAAAAATATAATCATATAAAAAATTTTAGATTTAAATCTTTTGAATTTGCCCTTAAAGAAGCAAAAAAGAGAAACCATAAAACGCTTGTAGAAACTGGAGTATCACGAGGTAAAGTTAAATTTTTTTTATTTTCTAAGGTTAATTGGAAAGACGGCATGAGTACTATGATTTTTTCAGATTATGCTAAATATATAAAAGGAAATCTTTATACTTGCGATATAGAATCTCAAAATATCAATAATGCAAAAAAGTTTTGTAAAGATAATAAAGAATTTGTTACATTTATAATTGATGATAGTCTTAATTTTTTAGAAAATTTTAGAGATCCTATAGATTTTTTGTATTTAGACTCTTTAGATGGTCAATTTAAAGATGCATCCGAGCATCAATTAAAAGAAATAAAATTTGCTATTAAGAATTTGAAAAAAGACTCTCTTGTTTTATTAGATGATAAAGGTTCAAAAACTAATCTTTCTATAGATTTTATGATAAAAAATAATTTTAGGATTATAAATGAGACAAAAGAACAGGTTCTTTTAACTTATGATGGAAATTAATTATATAAAATAGTTGCTGGGTCAAGTCTTATACCGAACCAATTTAATCTTATATCTAAATGAGGCCCTGTTGACCTACCACTAGAACCAACAGTTCCTATAATATCTCCTTGTTTTACATGATCACCTTTGTTTACAAAAATTTTATCCATATGCATGTAAAGAGTTGAGATACCATGACCATGATCAAAAATTAAAGTTGCGCCTGTATAAAATAAATCTTTTTCAGCTAAAGTGACAATACCAGTATTCATAGCTTTAATAGGAGTTCCTTTTTTTTGAGCAAAATCTAATCCATAATGAGGCCATTTAGGAATTCCATTTAAAATTCTTTGACTACCATAAACTCCTGTAATTATTGCATCATCAACTGGAAAAATAAATTTTTCTTTAAAGAATGATAAATCACTATCAATTTCTCTTGCAGCTGCAATTAATTTGTTCTCCTTTTTAATTCTTGCATAAAATTCTTCAGGAGGTGTAACTTTTTTTTTAGGTAATCCTTCAATTTTTTGAATTTTATATTTTCGTTTTTGAATTTTTTTAACAATTTTTTTATCATTAATGGTTATTACGATATCAAATTTTCTATCTTTCCCAATTCCAAAAGCAAAATATCCATCTTTTGTTACTTTAACTACTTTTTTATCAATAATAATTTTAGAATTAGGTTCAGTTTTTCCTATTATGAAATGACCCTGAATAAATTTACCTCTAAATTCAACAGCGCATACTTTAAAAGTGATTAAAAAGATAACAAAAACTAATTTAATTATTTTGCTGTCCATCCACCATCAACCAACAATGAAGTCCCTGTAATCATAGATGCAGCATCAGATGCAAGAAAAACAGCTGCACTTGCAACATCTGAAAGCTCTGCAAATTTTTTTAGTGGTATATTACCTAAAACTTCTTTTTTAAATTTTTTACTTTTTAAAAACTTTCTGGTCATAGGTGTCACAACAAACGTAGGACATACAGTATTCACTCTAATATTGTATTTTGCTAGATCAATAGACATACCTTTGGTAAGCCCCTCTAATCCAAATTTAGTCATATTATATACACTTCTTATAGGTCCACCCACATGACCCATTTGAGAGGACATATTCACTATTGCTCCACCAATTTTTTTTCTATTTTTGTATGTTATCATTTTAAGAGCGCACAATTGAGCAAGATTGAAAGTGGCAATAGTATTTATTTTTACTAGATATTCCATATTTTTAGTTTTAACTTTTGTAAAGTGTTCAGGAATATTATTTCCTGCATTATTAATTAAAATATCTATTTTTGGCTGTTCATTTATAATTTTTTTTATCTCATTATAATTTGTGATATCACATACATAAGATTTACATTTTGATTTTAGTTTCTTAATTTTTTTTGAAACTTCATCTAGATCTTTTTTGGTTCTGCTAATTATTACCAAGTTAGCACCCGTTTCTGCTAAAGCTATGGCACATGCTCTTCCAAGTCCTTTTCCAGCTCCAGTTACGACAGCTATCTTATTTTTTAGGTTATAATTTTTTAAGTACATTATAAAAATAATATTTGAATATCTGTATAAATCAATTCAATAGCAACAGCTAAAATAGCTACTAAACCTGCCCAAGCGATCCATTTGTATTTTTTAATCCAATTTGAGATTAATGTTGCGGCAAATGCCATTAAAGCTATCGACAATACTAAACCGAAAACTAATAAAGCATAATGATCACCAGCTGCTCCAGCAACTCCTAAAACATTATCTAGGCTCATTGTAAAATCTGCTAATAAAATTGTCCAGATAGCTTTTAAAAAACTTGAATTATCAACTTTTATATTTTCATCGTGGTTTGAACCTTTTATAACATCTGTATAAAGTTTGTAGACTATATAAAGCAATAGTATTCCTCCAATAAGTCTTAAACCAGTTATTTGAAGTAAATAGGCTGTGAGTAAAGTTAATATTATTCTTAAAAATACAGCTCCCCCAATTCCCCAAAAAATAATTTTTTTTCTTTGTTCTAAAGGAAATTTTGATGCAACCATTCCAATAATAATTGCATTATCTCCAGCTAGGACTAAATCAATCAAAATAATTTGAGTTAAAATCGTTAATTGCTCTGGAGTAAATAAATCAGCAAACATCAATTTGTAAGTATCATATCAGCACCTTTCTCCGCAATCATTATTGTTGGTGCATTAGTGTTTCCCGAAGTAATGTTTGGCATTATTGATGCATCGATTACTCTTAAATTTTTAATACCTTTAACTTTTAGTTTCTCATCAACCACTGCCATATCATCTTGACCCATTTTACAAGTTCCAACGGGGTGAAAAATAGTTTGAGTATGATCACTGCCTGCTTTAACTAGTGCTTCGTCATCTTGAATATGTAATCCTGGTCTATATTCCTCTGGTTGATATTTTTTAAATGTGTCAGTTTCTAACATTATTTTTCTTACAAGCTTAAGTCCTTGAGCAGCAACATATCTATCGTCATCAGTCGAAAGATAATTCATTTTAATTTTAGGATAATCTTTAATATCATTACTTATTATATTTATTTCACCTCGACTAGTTGGTCTAATATTTGCTACTGTAGGAGTTATACCATCAAAATTATGTAGTTTTGTTGCACCTAATACATCTGTGCTAATTGGTTGAACATGAAATTGTAAATTTGGAGTTTCTCTAGAGCTATCACTTTTTGCAAAACCACATACCTGACTTGCTCCCATAGTCATAGGCCCACTTTGATTAAAAATATACTCCAATCCAATTAAAAAATTTCCGAAAATACTATTAATCTTTTTATTTAAAGATTTAAGATTTTTTACTTTATAAACTGGCCTAAACATTAAATGATCTTGTAAATTTTTTCCAACTCCCTTCAATTGATTAATAGTATTTATTCCAAGATCTTTTAACTTTTCACTATCTCCAATACCAGAGACTTGTAATATATGAGGAGACCCTATAGATCCTGCTGATAAAATTATTTCTTTATTTACTTTAACTTCAATTGATTTGTCTTTGTTTATATAATTTAAACTAATAGCTTTTTTTCCTTCAAAATTTATTTTCTGAACATGTGCATTTGTAATAATTTTTAGGTTTGGTCTTTTTTTAATGGGGTTCAAATATCCTTTAGCAGCGCTACATCTTAATTTTAGACCTATATGGCTATGACTTGTTGTAAATTGATAATAACCTACTCCAAAATTGTCACCAGTGTTAAAATCATTAACTTTAGGAATACCTTTCTCTTCTGCAGCATTTATAAATTCTTCAAGCATTTTTAATTTAATTTTTTTGTTTGAAACCATTATGGGACCACTATCACTATGAAATTTATTTTTACCCAGTTCATTATTTTCAGATTTTATAAAGTAAGGTAAAACATCATCCCAGCCCCAGCCATTATTACCTTGTTGACGCCAGTTATCATAGTCATTACTCTGACCTCTTATCCAAAGAAGTCCATTAATTGAAGAGCTTCCTCCTAATGTTTTGCCTCTAGGATATCTTATTGATCTATTGTTCATGCTTTCATCTTTCTCTGTATAAAAACACCAATCAACTTTTGGATTATGCATAGTTTTGTAATACCCAACAGGGATATGTATCCAAGGATAATTATCCTTTCCTCCTGCTTCTAAAAGTAAAACTTTATTTTTTGGATTTGTTGAAAGTCTGTTGGCTAAGACGCATCCAGCCGATCCTGCACCAATAATAATAAAATCAAAATTTTCCATTTATAGTTGAATTGTTTTTTTAATAATTGTTATTTAATCATTTTTATACCTATATGGAACAATTGTCACTTGTATCAAATTAGTTTTTCTGGTTGGATGTCGCTTTAAATTTAACTAACAAAAAGGGAAAATAATGAAAAAAATCATCTCGTTGATGTTTGCGGCGTTTTTAGTGCTTGGCTTTATGTCGAATGCTAACGCTAAAACATTAAAATGTCAGACTGTTCTAAACACTAAAGCTGATGAAGTGAAAATGTTAAAGGACTTTACTGACACTGTAACAACTCTTACAGGCGGTTCATTGAAATTTGAAATTTTACCAGCTGGAGCAGTTGTTGGAGTTAAAGAAACTTTAGACGCAGTTGATAAAGGCTTAATTGACTGTGGATTTGCTTGGACTCACTATTGGTCAGGCGATCACCCTGCCGCAATGTTATTTGGTTCACCAGTAGCAGGTGGTGGTGTTGGTATTGACAACATCGCATTCTTATCATGGTTTCAATATGGTGGAGGAAAAGAGCTATACGACAGACTATGGAAAGAAATGGGAAGAGATATTAAAGGATTTATGATTCAACCAGTTGGACCAGAAGCTTTAGGTTGGTTTCCAAAACCAATTAAAGATATGGCTGACTTTAGAAAATATAAGTTCAGAACTCCTCCAGGAATTCCAGGACAAACTTATAAAGACATCGGTATAGCATCTGTTGCTATGGGTGGTGGAGATATTCTACCAGCTTTAGAAGCGGGAACTATTGATGCTGCAGAATGGTGTTGTCCAAAACCAGACTTAACGTTTGGTTTTCAAAAAGTATTAAAGCACTACTACCTACAAGGTTTACACCAAGTAGTCGTAAATGCTGACTTTTATATTACTGGTAAAACATATAATGCTATGAGTGCTCATGAGAAGAAGTCTCTTGAAGTTGCCGCTAATGCTTCATTGGCTAAGTCTTTGAGTTACAGAATCTATGAAAATGGAAAAGCTTTAAGAGAGTTAACTACTAAACATGGAGTAATTTTAGAGGATACACCTTCAGATTATTTCACAGAATATATGGCAGCTGCTTTAGCTTCTTTAAACAAAAATGCTGAACAAAATGCGTTTTTTAAAGAAGTGTACGACTCTATGAAAGAGTTTGCTGATATAGCAGTTCCATATTGGAGTGGTGCTCAAATGTCTAATGCTAAGCTAGGAATGGCTCACGCAGCGACATTAAAGTAATCAGTATAAAATCTTAATTTAATTAGAGCGGACTTTATGTCCGCTCTTATTGTTTATAACAAAAAAATTTTATGTCAGATGAACCATCAAAATTAGATATATCAGATGAAATGATAGCCGAAAGGCGAGGTGGTTCAAGCAAGATGCCAGAAGAAATGCCATCGTGGATGGCTAACACTATTATTAAAATAGATAAGTTTAGTAAGTTAATTGGAAATATAGTTTGTTGGATATTAATACCATTAATATTTGCAATGACATACGAAGTATTTGCAAGAAAGTTATTTCTTGCGCCAACAATTTGGGCTTATGATATAAGTCGTTTTCTCTATGGAGCATTATTTATGTTAGGAGCTGGTTATGCTCTTTCCAGAGGAGTACATATAAGAGCAGACTTTTTATATAGAAACTTTAAAGTCAAAACTCAAGGATTAATAGATTTTTGGTTATATATTTTATTTTATTTTCCTGGTTTGATCGTTTTTCTTTACATGACAATTGGTTTTGTAGAGGAGTCAATAAGAAGAGGCGAGAGAGGTATGGATACTACCTGGATGCCATATATGTGGCCAATTAAAACTTGTCTTTTAATAGGAATAATATTTTTACTTGTTCAAGGTTTATCAGAATTATTTAAAAGTTACTGGGCAGCAAAAAAAGGTGAATGGCCAGGAGAAAATAAATGATTGCAGAATTAATAGACCCAGCAATTTTAGGATTTATTTTAGTTGGAGTAATGCTTTTTGCAATTTTTGTAGGATTTCCAATTTCATTTACCTTAATATTTCTTGGTTTTGTTTTCGGATATCTTGGATTTGGAAAATTAGTTTTCTATTTAATGACACTACAATTTTCTATGGTAATGACAGAACAGACTCTTGCAGCTGTACCCCTCTTTGTCTTTATGGGAATTATGATGGAACAAGCTGGATTAATGGAAAGATTATTTTCTGCTTTCCAGTTAATGTTATCTAAAGTTAGAGGATCATTGTATTATGCAGTTTTATTTGTTTCTGTGATATTTGCAGCAGCAACAGGTATTGTTGGTGCATCGGTCACTATTCTTGGAATTATGGCTGCTAAATCTATGAATAGGTCTGGCTATGATGTCAAACTTGCAGCAGGTACAATTACTGCTGGTGGTACTTTGGGAATTTTAATTCCTCCAAGTATTATGTTGGTTGTTATGGGCCCTATCATGGAAATACCTGTAATTGATTTATTTGCCGCTGCTATATTACCTGGAATTTTATTAGCTTCACTATACGCCGCTTATACAACAATTCGATGTATGATTAATCCAAAATTAGGACCTGTGTTGCCAGAAGATATGCGGGCAGCAAGCATGAAAGAAGTTTGGATTGAGTTTTTTCTTGGATTAGTGCCTCCAGCGGCATTAGTTTTTGCTGCACTAGGAAGTATTTTATTTGGATTTGCTACTCCGACAGAAGCAGCAGGTTGTGGAGCAATGGGAGCTTTACTTTTATCATTATCATATAAAAAACTTACTCTTCCAAAATTGCAAGAAGCCTTAGTAAAAACTTTAGAGATAACGGCTTTAATTATGGTTTTAGTCGCAGCTTCAAATTTTTTTGGCGCAGTATTTGCTAGATTAGGAACTCCAACACTATTAACTGAATTTTTATTAGGCTTAGAAATGAACAAGTATCTTATTCTCGCAATGATAATGATAATGATATTTTTATTAGGTTGGCCTTTAGAATGGGTTCCAATTGTAATGATTATAATTCCAATTATTTTACCATTGGTTGAAGCTTTGGGGTTCAACTTAACATGGTTTGCTATTCTGGTAGCAGTTAACCTTCAGACTGCTTGGCTTTCTCCACCTGTAGCTTTATCAGCCTACTTTTTAAAAGGAGTTGTTCCAGAATGGGACTTAAAAGATATTTATCTAGGAATGATGCAATTTATGGTTCTTCAAATTATTGGATTAATAATAATTATTGTATTTCCTAAGATTGTATTATGGTTACCTACCATGTTGTATGGACAGTAGATTTTTTTAGTTTATTATAAATATTGTGAATCATGATAAATCAAAAAATAGTCTTATAAATTGGGAATTAGTTTCAGTTAATCCGAATGATAAAAATTGGTCTTGGGGCAGTCTTTTTTGTTTTTGGGGAATAAATATTCAAAGTATAATTGCTTTTTCTTTAATATCTTCACTTTATTTAGTTTATGAACTTAATATTTTATTAGTTTTTATAGGATGTTTAGCTGGATCTTTTTTGATTTATTTATTTGCTAACTTAATTGGTACACCCTCACAAAAACACGGAATTCCTTTTACGGTTTTATTAAGAACTTCTTTTGGAATTAAAGGTGCAAAGTATTTTTCTTTGATTAGAGGATTAGTGGGTATTTTTATGTTTGGTATTCAAACTTATTTTCTATCTAAAGCTATAAGTTATTTAATTAGAATATTAATTTTTTCATATGATGATACATTGCTAGATCAAGATATTTTTTTAATATTTCTTTTAGGTTTGAATATTATTGATTTTGTATCTTTATTTTTAGCAGTCATACTTCAAATATATTTATTTAGTAAGAGTCATAAATTTAATCAGTTATTTATTAATTTTTCTGCAATAATTGTTTATATGGGAATGCTATCTTTCTTTTTTATTATTATACTTTATGAATATGAATACGTAACTCAAGCTTTTAAAAATTTATTTGTTTATAAAGATATTTTTAATAAAGATAGTCTTGGTCCAATTATAAGTGTAGCTGCAACTATTTTTACTTATTTTTCGATTACCTTGATAAATTATGGTGACTTTACTAGATATGTTAAGAATAAAAGAGAGTTAAAAAAAGGAAATTTAAGTTTACTTTTAAATCTAGTTATTTTTTCATTTTTAGCAGTATTTATAGTGTTAGGATCAGATGTAATCTTAAATAAAAATTTAGAGAGCATTGAGCGAATTTTGACAAATCCAACAGATATTATAGCTAAATTTGATAATATTTTAATAACTACGGTTGTGTTATTTTTTATTTTCTTTGCTTCATCTTCTACCAATTTGATAGCAAACTATATTCCAACTCAAAATTCTCTTTTAAATTTTATTCCTAACAAGCTTAATATAAAAAGTGTTGGAATTATTATTGCTATTTTTGGTTTAGTTATTGGAGCTTTATGGCTTACTCTATTGAGTCAGATTGGTGCTTTATCTTTTATAGATACATTTGCTTGTTTCTTTGGTCCTTTTTTTGGTATTATTGTTATTGACTATTACTTGATTCAGAAAAAGGATTTAATAAATAAAGATATTTTTTCATCAGATGAAAACGGAGCTTATTTTTATTCTAACGGTTGGCATTACAAAGCTGTTTACTCTTTAATAATAGGTTTTATTTTTGCAGCCGCAACTATTTGGAATGAAAATCTGATGCATTTGCAATCTTATTCATGGATTATTGGTATGTTTATCTCCTCTTTAACTTATTATTTATTAGCTAGTAGATAATTATATGCATCAATTTGATTTAAAAAATAAAACTGCAATTATTACTGGTGGAGCCCAAGGTTTTGGTCTTGATATAGCTAAAAGATTTTTAAAATCTGGAGCAAAGACTATAATATGGGATATTGATGAAAATCAGCTAGTTAAGGCATCTAAGGATATTAATAGCTCAAACCTTTCTTACAATGTTGTAGATGTTTCAAATTTCAAAAAAGTTAAAGATACTGTAGATAAAATTGCTAAATCTGGCAATATTGATATTTTAATTAATAATGCTGGTATCACTGGCTCAACATCATCTCTATGGGAGTATGATGTTGATGAATGGATCAAAATAGTTCAAATTAATTTAATGGGAACCTTTAATTGTTGCAAAACTATAGTTCCTTATATGATCAAAAATGATTATGGCAGAATAGTCAATGTTGCATCGGTTGCTGGAAAAGATGGAAATGCTAATGCAAGTGCTTATAGTTCAGCTAAAGCAGGAACTATTGGTTTAACTAAGTCATTAGGTAAGGAATTAGCCGATAAAAATATTGCTGTGAATGCAGTTACTCCAGCAGGAGCTAAAACTAGAATACTAGACCAAATGTCCAAAGAACATGTTGCAAGAATGTTATCTAAAGTTCCAAGAGGAAGATTTTTGGAAATAAAGGAATTTACCTCTCTAATTTGTTGGCTTTCATCTGAGGAGAATTCATTTTCTACTGCTGCAGTATTCGATATAAGTGGTGGTCGCTCGACTTATTAATTACGAGGCTTTAGCTCAATTATTTTTATTTGATTTATTTTTGCTCGGCTCATTTTTACATCTTTAGACATAACTGGGGCAAAAATCATAATTGACCAGTAAATTAGTAAAATAAAAGTTGAAATTGTTTTCATAATTAATAGATAATTATAAAAAATGATTTTTGAATGTTTAAATTTTGTCAAAATCATGTATTAACAAGTTTTTTAAAATTAATTCTATGATTTATATAAAATATTTAATTTTACTTCTTATTTTGTGCAATGTTAGTTTTGCTAATGAGATAAAAATTTTTGACTTTACAGAGTCTGAAATTTCTAAACTAAAAGTTAGAAAAGTAAGAGGAGCAGATAAAAAAACAGTATATATTTTAGGGTCTAATGAAAATGGTAATTATTTAAAGGCTATAGCAGATAATGCTGCTTCAGGACTAGGGAAAGAAGTTAAAATAGATTTAAAAAAAACTCCTTTTATAAATATTACATGGAAAATTGAGAAAGATTTAGCAGGAATAAAAGAAGATACAAAAAAAGGTCATGATTTTGCCGCTAGGGTTTTTGCTGTTAAGAAAATTGGTGTAACTCCACTTTCGAACAGGGCAATTAATTATGTTTTTTCAAGTAATAATGAGATTGGATTTAATTCACCAAGTCCATATACAAAAAAGTCTATAGACAATGTCCTGTCTACTACAACAGAGAATTTAAATGAGTGGGTAACAGTTAAAGCTAATGTAAAAGAAGACTTTAAAAAATTTCACAATTTAGAAGTTAATGAATTAGATGGACTTGCTATTATGTCAGATACTGATAATTCAAAAATGAAAGCAATAGCTTATTATCAAAATATTTATTTTTCATCTGAGTAATTAAATTTTAAAATATCTTTTTAAAACAAGATTAAATACTGATAATAAAACTGCCACAATCACATCCTCAAGAGGGCTGGCTTCTGGATAACCGAAATTCCAAGCAATAACCATTATTAACCATATGATAAAGATATTCATATTAATCTTTATACCTTAGTTTCTGTAAAAAAATTAATAATTTGATATAATTTTTATATGCATGAAAACTTTTTTCATAAAATAAAAGTTTATTATGAAGATACAGATGCTGGAGGTGTAGTTTTTTATGCGAATTATTTAAAATTTTTAGAGAGAGCAAGAACTGAAGCGTTATTTTCGACAGGTTTTAGTAATAAGAAAATTCAAGATAAATTTAATTCTTTAATTGTTGTGAAATCTTGCAATATTGAATATAAAAAATCTGCTCATTTAGAAGATGAATTGACTATTAGATCTTTTGTAAAATCAATCACCAAAACATCTTTTTCTATGAACCAAATAATTTCAAAAGAAAAAGATATAATTGTCGAAGCCCAAGTACATTTGGTTTTTATTAATAAAGAGGGAAAACCAGTGAAAATTCCAGAAGAAATTTATTCAAAATTTAAACCTTATTTTTGTGATAGTATTAAAATTTAGCAATCTTTTTTGCTTTTCTAAATAATTGATTAATCATTATAGGGGTTATAATTTTTGTATTAACATTTCTAGGACTAGGATGGTAGCTTGGTATTAATATTTTACCATCGGGTAAAAGATATTTAGCTCCATGTTTAAAAATTAATTTTTTATTAAAAAGATAATTTTTTTTATAAAACTTTAAACAATTATCAAAAGCCACTTTACCTAATGTAACAATCACTTTTAATTTTTTAAGATTTGATATTTCAGCACCAAAATATTTAGAACAATTATTTAATTCTTTCTTAAGTGGTTTGTCATTTGGCGGTACACATTTGAGGATATTTGTAATAAAAGTTTTTTTTATTTTTAATCCATCATTGATATGCGTTGATGATGACAAATTGGAAATTTTAGCTGCTAATAAAGATTTGAATAAAAAATCTCCTGATTTATCTCCAGTAAAAGCCCTACCTGTTCTTGTTCCTCCATGGGCGGCTGGAGCTAAACCAATAATCATCAGCTTGGCATTTATATCACCAAATCCTGTAACTGGTTTACCCCAATAAACTTCATTTATATTTTTTTTTCTTCTTTTTTTACTAATGTCTTTACTAAACTTAATTAATCTTGGGCATTTTTCACAATTTATTATTAAGTTGTTTAGTTTTCTGAATTTAATTTCCATAAAAAAATAATTTTTTTTTGCGAAATAAATATACTATCTTAGTAGTATGTCGTCAAAAAAAGCTATGAAGCTAGCTCAAAAAAAAGCTTTCGCCAAACATAGAAGTAACATTACTAAAAATAGATTTAAATTTAAAAAAAAAAATCAATTAAATAAATTTGATAAAAAAAAAATTTCTTAATTTATTTATTTTTATATTCTTCACTGTAAAAGAGTGCAATTAAAAGTATTACTGTCCACGCAATACCTATAAAAGCTTTAGGGCCAGTTTCAGCACTCCATAAATCCAATACTAAGGCTCCGAATATTAAGCCAATTATATAAATTAAAATTGCAATAGTGGACTTATTCATTGATTAAATTTTTTTTGAAAAGCGAAATACCAGTTTCCACTTTATTTTTATATGATTCTTTAAAGCTTTTTAGCTGCCATCCTGTAAGTCTTTTTTCAATAATAATTAAATTTTCTTTTTTCCATTCATCATCTGTTGTCTCTAATTTCCATAATTTTTTTTCTTCATTACTTCTTCCACAGCCATAGCAATAACCTGTTTGAGGATCAGTCTTACAAATGCTAATACATGGAGAAATAATCATTATTTTTATAAATTTTATATTATTATAAAAGATTATTAATATATTTTATAATTATTGTCATTGGACAAATTCATTCAATAATATATAAAGCCTCTTGATTTGTGGGCGAATGGCGGAATTGGTAGACGCGTCGGTCTTAGGAACCGATAGAGCAATCTGTGTAGGTTCGAGTCCTATTTCGCCTACCAAAAAAAAATATGAAAGTAACAATAGAAAATAAAAAAGGTTTAAATAAAAATTTAAAAGTTTTCATAGATAAAAAAACTATGAATTCTCATATGGAGCTAAAATATGAGGAAATTAAAGGTTCTGTTAATTTAAAAGGTTTTAGACCAGGAAAGGTTCCAAAAGAGATTTTAAAAAGACAATTTGGCAAAGCTATTTTTACTGATGTATTAGATAAAGTTTTAAGAGACACAACTACAAAAGCTTTAAAAGAAAACAAAATTAAACCAGCCGGACAGCCAAAAATTGACTTAAAAACATACGGTGAAGATAAAGAGCTTGAATATATTATTTCAGTTACTGAACTTCCAAAAGTTGAATTGAAATCAGTTGAACAAATTAAATTTGATGAATATTCCGTAAAGATTGATGAAAAAGAAACGGATAAAAGAATTGTTGATATAGCTAAAAATCAAAATAATTTTAAAGATGTTTCTGATGATTTTAAAGCAGAAGAGGGACATTTAGTAATTTTTGATTACAAGGCAACTATTAATGAAAAAGACTTTAAAGGCGGTGAAGGTAAAAATACTCAATTAATTTTAGGTAAAGATTTATTTATCAAAGGATTTGACAAGCAATTAATAGGAGTAAAAAAAAATGATGAAAAATTTGTTGAGGTAAAATTACC
The DNA here is from genome assembly GCA_902579985.1 of uncultured Pelagibacteraceae bacterium. Taxonomy (GTDB): domain Bacteria; phylum Pseudomonadota; class Alphaproteobacteria; order Pelagibacterales; family Pelagibacteraceae; genus Pelagibacter. The sequence goes on along the minus strand of CACHIV010000001.1, from coordinate 65,077 downwards.
TGAAAATTACCCTCAAAAAGAATTTGTTAATAAGAATGCTAAATTTAAATGTAAAATAATGAATATAAAAAAACCTGAAGAAGTTAAAATTAATGATGAATTTGCAAAAAATTTAGGGGCAAAAGATCTTACTGATCTTAAAAAATTAATATCAAAACAAATTAATGATGAATATAAAAATTCTTTAAATAATTTATCAAAAAATCAAATTCTTAATGAAATTGAGAAATTTAAGGTTGAAGAAATTCCTGAAAATTTAGTAGAAGATGAAATTAAAATCTTATCTCAAGGCATGAAAGAAGATGAAGCAAAAAAAAATAGAAAACAATTTGAACAGACAGCTAAAAAAAGAATTAAAGTAGGATTAATTTTGAACGAAATTGGTGAACAAAATAAGATTCAAGTTTCAGAACAAGAAATACAAGCAGAAGTTCAAAAACAACTTAGGATGATGCCAGGACAAGAAAAGATGGTTATGGAATTTTATAAAAAAAATCCATCAGCATTAGCTAGTTTAAAAGGAACTGTTTATGAGGAAAAAATTGTTAACTTAATTAAAGCTAAAGCTAAACCTAATAAAAAAGAAATTAGCAAAGAAGAAGCAGAAAGAATTTTAAAAGAAAATCATCAGAAAGAACATTCAGACCATGAGCATGAACAAGAACCAGCAAAAGAAAAAAAAGCTCTTACAAAAAAAGTTGCAACAAAGGCGAAATCTAAAGAAACTAAAGTAAAAAAAGTAAAAAAGATTAGCAAAAAGTAATCACAAGTTGTATAAACTAAACGAATCAATTTATGGTAAAAAATTTTTCTGATCAAATGAATACTCTTGTTCCAATGGTAGTGGAACAGTCTAATAAAGGTGAGAGAGCCTATGACATTTATTCAAGACTTTTAAAAGAAAGGATAATTTTTTTAGTTGGGACAATTAATGACAATGTAGCATCTTTAGTAACAGCACAGCTTTTATTTTTAGAGTCTGAAGATCCAAAAAAAGAAATCAGTTTATATATAAATAGTCCAGGAGGTTTAGTTACAGCAGGATTGGGTATTTATGATACTATGCAATATATTAAACCAGATGTGTCAACATTATGTATCGGCCAAGCTGCCTCAATGGGATCTTTTTTATTAGCCGCAGGAAAGAAAGGTAAAAGATTTTCACTCCCAAATTCTAGAATTATGGTTCATCAGCCATCTGCTGGTTTTCAAGGTCAAGCAACAGATATTGAAATACACGCTAATGAAGTTTTGGCATTAAAAAAAAGATTAAATGCAATTTATTCAAAACATACAGATAAATCAGAAGAAGATATAAAAATAGCTCTTGAGCGAGATAATTTTATGACTGCTGAAGCAGCTAAAGAATTTGGCTTAATAGACGAAGTGGTAGAAAATAGATCTTGATATACAATATTTAGAGAGTGTTTAAACGCACACTTGATTAATGTGAATAACCTATACTAAAGTAAATTAATTGATTCGTTTATAAATTTATGAGTACTAATAATAAAAATATTCTTTATTGTTCTTTCTGTGGCAAAAGTCAACACGAAGTAAGAAAGCTAATTGCAGGGCCAACAGTTTTTATTTGTGATGAGTGTGTTGAGCTTTGTATGGACATTATTAAAGAAGAAAGCAAAGATACTTTTGTTAAACATAAAGACGGATTACCATCTCCTAAAGAAATTTGTACTGTATTAGATGATTATGTAATTGGTCAACCGCATGCAAAAAAAGTTTTATCAGTAGCTGTACATAATCATTATAAAAGACTTAATTATGAAAACAAAACTAGTAAAACAGTTGAACTTTCGAAATCTAATATTCTTTTAGTTGGACCTACAGGTTGTGGTAAAACTTTATTAGCTCAAACCTTAGCAAGAATACTCGATGTACCATTTACAATGGCTGATGCTACTACTTTAACTGAGGCAGGATATGTAGGAGAAGATGTTGAGAATATTATTTTAAAATTATTACAAACAGCAGACTATAATGTTGAAAAAGCTCAAAGAGGAATAGTATATATTGATGAGGTGGATAAAATTAGTAGAAAATCTGAAAACCCATCAATAACTAGAGATGTTTCAGGTGAAGGAGTACAACAGGCATTATTAAAAATTATGGAAGGAACCATTGCAAGCGTACCTCCTCAAGGAGGAAGAAAACATCCTCAACAAGAGTTTTTACAAGTAGATACTACTAATATTTTATTTATTTGTGGAGGAGCATTTGCTGGTTTAGATAAGATAATTTCTCAAAGAGACAAAGGGACATCGATTGGCTTTGGTGCAAATGTAAAAAAAACAGAGGATAAAAAAACTGGTGAATGGATGAAAGGTTTGGAACCAGAGGATTTATTAAAGTATGGTCTAATACCTGAGTTTATCGGAAGGTTGCCGATGATAGCAACTTTAGATGATTTGAATGAAAAATCTCTTGTAAGAATATTACAAGAACCAAAAAATTCTTTAATTAAACAATATCAAGAACTATTTAAATTAGATGGAGCAAAACTGACCTTTAAAGATAACGCCATTAAGGAAATAGCACAAAAGGCTATAAGTAAAAAAACTGGAGCAAGAGGACTTAGATCTATTTTGGAAAATATTTTATTAAAAACTATGTATGAGTTACCGAGTAAAGAAAATGTTGAAGAAGTAATTGTAGATATAGGTGCGGCCAAAGGCCAGTCTCAACCCATCTTAGTGCATTCTAAAAATAATAGCAAAACAAAGACGGATAAAACCTCTGCAGCTTAATTTTAAGGTTAATAAGTAATAAATAGCTATTGCAATATTATATTTAATATCCATATTTAGTTAATGGATATTAAATTTGAAAAACCATTATTACCCCTAAGAGATATAGTTGTATTTCCTAATATGGTTATTCCATTATTTGTAGGGAGAGATAAATCTATTTCAGCTTTAAATGAAGTGATGAAAAAAGATAAAAAGATAATCTTTGTTACACAAAAAAATTCTGAAATAGACGATCCTAAGAAAACAGATGTTTTTATGTATGGTTGTGAAGGTAATATTTTACAATTATTAAAATTACCTGATGGCACTGTAAAAGTTTTAGTTGAAGGTAGTAAAAGAGTTAAGATATTAAATTTTAAAGAAAATGATAAGTTTCTAATTTGTGAATATACTCATTTAAATGATGTGATTGCAAAAGATGAAGATTTAATTCCTTTAGCAATGACAGCGGTAAGAAAATTAGAAAAATTAACATCGATAAATAAAAAAATTTCAAATGATACGATTAGTAATATTAAAAAACTAAATGATGCTTCTCATATCGCTGACAACATTGCTTCTCATCTATCAATAACTATCTCTGAGAAACAACAAGTTTTTGAAATCGCTGATTTAAAGAAAAGACTTAACTCTATAATTAAGATTATAGATAACGAAGCAAGCATTATAGGAGTTGAAAAAAGAATTAGAGGTAGAGTTAAAACCCAAATGGAAAAAACTCAAAGAGAATATTATTTAAATGAACAATTAAAAGCTATTCAAAAAGAATTAGGCGAAATTGAAGATGGAAAAGATGAAACTTCGAGTCTAAATAAAGCTATTATAAAAGCTAAAATGCCAAAAGAGGTTGAAAAAAAATGTATGTCAGAACTCAAAAAGTTGAAAAATATGAGTCCCATGTCTGCAGAAGCAACAGTAATTAGAAATTATTTAGATTGGATGATTGATTTGCCTTGGTATAAAAAAAGTGAAGTTGATATAGATTTAAAAAAAGCTTTGGCTACATTAGATGCTGATCATTTTGGTTTAGAAAAAGTAAAAGAGAGAATAATCGAATTCTTAGCAGTTCAAAAAAGAATGGAAAAAATCAAAGGTCCAATTCTTTGTTTAGTTGGCCCTCCAGGTGTTGGTAAAACCTCTCTTGGTAAATCTATTGCAAAAGCAACAAATAGAGAGTTTGTAAGAGTTTCGGTAGGTGGGATGCGTGATGAAGCAGAAATCAGAGGTCACAGAAGAACTTATATTGGGTCTTTACCTGGAAAAATTATCCAAATGATGAAAAAAGCTGGAACCAAAAATCCATTAATTTTACTAGATGAAATTGATAAAGTTGGAAATGATTATAGAGGAGATCCATCGTCAGCGTTATTAGAAGCTTTAGATCCAGAACAAAATTCAACATTTAATGATCATTATTTAGAAGTTGATTATGATCTATCTGATGTAATGTTTGTAACTACAGCAAATACTTTAAATATTTTACCTCCTTTATTGGATAGAATGGAAGTAATAAGATTACCTGGTTATACAGAAGACGAAAAAATTAGTATTGCCAATAAATATCTTTTACCAAAACAAATAAAAGATAATGGTGTTAAAGAAAAAGAGATGACTTTATCAGAAGATATTATTAAAGAAATTATTAGAAATTACACGAAAGAGTCTGGTGTAAGAAATTTAGAAAGAGAAATTTCAAAAGTCGCTAGAAAAGTTGTAAAAAAAGTTGTTTCAGGTGAAGAAAAAGAGGTAAAAGTCAATTTAAATAACTTGTCTGATTATCTAGGAGTTAAGAAATTTAAGTTTGGGGAACTTGAAACAGACGATAAAGTTGGTGTAGTCACAGGATTAGCGTGGACAGAATATGGTGGAGAAATTCTTAAAATTGAAACTGTTATTATGCCAGGTAAAGGTAGAATGCAAATTACTGGTAAACTCGGAGATGTTATGCAAGAATCAGTTAAAGCAGCGAAATCATTTATCAGATCAAAAAGTTTAGAATATGGAATTATTCCCCCAATTTTTGAAAAAAAAGACTTTCATATTCATGTCCCCGAAGGAGCAACACCAAAAGATGGTCCTTCAGCCGGTATTGGGATGGTGACCTCGATAGTTTCATCAATTACAAATAACCCAGTAAGAAAAGATATTGCCATGACAGGGGAAGTCACTTTAACTGGACAGGTTTTACCCATCGGTGGTTTAAAAGAAAAATTATTGGCAGCTCACAGAGCAGGTATCAAAGAAGTTTTAATTCCAAAAGAAAATGAAAAAGATTTGGTTGATATGCCTAAAAAAATTGTTGATGATATCAAAATTACCCCAGTAGAGCAGGCCGATGAAGTTCTTAAAATTGCTTTAACTAAAGAACTGAAAAGGATTGAATGGGCAGAGGTAGAAAAAATATCTAAATCAGAGGAAAAATCTCAAGCAAGTATTCAATAAATCTATATTTTCATATAAATTTAATTATAATAAAAAATCTAAATGAAAATTTACGATTGCACAACATTTTATTCTGAAAAAATGATGTTGGATTTGAGATTAAATATTCTTAATAATCATGTTCACAAATTTATTATTGTAGAGTCAGCATTTTCACATAGTGGAGAAAAAAAAAATTTTAATTTTAATATAGATGATTATCCTAAATTCAAAGATAAGATTATTTATTTAAAAATTTATGATGAGCCAAATGATTTAAATAAAAGTGAAAATGATTTGAAAAACCCTTTTTATAAAAGATTAAATAGTATTAAAAGAATCGAACAGTCTTATGATTACATGATGAAAGGTATAATAAACGCGCAAGAAGAAGATTTAATAATTATTAGTGATAATGATGAAATACCAAATTTAGATTCAAAAAATTTTAAGAAAAGTAATAAAAATTTTATTATATTCAAACAATTATTATTTTATTACAAATTTAATTTATTTCACGAGTTAATGCCATGGTTTGGTTCTAAGGCATGTAAAAAAAAATATTTAAAATCTTTTTCAAATTTAAGAAATTTAAAAAATAAAAAGTACTCATTTTGGAGACTGGATGCTTATTTTTCAAATATTAAAGAGATTAGTCTTGATATCATATCTGATGGAGGATGGCATTTTACAAACATTAAAACTCCTGAAGATTTGTATGTTAAAATGAAAAATTTTGGTCATCACGATGAATTCGATGAAAGTAAACTTACCGTGAATGATCTAAGAAAAAAAATAAATGATGGAGTTGTTTTTTATGATCATTTCGCTGATAAAACAAGTCAAAATAAATGGAACAGCGAGTATAAGTTAAAAAAAATTGAAAATGATATATTACCAAAATACCTGATAGAAAATTCAAATAATTATAAAGAATGGTTTAAATAAAATACTGTATGATTAGATGGGGAATAGTTGGATTGGGAAATATGGCGAATATATTTGCTAAAGCAATAAATGAAGTTAATAATTCTAAATTGATATGTATTGCAAGTAAATCAAATTTTAAATTAGATGCATTTCAAAAAAATTTTGATATTAAGCGTGAAAATAAATTTAATGATTATAAAGATTTAATAAATTCAAAAGAAATTGATGCCGTTTATATTTCAACTTTAAATAATACTCATGTTGATTTGATTTTAGAATGTGCAAAAAATAATAAAAAAATTTTATGTGAAAAGCCAATAGGCTTAAATTTAGATCAAGCCAACTCAGCTAAGCAGTCAATTAATAGTAACAATATTTTATTTTATGAAGCAATTGCTTATCGATCTCATTTACAAACAAAAAAAATATTAGAATTAATTAAAAGTGATGAGATAGGGGAAATTGAAAGAATTGAAGCTTTTTTTGGTTTTAGGGTTAAAAAAGTAAAAAAAGAATCAAGACTTTTTAATAAAGATTTAGGTGGTGGCGCAATACTAGATGTTGGTTGTTATCCAATAAGTTTTTTTAATCTTTTTTGTAAAAAAAATGAAAAATTAAAATTTATAAAATCTAAAGGAACTTTTTCATCTACCGGAGTTGATGATGAGTCAGAAATTGAAGTCTTAGTAGGTAAAAATATTAAAGGATATTGTAGAGTAAGTTTTAAAGAGAACCTTAAAAATTATTGTAAAATCTATGGAAAAAAAGGAATTATAAGAGTTTCTTCTCCATGGCTACCAAATCAGAGAGGTTTTATTGAGATAAATAATGGTAATTCTTATTATAAAAAATTTATAACTTCCAAAAAGAGTATTTATGCAACTCAAATTGAGACTATATCAAGTTTATTTCTTGATAAAGAAATAGAAAGAAATTATTGCGTAGATATTAATGAGTCAGTAGAAATAATGAGAATTCTTGATGAATGGAAAACGAGTCTTATCTAAAATTATGATCAAAAAAATATTTTATATAATTTTTTTTTTAGCTTTAACAGGTTGTGGATATATAAATGAAAGTCAAGTAATTGATAAAGAGCAAAAATTTTTCTTCAAAGGTCAAACAAATTTATATTCAAAAGATAATAATAGAAAAATTATAAAAAAATTTTATGAGTTTTCAAATACTGAAAATTTAGCAAGGATAAATGTTAAAAAAAAATGTTTAGAGTTTGAAAAAGTTAATAATTTAAAAGGAACAAGTTGTAGATATATGGGGGTAAAACTAACCGAAAGAATGCTTACAAGTAGAGAACACCCGATTGATTAAATAACTTTTCTGAATCTACTTATATTAAATATTTCCTTTAATTCTCTTGTTATCGATCCTAAATAACTTCTCTTAATTAATACTGGTTTATTATTTATAATTTCAGGTCGGTAGTTAGTATTTTTTTTTTGTGGTTTAGACCAACTATTACCATATATAAACTTGCAGGCAGCTATAGGATTTTTAGGCATATTAAATTTTCTATTTTTTACTATTGGAAAAATAAGTTTTTTTGGAAAGTGTATTGCAAATCTTTTGTCATTGATGTTACCTATCCAGTTATGTTTATCAATAATATAATTTTTTTTCGGATCATTAACATAAAAGTAAAAATCAACAAAAGTTCTCAAGTCATTATATTTTTTTATATATTGAATAAAATATTTATTACAAACTTTTTTATTTATCTTAAATGATTTAGCTGTTTTCATTTTTTTTAATAATAATTTTTTTGATTTATAATTTACCAAAAAATCAATATCATCATCACCTTTTATAATATTATTTTCTCTAATAATTCCTAGCATTGTTCCATAAAAAATAAAGTATTCAATATTTTTAAGTAAAGGCGCAACAGATATTAAGTTTTGAAAATTTAATTTTTGTAATTTATTTTGTTTAAACATTAAAATTTAAAAATCATACGTGATAGATTTGGATTATCTTTTTTAACAATAGATAAGTTTATACCATTTTTTTGATAAATTAATTTTGATTTTGTTCTTAAAAGAAATTTTTTTTTAAATATTTTTGGATCTATTATTCTTCTAAAATGTCCTTTTTCAAACTCAATTACTTTATTATGATCTTCAGCATTAAATTTTCCAAATATTTTGTCTTTATAATTTCTAAACTCAAAAAATACCTTTGTATCCTTGTTTTTAGAACTTTTTATCAATTCAATTAACTTATTCTCTAATAATTCATCCACTGTATGAACAAAGAATCGACAATAAATTATGTCGAATTTATTTTTAATTTTGTCTTTACCTATATCAAATTTTTTAAACGACAAGTTTTTGATTTTATTTTTTGAGTTTTTTTGTATAGCTTTTTGTGAAATATCGATGCCAGTTACATGAAAACCTTTTTTATTGAAAAAGTATGAATCTCTCCCATTACCACATCCTATATCTAAAAGTTTAACTTTTTTATTTAATATTTTTTTATATGTGAATTTTGCAAATGTAGACTCAGATATTATTGATTTTTTTTTGTAAAATTTATTCCAGTATTTAACAAGATTTTTTTTTTTCATTTTCTATAATTTATGAATAATTTAAGTTATTCATTTATTTCATATTCAAACTATGTCAATTATAAATTATATAATTCCATAATATGTATTAATCATTATTTTACCAATACCAAGAAACAAAATGCAATTAAGGTAAATAGGTTATTGAACTAAAGGTAAAATCTATTATAAATCAAATTGAATAATTTGGCGGGGTAGCTCAGTTGGTTAGAGCGCAGGACTCATAAGCCTGAGGTCAGTGGTTCGATCCCACTTCCCGCTACCACATTTATTTATTAATTAATTATTTTGTACCTAAACGTTTTATGATATCAACTTTTGATAGAGACTTAAAATATTTTTTATTTTCAGAATACCATTTAAAAGTTTTTTTTATACCTTCACTTAAACTTGTTTTAGGTTTCCATTTAAGTGATTTCCTTAATTTTAAACTATTTAAAGCATACCTAACATCATGACCAGGCCTATCTTTTACAAACTTTATTTTAACATTTTTACCTAAGACTTTATTTTTACTAGCTTCATTAATTAATTTTTTACATATTTCTAAATTTGTCTGATTTTTATTAGAGCCAATATTATAAAAATTTCCAATTTTACCTTTCTCAAAAATTCTTATTAAAGCTTCGCAATGGTCTTTTACATAAATCCATTCTCTAGAGTTTGTGCCTTTTCCATATATAGGTAAGAATCTATTTGTAAAAATATTATATATTAGTTTAGGAATTAATTTTTCTGGATGTTGTCTTGGACCATAGTTGTTAGAGCAATTAGTTATAATTGCTTGGATATCATAAGTTCTTACATAAGAATATACCAAGTGATCTGAAGAAGCTTTACTTGCAGCGTAGGGTGAGCTCGGCTTATATGGATAGTTCTCATTACTTCTACCAGACAAAATATCACCAAACACTTCATCTGTTGAAATATGTATTAATTTTGATTTTTTATTTTTTTTTGAAAATTTTCTAAAGATTTCTAGAATATTATAGACACCAATAATATTACTATCAATAAATTTTTGTGGGCTGTCGATTGATCTATCTACATGAGTTTCTGCAGCTAGATTAAATATCCCTATGGGTTTATATTTGTTAAAAATTTTTTTAATTTTTTTACTTCTGATGTCACATTTAATAAATTTATAATTTCTATCATCTTTAAATGTTTTGGTGTTATAAAAGTTTGAAGAGTAAGTAGCTTTGTCTATATTTATTACATAATAGTTTTTTTTTAATAAGACTTCTATTAAATTACTTCCTATAAAACCCAATCCACCTGTTACTATTATTTTTTTCATTTAAAAATTTTTACAATAATTTAAATTAAAGTATATATTTGATTTTATAATAATGAAAAAAATAAACAATTTAACAGTAGTAATTGTTACTTATTTAACTAATAAAAGAATTCTATTAAAATGCGTTGAATCAATAGATAAAAAGATTAAGGTAATTATTGTTGAAAATTCAAAGAAATTTATACACAAAAAATATTTTCTAAAAAAATTTTCAAATTTAGAAGTTGTTTGTACAGGCTTAAACTTAGGTTATGGCAAAGGTAATAATTTTGGTTTAGATAGGGTTAAAACAGATTATGCATTAATTTTGAATCCGGATATTATTTGTAAATCTGATTTTTTTAAAAAGATAAAAAAATTTATTAAAGGAAATAATAAATTTTCAATTATTGGATGTCAGTATTCTAATAAGACAAAATATTTGCCTGCAGGTTTTTTTGATAAAAAAAAACATTCTATTTTTCAAAAGAATTTTTTTAAAAAAAATAATAAATTGATAAAAGTTGATTGGGTTACAGGATGTTCAATGTTGATTAATTTAAAAAAATTTAAGAATAAAAAAATTTTTGACAAGAATTATTTTTTATATTTTGAAGAATTTGATTTATGTAAATCAACAAATGAAAAGGGAGGTCATGTTTATTCTTCAGGTGATTTAAAAGTTTATCATTTAGGATTTAAAGGTTCTTTAGGGTCGAATAATTTACTTAAAGAAGAAGCAAATAAATTACGTGATTGGCACTGGATGTGGTCATATTTTTACTTTTATAAAAAAAATTACAATTATTTATATGCGTTAATTAAAATTTCAGGAAAATTTTTTAATTCTTTTTTTAAAGCAATTTTTTACACACTTATATTTAACAAATCTGATAGAGACAAATATCTTTTTAGATTTTTAGGTTTATTATTTTCAATTCTTGGTCTGAAGTCAAGTTATAGAGGTGGACAATTTTATTAATGTCCTGGAAAATCCATCAAACTTTCCACGTTATAATTTTTTTTGCTAAGTTTATTGGATCCATTAAGGTCAAAGAGATTTATTACAAATATAAAAGCTGCAACTTTTCCTCCAGAGATCTCTACAAGTTTCGCAGCAGCCTCTGCTGTGCCTCCTGTTGCAATTAAATCATCTATAATTAAAACTGAGTCATTTTCATCAATGGAGTCTTTATGAACTTCTATGGTAGCAGTTCCATATTCTAACTCAAAATCTATTGAATGAGTCTCTGCAGGAAGTTTGTTTTTTTTTCTCAACATGATGAATGGTTTTTTAACTAAATAAGAAATAGCTGAAGCAAAAACAAATCCTCTAGACTCTATTGCTGCAATTTTATCAAATTTGAATTTTTTAGATTTTTCAATTATTTGATTAATTGTTTCAGTAAAAGCTTTTTCATTTTTAATTAATGTAGTGATATCCCTAAATAGAATTCCTTTTTTTGGATAATCCTGAATTGATCTAATATATTCTTTTAAATCCATAATAAATTAAGATATATAAATAGATAAATTATTTTTTTGATATGGTAAACAATAAATTAGCTATTATTGGTGGAAGCGGTTTATATGATGTTGAGGAATTTAAAGAAAGAGAATTACTAGATATAAATACCTCTTGGGGAAAACCTTCTGATAAAATATTAAAAACTAATTATAAAAATAAAGAAGTTTTTTTTTTACCAAGACACGGAAGAGGTCATTTTATCAATCCATCTAATATAAATTTTAGGGCTAATATAGACGCATTAAAACAACTTGGTGTAACAGATATTTTATCAGTTTCGGCGGTTGGTTCTTTAAAAGAAGATTTACCTCCAGGAAAATTTGTAATAGTCGATCAATTTATAGATAGAACTTTCGCTAGAAATAAAACATTTTTTGATGATGAGATAGTTGCTCACGTTTCTATGGCTCATCCTACATCTAATGGATTAATGAATGCCTGCGAACAGGCTATTAAAAAAGAAAATATAGAATATCAAAGAGGTGGAACATATGTTGTTATGGAAGGACCTCAATTTTCAACATTAGCAGAATCAAATTTATATAGATCATGGAAAGCGGATGTAATTGGTATGACCAACATGCCGGAAGCTAAATTGGCAAGAGAAGCTGAAATTAGATATGCATCTGTTTCAATGATAACAGATTATGATTGTTGGCATCCTGACCATGAAAATGTAGATGTTCAACAAGTAATAAAAGTACTTTTAGGAAATGCTGTTAAAGCAAAAAATATGATTAAAAATTTAATAGAAAATTTTGAAAAACATATAGATCCAAAAGATCCAACTAATAATTGTTTGGATGTTGCAATTATAACCGCTCCAGAAAAAAGAACTCAAAAAACAAAAGATAAACTAAAAACAATAGCTGGAAGAGTTTTAAATAAATGAAAAAAATATTTTTACTATTATCTATTTTGTTATTTTGCACAAATGTTCATGCAGACAAAATGACTAAGGATGGTTTTTTGAGTAATAATGTTAGTTATTCTAAAGATCAGAAAATAAGTGATCCAGAAAATAAAATTTTGTTAATTTATAATCATGGACAAAGTAGTCATGACGGTCCATCCAGTGACTGTGTTTGGAAGGGAGGCATGAAAAATATGGCATCCTTAGTAGGACAAAAAGTAAAGGGTAAAGAAATATTAGTTTATATTTTCTGCACTGGTAAACTTAAGGGGGATGATTATAAAAGGTTATGGAATAAAAAAAAATTTAAAACTCCCTATAAAGGTAAGCCAAAACTTGAAAAAAGATTAGATGCGAATTTAAAACTAATTGATGATTTTGCTAGCCAAGGCTTTAAAAAAAATCAAATATTTATTACTGGAAGATCATGTGGAGGGTGGATGACAATGATGTTGTTAGCAAGACATCAAGATATTGTTGCTGGCGGAATATCTTATATGCAAGCTTGTTATGGAAAATTAACAAGAAGCACAAAGGTAAAAAAAGTAGGTATAGAAAAAGCTCTTGAAAAATTTAGAAAAAAGTCAGGTGATGGACCAGCTGACATGAGACAATCTCAAATAAATGACATTCTAAAGAGCAATAATTTACCTGCTTTAGTTTTTACTCATCCTAAAGATCCATATGATGGTTTATTGTCTGACTGGGTTGAAGATATACCTGGTGTTGAAAGAATAGTAGTTTCAGAAGATAATAAGGTGAACGGAAGAGTCTGTAAAGTTTGGGGAGAAATAATTAAAAACTTTCATGATATAGATAGAGCAGATTGTTTTGAATATTACAATTCATCAATTTTAAATTTTATTAATTCGAAATTAAATTAAATGAAAAAAATAATTTATATTTTAATATTAAATTTAATTTTAATTTTAAATATTAATGCAAAAAACCATAATTTAATTCAAGTTACTGAGCTTAATAAACTTTTTAATGATCTAAGTATGATAAATAACGCTCAGGAGGGGGATATTTTAGAAAAAAAAATTTGGGCTCTTTGGAACAAACATCCAAATCAAAATGAATTGACTGAAAAATTAGAATTTGGCACTAAACTTATGTATCAAGGTCAATATGAGTATGCATTAAAAGTCTTTACTAATATTATTAAAACAGACTCAGAATGGTCAGAAGCCTGGAATAAAAGAGCTACTTTATTATTTTATATGAAAGATTATCAAAGATCTTTAAAGGATATTAGTAAGGTGTTAGATCTAGAACCAAGACATTTTGGAGCACTATCAGGAAGAGCTCAAATATATATTGATTTAAAATTATATCAAAAAGCTCTTAAAGATTTAAAAGATGCAAAAAAAATCCACCCAGTTATTAGAGGCAATAGTTTAATAGATGAACTTGAAAAAATCGTTAATGGACAGAATGTATAAGATAAAACAAAAAAATGAAAATTGAAGGTAAAGAATATCGTACAATTTGGTTTGAACAAAATGTTGTAAAAATTATTGATCAAACAAAACTTCCTCATAAATTTGTAATTAAGGATCTTAAAACAATAAAAGATGCAATTAATGCTATTAAGATAATGGAAGTTAGAGGAGCTCCTTTAATTGGAGCAACAGCAGCTTATGGATTAGTTTTATCAATTATTGAGAACAACGATCAATCTTTTTTAAAAAAATCAGCAGAAAATTTAATTAATTCAAGACCAACAGCTATAAATTTAAAGTGGGCAGTTGATAGAATGATAAATAGATTATCTGGAGTTAATAGTAACAAAATTTTAGAAATAGCATTAAACGAAGCAAAAGAAATTTGTGAGGAAGATGTTAAGTTCTGTGAAAATATTGGGCTAAATGGTCTTAAAATAATTGAAGAAATTTATAATAAAAAAAAAGATACAGTAAATATTTTAACTCATTGTAATGCTGGATGGCTTGCAACAATTAACTGGGGAACAGCAACTTCTCCAATTTATCATGCACATAAAAAAGGAATACCAGTTCATGTATGGGCTGATGAAACAAGACCAAGAAATCAAGGAGCAAATTTAACTTCTTACGAATTAAATGAAGAAAATGTACCTAATACTATTATAGCAGATAATACAGGTGGCATCTTAATGCAAAGAGGTCAAGTTGATATGTGTATTGTTGGAACAGATAGAACATTGGCTACCGGTGATGTTTGTAATAAAATTGGCACTTACCTTAAAGCATTAGCTGCTAAAGATAATAATGTTCCTTTTTATGTAGCACTGCCTAGTTCAACAATTGATTGGAACATAAAAAATTATAAAGATATACCAATAGAAGAAAGGAATTCAGAAGAACTATCTCACATAGAAGGTTTAGATGAAAATGGAAAAGTTAAAAAAATACAAATATATCATAAAAAAAGTAAATCAATGAATTTAGCTTTTGATGTAACACCAGCTAAATATGTTTCAGGATTGATTACAGAAAAAGGTTTGTGTGAGGCATCAGAAAGAGGATTAAAGAAATTATTTAAGTCAAAATAATTTATCTTAAAGATGCAGCAATATTTCCACCATCAACAGTTAAAACTGCACCAGTAGTTTTTTTGGAAACCGCTAAATGAAAAAATGCTTTAGCAACATCTTCTGCTTTGACTTCATTTAAAAGCAGATTTCCTTTCATATACTCATCAGTAGAAATTTCTCTAGCTTTTGCTCTCGATTTAATCATACCGTCATTCAATAAGCCACTTCTTATTCTATCGGCATTCACTCCATTAGATCTTATTCCAAAAGATCCATAATCAACCGCATATTGCTTGCATAGACTTAATAAAGCAGTTTTTGGAAGACCATAAGGACCAAAGTTTTTTCCAGGATTTACTGATTGTTTTGAAATATTGAATAATAAACACCCTTGAGTATTTTGTTTTTTCATAATCTTAATACTTTCAGAAGCACAATTTTGATGTGAAAAAAAATTGTCCTCAAAACTTTCTCTTAAAATTCTATCATCTATTTCAGCTATTGATCCACCAATTGCAGTACCAGCGTTTGAAATTAAAATATCGATTCCACCAAATTGTTCGCTGATTATTTTAAAAGCTTTCTCAACACTATTTTTACTTCTAACATCGCAATGTAAACAAAGATCTTTAATTTTTGACTGCATTTCTTTTACTTTTTTTGCGTTATAATCTAATAAGATTATTTCCGCTCCATAACTTTTAAAAAGTTTATAAGTTGCAGATCCTATTGCTCCAAAACCACCAGTGATCACTACAACATTTCCTTGAAGAGCTTGTTTTGTTTTTTTGATTTTAGCTTGTTCTAAAGACCAGTACTCAACATCGAATAAATCTTTTTCTGGTATAAATTTATATTTTGTCGTTTCTTCTACTGAAGAAATTACTCTAGCATTTGTTTCAGTTAAATCTCCTGCAATTTTAGAAGCATTTAAGTTATCCCCTACACTAAACAATCCAACATTCTGAACTAAAATTACTCTTGGAGAAGTATCAAGCATTATCTTTTTACCTTTTACTTTTCTTTTATTATTATTAAAATATTTTATATATTTTTTTCTATAATCCTTAAAACTTCTATCAGCTAACTTTTTAAAATCTTCAATATTTGAATTTTGTTTTGGAGTAATTATCAAAGGAAAAGGCTTTACTCTAATAACATGATCTGGAGTAGCGGTTCCTATAGTAGAATATCTTTTCACCTCTCTACCATTAATAAAATAATTTAGTTTTTTATTAGATCTATAATTTAAAATAAATTTTTGTTCTTTAGTTTCTGATAATAATCCCCTTAAAATAGGAGCAATTTCATGAGGTTTAAATTGAGTATTATATTTTTTTATTTGTTTTATTTTTTTTCTTTTAATTTTCTTTATAGTTTTTTCAGCAATAGATACATATTTAATCATTAAATCATAAGATCTTTTAGCATCATTATCAAAAGTAAAAATTCCATGGTTCAAAAGTATTAAACAATTAATTTTTGGATTTTTTGAATAAACTTCGTTAATTTTTTGAGCTAAACCAAAACCTGGCATAACATAAGGTACAATACTTACTTTAGATCCAAAAATTTTTTTACATAAATCTTGTCCATTTGATCTATTAGTGACATTCATTATTGCATCTGAATGTGTATGATCCACAAACTTAAAAGGTAAAAAAGCGTGAAGAAAAGTTTCTACAGAAGGATTTGGAGATTTTATATCAATTAGATTTCTTTTTTGATATGCAACCATATCTTCATCACTTAGGTATTTTTTGTTTTTAAGTGATAGCAGAGGTTGTAATTTTACTGCCGGTAAGCCTTCAGGTTCAATTTCGGCCATATCCCAACCACTACCTTTAACACATAGAACATCGTATTTTTTCCCATCTATATCTTTAACTGATGTTTTTACGGAGGTATTTCCTCCACCATGTAAAACTAACTCACTATTTCTTCCCAATAGTCTTGTTGTATATACCCGAAGAGCCATATCTTTTGAGTGTCCAAGAGCTCTATACTTTTTTATATATTTATTTGCTTCTGCGTTTGACCAATTATTTTTCAAAATTACATTCCTTGTGGATAAAGTTTACAGTAGTTTTTTATTTGAAAGAAGTAAAAAAATTTGTTTAGCTACTATTTATTAGAAACGGGAGAATAAAAATTGGTAAAAAAAGTAGGTGAGCACATTACTTTAGATATAATCGGAACTATGAAGGAGTATGATCCTTCAGTTTTCGAAAAAGTAATTAACAAAATTGCAAAAGCGGCTGATGTTACTATTTTAAATATTTCAAAGTATAAATTTGAACCTCAGGGATTTACTATTTTAGCATTATTGGCTGAGAGCCATATTAGCTTTCATACTTTCCCAGAAAAAGGAATAATAAGTTTTGATTTTTTTACATGTGGAAAAATAAGCCCATCTGTTGCGATAGATATTGTTAAAAATGAATTTGAATACAAAAGAATAGTTAAAAAGGAATTTGATAGAGATACTAAATCTCTCTATTACGATATTTACAGCTCCCCAGGATTACAAAAATCATATGTCGTAAATGATGTATTGGAAGATTTTAAATCTAAAGTTGGTCAACATATTGAAATTTTAGATTTAGAACAATTTGGTAAATCTTTATTTATTGACGGTGAAATTCAAGTAGCATCAACAGATGAGCATCTTTATAGTTCAACTTTTGTTGGTGCAGGATTAAAATTAAACAATTCAAATGAAAGAGCAGCAATAATTGGTGGAGGAGACGGAGGTGTTGCAAGAGAATGTATTTCTAAAAGATTTAACTTTATTGATTGGTATGAGCTTGACCCTGAAGTAGTAGAAGTTTGTAATAAACACCTTGGAGAGATTGCAAAAAAAGCTACTGAAAAAAATTCGGTTAAATGTGTTTGGGGAGATGCATTTGAAAGTATCAAATCAGTTAAACAAGATACTTATGATCATATATTCGTTGATTTAAATGATGATCAATTTTGTATTGATTTAGCATCAAAAAATATGGACTCTTTAGTAAGAATTTTAAAACCAAAAGGTGTTATTACAGCACAAGTTGGTAGCCAAGATAAAAAACCCCACCAAGTTGAAAATTGGCTTAATGTTTTTTATCATCACTTTGGAAATACTAAATTATCTAGGGTTTACGTGCCTAGTTTTGATTGTTCTTGGAATTTTTCTTCATCAATAAATCATTAATTTTCTTTTTTAAATCTTGGATTTGTGAAATACTATTTCTTTTATTAAAGGAGAAAATAATGAATATATTTAAAAAAACTATTTTTTCAGTTTTATTTTCTTTATTAGTAATGGGAAGTGTTCATGCTGATAAAATAAGAATAGGAACTGAAGGAGCATATCCTCCATGGAATTCAAAAGATGAATCTGGAAAATTAATTGGATTTGAAGTTGAATTAGCTTGGACTCTTTGTAGATACATTGGACAACAATGTGTAATCGTTGAGCAAGACTGGGATGGAATGATACCAGCATTAATCATGAGAAAGTTTGATGCAATAATGGCAGGAATGTCAATTACAGCAGAAAGACAAAAAGCAATTAGCTTTTCTCAAGGTTATGCAGATGAAGTTGCTTCGTTAGCAGTTATGAAAGGTTCTAGTCTAGAAGGTTTAGACACTCCAGCTGGAATTAATTTAACTAAACCTAATGCAGCAGCAAAAAAAGCATTAAAAACTCTTACTGCTGCCTTAGCAGGAAAAACAGTTTGTGTTCAAACAGCCACTATCCATCAAAACTTTTTAGATTCAGGTGACGTTGGAAAGGTAAATGTAAGAACTTATAAAACACAAGATGAAGTTAATTTAGATTTAGCCTCAGGAAGATGTGATGCTGCATTAGCAGCAGCTGTTGCGTTTAGTGATTATGCTGAGAAATCTGGTAAACCTGTTGTTTTAACTGGACCAACTTTTTCAGGTGGTGCATTTGGAAATGGCGTTGGAGTTGGTATCAGAAAAGATGATACTGAACTTTTAAACAAGTTTAACGCTGCAATTAATAAAGCAAGAAAGAACGGAGATATTAGTAGAATAGCTACTAAATGGTTCGGTTTCGACGCTTCTATGTAATTAATTTTAGATTTGGCGACTATAATGTATAGTCGCCAATCTGTATGGAACTTCTAGCATTTGGAGATACTGGTTGGGGTGATGAGTTATTTTATGCGACCCTTATGACAATAGCTGTATCAATTACAGCAATGTTAATAGGTTTTAGTTTTGCAGCAATTTTTACTCCATTAAAGTTATCTAAATATAAATTTCTTAATTTAACTGCAAACATTTACACAACAGTAATTAGAGGTGTCCCTGAATTACTAGTCATTTATCTTTTCTTTTTTGGTGGAAGTGGAGCAATTATGTTTGTTGCTTCAATGTTTGGCTATAATGAATACATAGAAATCAATGCATTTGTTACTGGCTCATTTGCTATTGGAATTATTTCTGGTGCTTATTCTACTGAAGTTTTTAGAGGAGCAATACAGTCTATTGATAAAGGTCAATTTGAAGCTGCCAAAGTTTTGGGTTTTAGCAAATTCAAACAATTTTATAAAATTATCCTTCCTCAAATGCTTCGACTAGCAATACCGAATTTAAGTAATGTTTGGCAAATCACACTTAAAGATACATCTTTAATTTCGGTTACAGGTTTAGTTGAAATAATGAGACAATCTTATATTGCAGCAGGATCTACCAGAGATCCTTTGTTCTTTTATTCATTTGCAGCAGTTTTATATCTATTGCTTACTTTTTTAAGTATGAAATTAATTAACAGATTGGAAACTAAATATAGCAAGGGGTATTAATGGATTTTGAATTAATGGCTAATAGTTTACCAAAATTGCTTGGTGCCACTGTAATTACTCTAAAACTTTTATCTGTTTCTCTAATCATAGGATTATTTATTGGACTTGTATTTGCTATTCTTAGATTAAATAAGAATATATTCTTAAATAAATTTGCTTATGGATATTCTTATGTTTTTAGAGGCACACCATTACTCGTTCAAATATTTATTATCTATTTTGGTTTAGGACAAATTGAATACTTTAGATCAACTTTTTTATGGGTTATTTTTAAAGAACCTTATTGGTGTGCAATTATTGCTTTTGCCTTAAATACTGGCGCATATACATCAGAAATATTAAGATCTGCTTTTCAGACTATTAATCCAGGTTTTATCGAAGCTGGTAAAAGTTTAGGTATTTCTAATAAAATTATTTTTTATAAAATTCAAATACCAATAGCTATCAGACAATCTTTGCCAGCTTATGGTAATGAAATTATATTAATGATGAAAGGAACTTCTTTAGCAAGTACAGTTACATTGATGGACTTAACAGGAGTTGCAAAATATATAATTTCAACAACATTTAAGCCAATAGAAATATTCGTTGTAGCTGGGAGTATTTATTTATTTATGACATTTATCATTCATAACTTTATTAAATTTTTAGAAAAAAAATATAGTGTTTCATAAATTTAATTATTTAAGTTTAATAAAAGTAATATAATTATAAAACTTTAATTCTTGAAATAATTCACTAGATCTTAAATTAATTTTTTTTAATAAAGGTTTTTTTGTTTTCATTTTAATTTTAACCAAAGGAGGAAACTCAAAATAAAAATTTATATTATTTTTTATATTATTTTTATAATTTTTATAAAAATAAAAATCTCTAATTCGATTCTTTATTATGTCTAAATCTTTGAAAGCATTATATTTATTTGAAATAATTTTTTTGAATATCATTTTTAAAAATAGAAAAAAAGTTTTTATATAACTAAAAAAACTTTCATTATGTATAAATTTATGATTTTCATATAACTGTTTGATTGTTTGAAAGTCTCCATCTTTGTTATTATAATTATCTTCAAATATAATATTTTTGATTTTAAAAAAATTCGTCTCTTTAATTCTATCTAAATGATTAACATGATCATCAAAAAAAACTAAAGTATTTAAAGGTATTTTTGAAAAATCATGAAATTTAAAATCTATATTAGAATATTTTGCCTTTTTTGATACGTATTTTCTTTGTGAAAGGTTAATGTCAATACAGATTAGTTTTGTTTTTGGAAGTGTTTTTTCAATTAACCATGTAGTTTGTCCTTTGTATACGCCTGACTCAATTACTAGCTTAGGTTTTAATTTTTTTAATATATAATAAATTGCGAATGCATGATTAATTCGACATCCACCATCGTTGTTTTTAATTGGTCTTTTTTTATAAATATTTAAAAAATTTTTTAATTCTGAATTAATTTTTTTATATGAAAACTTAGCATTTAAATCAAAAGTATTCCTTTTCATTTTAATTAATAACTTTGGTATTGTTTTATTTCTTTTATTACAGAACCAGTAAGTTCATTAATTTTTAATTTCAATCTTGCTCTTTCATCATTTAAGAAATGAACATCTCTAGAAAGTTTTATAAATTTTTCTCCAAAGTTTGAGTTTTTTTCACAAATTCTTTTATCATCTTCTATAACCCAGAGTTGGAAATTAATTTTTTTCAAAGATCGAAATAATTCATCAATTTTTTTGTTAGTCTTTACTTTTTTATCTAATTGATCTTTTAAAACATTATGTTCATAGTTAATAAACTTTAGTTTTTCAGAATCTTTAATCTTATCTTTTTTAATTTCCAAAATAGAGATTTTATCTAAAAGCTCTCCAACAGATACTTCGACTAGAATTTTATTCATAATGTTTTATACTATGTTATGTTGTCAAATATATGTCTAATATTTTAATTATTAAACATGGTTCACTTGGAGATATAGCTCAAGCTTGTGGTGCAATTCAAGATATTTCTGAAAATCATAAAGAAGATCAAATTCATTTATTAACAACTAAACCATATTTGGATTTATTTAAGAAAAACCCTAATATTAATAATATTATTTTAGATAAAAGATTATCTAAATTTAATCTTATTTATCTTTATCAATTAACTAGATCTTTAAAAAAATTAAATTTTAAAAAAGTCTATGATCTTCAAAACTCATCTCGAACAGTTTTTTATAAAAATATCTTATTTCCTAAATCTGATTTTAACGTATGGTCTAGTTCTGAGACTACTTTACCAATAAATACCTCTAAAATTGAATTTGATAAAAATCCTGTATTAGAGCGATTTGATCATCAATTAAGATATTCTGGTCTTAATACTTCAAATACTTTAAAACCTAGTTTTAGCTGGGCTTGCACTAATATAGATACAATTAAAAATAAGTATAGATTAAAAAATTATATTTTATTATTTCCTTTTTGCTCACCTCATTTAAAAATTAAAAAATGGCCATACTATAATGAATTGATTGAACTAATTAAAAATAAATATAATGATGAATATAAAATTGTTGTAGCTCCGGGACCATCAGAAATTAATGATGCAAAAAATATAGAAGCTATAACTATACTAGATAATGAAAAAATATTAAATATTTGTCAATTGTCTTCTTTAATTAAAGATAGTTCATTTATTATAGCTAATGATACAGGCCCAGCTCATATGGCTGCACATTTGAATGTGAAAGGATTAACTTTATTTGGTAAACATACCACAGCTTTCAAAGTTAGCATTGAAAGAGAAAAATTTAAAGCTGTCCAGGTCGATGATTTAAATAAATTAAGTGCAGAAAAAATTTTTGAAAAAATAATTAAAGCTTTAGATTAATATTTTTTTATATTGGTTAATTATTTTTTCCCATCTAAATTTTTCAGAATTTTCTTTAGCTGATTTTCCATATTCTAAGTATTTATTATTTTTTAAAATAAAATTAATAGAGGAATAAATTTCATCTAAATCATCACCATCACAAATTAATCCATTTTTTTCATGTTCAATTGCATCTGCAGCACCACCATGAATACCTCCAATAGATGGTATTCCGTATTGTGCAGCTTCTACATAAGCAATACCAAAACCTTCAACAGATTTTTTATAGGCAACAGATGGCATTACGAAAACGTTTGATTTTGCTAATATTGCATTCTTAAGTTCATTAGAAATGTCTTTAAAAAACATTACTTGTTCACTTAAATTTAGTTCTTTTACAAGTTTTTTAATATTCTCTTCTTCGTCCCCATGACCAATACATATATATACTATATTAGGATAAGATTGTTTTAAGTTTCTCAAAGCCATAATAACTTTTTCATGATTTTTTCTTTTATCATATCTAGAAATAGTAATTAATCTTGGTGATTTATATTTTAATAAACTTTCCACTTTTTCTAATGATTTATTATTTAATTCTTGAACCTTGTTTACTCCTGGATTAATTACTGTAATTTTATTTTCTTTAACTCCACAACTAGTTGCTAGATTTTTAGTAAATCTAGAATTAGAAACAACCACATCTACATTATTTAAAACATTTAAAACTCTTTTGTTAAGATTAGATTCTTTATTATGATTTATTTCTTTCGAGTGAATTAAACATATTTTTTTTTTATCAGTTTTTATTAATTCAAGGCTTTTCCAATGGTCTGCAATTATAGCTTTAATTTTATTTCTTTTAATATATTCATTAATTAGTTGAGCCTTCCTATATTTTCTAAAAAGCTTAATACCTCCAACTCTTTCAATGGAAAAAGAAATTTTTTCATCAAAATCTTTATGATTATTATGATAATCAGCAAAAACTTTTAACATATAGTGCTTTGATAATTCATTAGTTAATCCCCACATCAAATTTTGCATTCCGCCTACATCAGGTGGAAAAGATTT
The DNA here is from genome assembly GCA_902579985.1 of uncultured Pelagibacteraceae bacterium. Taxonomy (GTDB): domain Bacteria; phylum Pseudomonadota; class Alphaproteobacteria; order Pelagibacterales; family Pelagibacteraceae; genus Pelagibacter. The sequence continues at coordinate 41,380 of CACHIV010000001.1, read as the reverse complement.
TGTAATAATCAAGTACATTAATTATTTATCCATTTTATATTACAACCCATACTTGGAACTTGTTCTTTAGGACCACTTTGTGTTTCAGCTATTTTTTTCATAGCTTTAAATAAATCACTCTCACCATTATTAATAGGTTTTAAATCTTTTAATTCTCTTATTCTTCCTCTGTATTGAAGTTCTAATTGATTATTATAACCAAAAAAATCAGGTGTACACACAGCATTATAATCTTTAGCAACTTTCTGAGTTTCATCAATTAGATAAGGAAAATTAAAATTATACTTTTTTGAGAACTCAATCATTTTATCATATGAATCTTCAGGATAATTAATTGAGTCATTTGAACAAATTGCAACAGATTTAATTCCAAATTTTTCTAAATTTTTACAATCCTCAACTATATCTTTAATCACTGCTTTTACATAAGGACAATGATTACATATAAACATAATTAAAGATCCATTTTTCCCTCGAATATCATCCAATTTAATAATTTCATTACTTACTGATTTTAGTTCAAAGTTTTTTGCAGACTTTCCATAATCGCATATTGGAGTTTTTATTAACATGTAGTAATAATATATAAGATATGTTTTATGATTTGGAAAATAAAAAAGTAAAAAACTTTGGAGAAAATTGGTCTGCACCCAATTCAACTATTATTGGAGATGTCACGTTAGAAAAAAAACTCAAGTATTTGGTTTAACGCAACATTAAGAGGAGATGTTGAAAATATACATATTGGCGAAGGTTCAAATGTTCAAGATGGAAGTGTTTTACATACTGATCCAGGTTTTCCCTTAAAGATTGGAAAAAATGTAACAGTAGGGCACATGGTTATGCTTCATGGATGTACGATAGGGGATAATAGTTTGATTGGAATAGGTGCTGTAATTCTTAATAACGCTAAGATTGGAAAAAATTGTATTATAGGTGCAAAGGCTTTAATCACTGAAAATAAGGAGATACCCGATAACTCTTTAGTTGTTGGATCTCCCGGAAAAATTATTAGACAAGTAACTGAAGAAGAAAAAAAAGCAGTCTTTGAAAACACCAAACACTATCAAGATAATTGGAAAAAATATTCAAAAAGTATATTTTAGATGATGAAAAAAATATTTTTGTTTTTATTTCTATTTCTATTTACCTCAAATGCACAATCTAATGAAAGATTTATACCACTAGAGCTATTTACTGGAGGTGACATCAGGGATGATACCGAAATAAGATTTACGCCTGCAGACTTAGTATTTGGTGAAAAGAAAAGAAAAAAAATTGTCGGTCCTATTGATTGGAGAGCTCCAGGCTCTAAAGAAATTATTAAAGTCTATAAAAGAACTAATAAAAACAAACAGGGTAGAGTAAAAAAAACTCAGCTTTTTACAGTGACTAATGATGGACAGTGTTTGGGTAGAGTGTATGACCAAAGAAGGTCAGGTACTAAATATATTAAAAATGGATGCAAGTTTCCTTTAGGTTGGTGGAAAAAAGGTGAGACTAGAACTTTCTCAGTTACTGATCGTGGACCAAGAACTGTGGAACTTAAGATATTAAATTTGGGAAAAAAACCAACTAGTTGTGTGAAATTCAATTGGAAATTATTCGATGATGCAACTGGAAAAAAATTAGGAGACAATGACTATAAGTTTTGTAAAAAAAGATCAATGACCAGTCTACTAATTAGAAAAATTAAAGACTAAGGGACTAACCAAGTATCTTTATTACTTTCTAAATTAAATTTTGCTCTTCGATGACCTTTAGCAGCAAGATATAACCACTCAATACATTGTATTTTACACTGAATAACAGTGAAGTTTTTATAACCGTCTTCACTTTGTTCCATTGTGTAATCAAAATCTTCTAGTTTAGATATCATTCCTGATGTTGGATTGTTCGATGTAGTTCCTGGAGGACTATCAGTTAAATAACAACGTCTACTAATATGCTGAGTTTTTTTCCAAGATTCTTCTGTTGTGAAATTTTGATTGTTAACTTCACATTTAACTTTTACTCTTAATTGTATCTTTTCTTCTTTATCGTAGAAAACTAGAGAAGCATTCTTATTTTTTTTAAGAATATCTACTTTGGGTGATCTTAAATCAGTATGAAATTGCAATATATTATTTTGTCTGTCTGATTTACGCAAAACAACTATTCTTCCATCTACTTCATCTTGATGGGCACAGATAAAGACAGGAATTCTAAAGGGTGAATTTCTGTTAGTCACAGCATCATCCAACATAGACCAATACTTATTTTTAATTTCTCCTAAATTTTCATAGTATGCTGGCTGCATACTTTACTTTCTAAATCTCTTAATTAAGCTTGAAGTATCCCAACGATTTCCACCTAGACCTTGAACTTCACCATAAAATTTATCTACAAGTTCTGTTACAGGCAATAACGAACCATTATTTTTAGATTCATCCATTGCAATTTTTAAATCTTTTCTCATCCAATCGACTGCAAAACCAAAATCAAATTTATCATCAATCATTGTTTTATATCTATTTTCCATTTGCCAAGATTGTGCAGCACCTTTTGATATTACTTCAATAACATCCTCCATATTTAATCCAGCTTTTATTCCGAAGTTAATTCCCTCAGATAATCCTTGCACTAATCCTGCTATACAAATTTGGTTAACCATTTTAGCTAATTGTCCACAACCAGCTTTACCAAGCAGTTTCATTTTTTTACTGTAGCAATCAATTTTATCTTTTGCTTTATCAAAATCAGCTTGATCACCACCAATCATGACTGTTAACGCACCATTCTCTGCACCAGCTTGTCCACCGGATACGGGAGCATCTAATGCACCAAATCCATTTTTCTTTGCATAATCATAAATTTCTCTAGCAATTGTTGCTGATGCTGTAGTGTTATCAATATAGATTGTACCTTTTTTAATAGTTTTAAATGTACCATTGTCACCAAATGTTACTTCTCTTAAATCATTATCATTTCCAACACAGGTAAAGACATACTCCGCATCTTTTGCAGCTTCAGCAGGAGTATCTGCCATTTTACCTTTGTATTCATTAATCCATTTTTCTGCTTTTGATTTTGTTCTGTTAAAAACAGTTACATTGTGACCACCTTTTGATATATAACCAGCCATTGGATAACCCATGACACCAAGACCTATGAAAGCAACATTACAACTCATAATTTTTTATGTTTAATAATTTTAGTTTAAAAGTAATTATATTTGGATTTATTTTTACATTTTTTTCAAGTTTTGGACAGAGTTTTTTTCTAGGCTTATTTAATTCTAGTATAAGAGAAACACTTTCAATTACTCATGGACAATTTGGCTCAATTTATGCCTCAGCAACATTACTAAGTAGTTTTCTTTTAATTTGGGTTGGAAAAAAAATTGACGATGTAAATATCTTTAAATTTGCTTTTTATGTAACTTTGCTTCTATCTTTCTCTTGTTTTTTCTTTTCAAAGATTTCATCAATAGCTTTTTTATTTATCGCTGTTTTTTTTATGAGATTTTCTGGGCAAGGATTGATGTCTCATACTGCAACAACAACAATTACTAGATATTTTACTAAATCAAGAGGTAAAGCTTTAAGTACTTGCTGGTTTGGTTTATCAACAGCAGAATTTATTTTGCCTGTTTTAATTGTTTTTTTATTAACCATAACTACTTGGCAGAATATATGGATATCAATTTCAATTTTTATTTTAATTTTTTTGCCATTAATTTCTTTTATTTTAATTAAAGATTTGAATTTTGATTCAAGAGAAGAAATTAAGGATAGTAAATTTGAAGAAAAAAATATTAAGCAATGGAAAAGAATAGAAGTTTTAAAAGATTCCAAATTTTATATTATCTGTTTAAATATGTTGGCAATGCCGTGGATTGCAACAGGTGTTTTTGTTTATCAATCATTTATTACTGAGTCAAAAGAATGGGGTGTTTTTGTGATTGCTCAGTCATTCATGGTTTACTCTATATTATCTTTGATTACTCTATTAGCTTCAGGTTTTCTTATTGATAAATTTACTAGTAGAAAATTAATTATTTTTATGAATATTCCTTTGTTAATTTCAGCTTTAGTTTTAATTTTTTTTGATACCCCTATATCTGCATTTATATTTCTAGGACTAATAGGTATTTCCAATGGTTTAGCAAATGTTTTGGGGTCTTCAACATGGGCTGAGATTTATGGAGTAAAATACATTGGGTCAATTAAAGCACTTACCACTGCTTTAATGGTTTTTTCTACAGCTTTTGGTACAGCTTTATTTGGCTTATTAATTGATAGAGGTTTTTCAATTGAACAAATTGCTTTAATATCTGTAATCTATATTTCTTTATCTATAATTTCGCTTTATTCAGTTAGAAAAAAGTTAAATCCTAAATATTTATCAAATTAAACTTGATTTTTTTTGAGTCACTGTGTAGATAATCTCCATGGCTAGAGTAACCGTAGAAGATTGTGTAGATAAAGTTGAGAGTCCTTACGAACTAGTATTAGTTGCAAAGGAAAGAGCTGTTCAACTAAACTCAGGAATAGAACCAACTTTGGAAAAAGATAATGATAAAAATACTGTTATAGCATTAAGGGAAATTGCTAAAGAAACTATAAAAGTTTCAGATTTGACAGATAGTGCAGTCCATAAACTTAGAAAACATGTGGAGCAAGTTGATGATGGCACTGAGGATGACGAAATAGTAGGTGATGATTTTGAAAGTATGTACAAAGGAGAGATTTCTAAAAGTGGAGCCCCAATTTTACCATCAAAAAGAGCAAGAAAAATTCCAGAAAAAATTCAAGTTTCAAAAGATGATTTAGCAGAATTATCTGAGACTGCGCAGCCTGAAATGGATACCCAAGCTGATGAAGAAAATACTAGTGATCAAAATGAAGTTTCTTTAGAAGATGTAGTTAAATCTGAGAATCAAACAAATCCAGAAAGTTCGGAAGATTCCGAATCCTCAAATTCATAATTAAAATTTAATTTTTTTTATCTAATTGGATTATCACTTACAATAAGCTGTTCTTTAACTTTTTCTCTTAAATAAATATATATTCCAGCAATAATGATTATTGTAGCACCAAATAAAGTCCTTATTGAGGGAACACTATCAAATAAAAAATATCCAATTAAAATAGCCCATATAATTAAAGAATATTCAAACAAAGAGACTACAGACGGAGAGGCAATGCTGTAAGCATTTAAAATAAAATAGAATGCTAAGACACTTATTAGCCCCATACTTATTATAAATGGCCAAGCATAAGATGGGTTAGAAAACCACTCTCTAAAAATAAATTGAAAAGTAGGATCATTAAAATTATTAAATTGGCCTTTTCCTGTAAAAATAAAAAACAAAATACTTATTATTATTGCTCCAATGTATAAATGTAACATTTGAGTATAAACATTATCTTTATCAGATGTTATTTTTGTAATTGTCATTGATATTGCATAACATAGTGCGCACGCTACAGGTGCTAATTTCATATAATTAAAATTATCAAAGTTAGGATTTAAAACAATATACACACCAATAAAACCAGTAATAATAGCAGACCACCTTTTGATACCGATTTTTTCTTTTAAAAAAACTATTGCAAGAATTGAAACAAAAAATGGACAACAGAAAAATAATGCATTTGCAGTTGCAAGCGTCATGTATGTTAATGAAATATAAAAAAAACTAAATCCAAAAAAAAAGCAAATAACTCTTATAGTTGTTAATAAAGGATAATGAGTTTTTAAATCTATCTTTTTATTGGAAACTTTAAGATAACCCACTAAAAGTATTATTGCTGCTAGAGTTCTTCCAAAGTAAAGCTCGTATAATGCTGAATCATTATAGATAAATTTTATTAAAGCATCTTGAATTGAAAACGTTGCCATACCTAACAATATGAATATTATGCCTTTAGTATTGTTCTGTATTTTATTCATGAGTTTAAAATAAAATCTGAAGCTCTCTCTCCTATCATCAAAGTGGGTGCATTTAAGTTACCACTTGTTATCTCAGGCATTACCGAAGCGTCTGCAACTCTAATATTTTCTAATCCATGAATTTTTAATTTTTCATCAACAACTGACAAGTCATCTATGCCCATTTTTAAAGTACATGAGGGATGATAAGCAGTTTCGGACTTAGATCTGATATATTCGGCAATTTCACTGTCACTTTTAGCATTTTCTCCAGGGCCAATTTCTTTACCCGCATAAGGTTTCATTGCATCTTGGTTTAATATTTTTCTTGCTACTTTTACACATTTGACTGTTTCATTTAAGTCATATTCATTTTCTAAATAATTGAATTGAATTTTAGGATAATCATAAGGATTAGAGGTCTTAAGATTAATATAACCTCTACTTTTTGGTTGATTTAAACTAGCGTGAAGTTGATATCCATGTCTGTCAGGGTCTACATTTCCATGATCAATTACAAAAGCAGGAAAAAAATGAAATTGTATATTTGGATATTTCTTATCTTCTGATGATTTACAAAATCCTCCTGCTTCTAAAAAAGAAGTTGCACATGGACCACTCTTATTTAGAAACCATTGAATACCTATTTTTAACATTCTCAATTTATTAACGTACGAATATAAAGTGTCAGGTGTTCTACATTCTTGTTGTATATAAGTTTCTAAATGATCTTGGAGATTTTTCCCAACCCCCTTTAAATTGTGAACTACTTTGATACCTTGATCTTTTAAATGATCAGCTGGACCCACTCCAGAAATCATAAGTAATTGTGGAGAGTTTATTGAACCGCCACTAAGAATAATTTCTTTATTTGCATAAATTTTTTCGACTTTATTTTTAATCTTGACTTCAATACCAATTGCTTTTTTTCCCTCAAAAATTATTTTTTCTACAAAAGACTGAGTAAAAACTTGCAAGTTACTCCTTTTTTTAGCAGGATTTAAATAATATTTTGATGCGCTAGCTCTTTCGCCTTTATGGATAGTAACGTCATACATACCAAATCCTTCTTGATCTTCTCCATTCATATCACTATTCAAGTTGTATCCTGCTTCTTTAGCTGAATTTAAGAAGGCTCTGAATAAGGGATTTTTATTTTTAGATTGGTTAATTGGAAGTATACCATTGCCACCTCTAAATTCATTTTCTCCCTCTGACCAGGTTTCAATTTTCTTAAAAAAAGGCAAAACCTTTTCATAACTCCAATTTTTTAATCCAAATGATACCCATCTTTCATAATCATTTTTATTCCCTCTAACATAAACCATTCCATTATGTGCTGAGCACCCACCAACCATTTTTCCTCTAGGACAAAATAATCTTCGGTTATTTAAGTAAGGTTCAGGTTCTGAATAATATTTATAATTATATTTTGGATCATGCATTGCATAAAGAATAGCAAGTGGCATGTTTACTTTCCAAATATCACTATTTTTACCCGCCTCAAAAACAGCAACTTTATTTTCTGATTTTTCAGTCAATCTATTTGCTAGAACGCATCCAGCTGTACCTGCTCCAATAATTAAATAATCAAATTTCAAATTTTTATATTTATTGTGGGTGATCGCCCTCTATAGCAATCCTATCCATTACCCTTTCATAACCTAAACCCCTACCAGGAAAAAAATCAGTTAGACCTTGATGTAAGGTACTTCTATTATCCCAAATGGCTACAGCATTTTCAGTCCATTTAAATCTACATGTAAAGTCTAGTCTCTCTTGGTGTTTAAAAATTTGATTTAAAATTTTATCACTTTCAATTTTTTCCATATCTAAAATTCTTTTTGTATACATTGAATTTACATATAATATTTTTTTTCCAGTTTCAGGATGTGTCCTTACTACAGGATGAGAATTAGAGTACTCATCTAAATTTCCATTTCCTTCCATAGCTTTATATGCGTCTACAAATGCTGCTGCCCCTAAAGAACTATGAACTGCTTTTTTTCCTTTAATTTTATCTTTCAATTCATCATCTAATGTTTCATATGCTACTTCCATATTGGCAAACATTGTATCTCCACCAACAGGTGGTATTTTTAAAGATCTTAAAATAATTACTTTTGTTGGCTTTGGATTATAACTAACATCTGTATGCCAAGTTTCACCCCATTGATGTTTTTCATTAGGCTCTTTAATTATTCTTAGAATTTCTGGATATTCTTCTCTTCCTTTTACATATATATGTTTCTCTAAAGGTCCAAAATGCTTAGCTAAATTAATCTGCTCTTCTGAAGATATATCTTGGTCTCTAAAAAAAAGAGCTTTATGCTCCAATAATAAATCATTTATTTTATTCCAATTATCAATTGAAGAATCTTTTAAGTCTATTCCAGTTATTTCTGCTCCTATAGCACCTGAAAGTAAATGTGTTTTTATCATTTTAATCTTTATAATCTGGCTCTTCTTTATCCAGAATTAATCTTATTTGATCTAAATGAGCTCTAGCAAGATCAGAAGGATAATCTGACCATTCTTGAGCTGTTTTTTCTGCGATTTCATTTGATACAATATTTAATTCTTTATTAGTTGATAGCGCTGTTAAATAAGTCTCAGCAGATTTCTCGAAATAATATAAAGCATCAAATCCTTCAGATATTGTTTCACCGGTAGTCAATATTCCATGATTTGCTAAAAGCATATGCTGTTTATTTCCTAAAGCACTAGCCATTTTAATTGACTCATCTTCAAAACCCATTCCTCCGTATTCGTTATAAATAGAAACCCTATTAAAAAATCTCATTGTATTTTGATCAATTGGTGGAAGTATTGCATCTTTTAATGCAGATAAAGCAGTTGAATATTTAGAATGCACATGAAAAATACATTTAGCATGAGGAACTTTTTGATGAATTGTACCATGAATACTTATAGCAGTAGCATCAACAACATCTGGTTTAGTTTTCAAATCTTCAATATTATCTTTGGTGACCAAAATTAAATCGCTTGCTTTAATTTGACTAAAATGAATACCAGCTTTATTTACGTAAAAATCAGTAGATGAACCAGGTACACACGCACTGAAATGATTTGCAACCCCTTCATTCATGTTTAATCTTGCGGCCCATCTGAATGTTGCAGCTAAATCTTTTTGTAATTCAGTTATTTTCATTTTATTAATTTTGAATTATATTAGATTATAATAATATGGACAATAAAGTTTTTGTAACTTGTGCAGTAACTGGTTCTGGTGATACAGCCAGTAAACATCCAAATTTACCAAAAACTCCAGAACAAATAGCAAATGCATCTATTGAGGCTGCTAAAGCGGGAGCTGCAATTGCACATATTCATGTTAGAGAGGAAGACGGAACTCCAAGCAGAAGATTAGAACTATATAAGGAAGTCGTAGATAGAATTAGATCAAGTGGCACAGATGTAATTTTGAATTTAACCACTGGAATGGGTGGAGATCTTGATATTGGACAAGGGAATAATCCTCTTGAATTTGGACCAATGACAGATATGGCAAATGTGATGGAAAGAATTGCCAACGTAGAACAATTCCTTCCTGAGATCTGTACATTAGACGCAGGAACTTTAAACTTTGGAGATAGTTCAGTAATTACAGTTAACACTCCAAATGATTTAAGAAAAGCTGCAAAAAAATTAAAAGATATAAAAGTTAAACCTGAAATCGAAGCTTTTGATTTAGGTAATATGTGGTTTGGTTCACAACTATATAAAGAAGGTTTGTTAAGTGATCCTCCCATGTTTCAAATGTGCCTTGGAATACCTTGGGGAGCACCTGCAACGACTTTAGCAATACAAGCAATGAAAGATATAATGCCAAAAGAGGGTGTATGGTCAGGATTTGCTATTTCAAAAAATGAAATGCCATTTGTTGCCCAAACAGTTTTATTGGGTGGAAATCCAAGAGTAGGGCTTGAAGATAATTTATATTTATCCAAAGGAAAGCTTGCAACTAATGCTCAATTAGTTGAAAAGGCAATAAGAATAGTTGATGAATTAGGTTATTCCATAATGACTCCTTCAGAGACAAGAGAAAAGTTAAAGCTTGTTAAACACAAGTAATGTCTAAAATAAAAAAGGTTGCAGTAGTTGGTACTGGTGTGATTGGTACCGGATGGATTATTCGCTTTTTGGCTCATAATAAAATTGTTTATGCATTTGACAAAGATCTTAAGTTAAAAAAAAAACTAATAGTTGAAATAAAAAGAGCATTGCCTCATACAAAAAAACTTTTTAATAAAAAAAAAATTAATCTTAAAAATTTAAAATATTTAACATCTCTTAAAGAAACATTGAAAGATGCAGATTTTATACAAGAATGTGCAACTGAAAACTATTCTTTGAAAATCAAGTTAATTAGCAAAATCGGAAAATTTGCAAAAACAAATGCAATTATTTCATCTAGCTCATCTGGATTACTTCCAAGTAGAATTTATTCAAAATGTAAAAACCCAAAAAGAGGCATAATAGGACATCCATTTAATCCTGTTTATATTTTGCCAGCTTTAGAAATTGTACCTGGAAAAAAAACATCTGAAGCAATTCTAACAAAAGCAAATAGATTTTATAAATCCATATCTATGAAGCCCATTATGGTTAAACATGAACTACCAGGTTATTTATCTGACAGATTACAAGAAGCATTATGGAGAGAAGGTCTTCACATTATAAATGAGGGCCACGCAAGCACTGAGGATTTAGACAGAGCTATTGAAGATGGACCGGGATTAAGATGGTCTTTAATGGGCACTTTTTTAACTTTTCATCTTGCCGGAGGAAAGTTTGGAATGAAACATATGTTAGAACAATTTGGACCTGCTTTAAAACTTCCTTGGACTAAACTTAGATCTCCCAAATTGTCAAAAAAACTAATTAATAAATTGGTAAGTGGAACAAAAAAACAATCTAAAGGAAAATCAGTGGCAAAAATTTCTAATATTAGAGACGAATATTTAGTTGATTTATTAAAACTAAGAAAAAAATACGAACAGAAAATTAGAAATTAATCCAGTCTCGTCGCATTACCATCGACCCCTATTATTTGACCTGAAATCCTTTTTGCATCATTTGAAATTAAAAAGCTACACATATATCCAATGTCTTCTTCATAAATCCAGCTATTAATCGATGCCATAGAAATAAATTCCTTTTCTATGGATTTTTTTGAAATTTTTAAAAATTTAGATTTATCCCTTATTACTCTAACCATTCTATCACCCTTTACAGTTCCAGGACATATTGCATTTACCCTTATTTTAAATTTTCCAAGCTCCATTGCTAAAGTTTTAGTTATTCCGACTATAGCCCATTTGCTTGCTGCATAAGGAGATCTAAGTGGAAAACCCATTATACCTGCTCCAGATGCCATATTAATAATTGATCCCCCTTTATTTCTTTTTAACATTGGAATAGCAAGTTTAGTAAAATAGAAATGACTGATTACATTTATTTTTAAAGTTTTTTCCCAGTGTTTAGAAGATAATTTTTCAATAGTTCCTGTTGGTCCAGCGACACCAACATTATTAATTAAACAATCTAGTTTTTTTGTTCTTTTAGAAATTTTTATAAATAATTCATTTACATCTATCTCATTTGAGGCATCACAGTGATAAACAAATAATTTTTTATTGTTAAGCCGATGTTTTTTAACTTTATTTAAGTATTTTGATTCTATATCACATATATAAACAGTTGCCCCTTTTGATAGACAGACTTTAGCAGTTGCCCAACCAATACCGGAAGCACCCGCAGATATTAAAATTTTTTTATTTCTAAGTGATTTATTCATAGCGATATTACTTTAATATTGTATGAGGGTAAAAAACAAGAATTTTTTTGACAAAAATTTATTGAAAAACCTTTAAAAAATATTAAGAATTTAAATATGGTTAAAATTGCTAATGTTGAAAAAAAAGATAAAAATTTAACTGTTAAATGGAGTGATGGTGAGCAAAGTAATTTTAATTATCTTTGGTTAAGAGACAATTGTCCAACTGCTCATGATAAAGACTCAAACCATAGAATGTTTAATATTTTAGAAGTTTCAAAAGATATAAATCCAAAAAATTATTCTTTAAATAATGATGGAAAATTAAAAATAGAATGGAGCGAAGGTAATCACACTAGTTATTATGATCCTAAGTGGCTTAGAGAAAATTGTTATACAATAAATAATAAAAAGAAATATGTCTCCCCATATCAACTATGGGATAATAGCTTGTTACAAAATTTTGAATCAATTTACATAGATCATGATGAGATAATTTATTCTGATAAGGGTTTGGTAAGATGGTTGGAATTACTTCATCACAAAGGTATAGCTATAGTTAAAAATTCTCCAATAGAAAAAAAATCTGCTTTTAATGTTCTTCATAGAATTAGCCATGTTAGAGAAACCTTTTTTAAAACACCATTTGAGGTAATCAATATTCCAAAACCTAATAACTCTGCTTATACTGCGCATGCTCTTAGAAATCATATGGATTTACCATGGTTTGAACTTCCTCCTGGTTATCAGTTTTTGCATTGTTTGATAAATGATGCTGAGGGAGGAGACTCCTCAGCCATTGATGGTTTTGCAGTTGCTGAATATTTAAGAAACAATGAAAAAGAAATTTTTGAAACACTAATTTCAGTTCCATTAAAATTTAGAGATAAAGATTATACACAAGAGTCTCACAGAAGTTTTCATGCTCCGGCAATTAGTTTAACTAAGGATAATGATTTTCATGATATAAGATTTAGTGTTGCAACAATGGATGCTTTAGACTGTCATCCAGAACAAATGGATAAAGTTTATAAAGCTCATCATAGATTTGGAAATCTTTTACATGACGATAAATTTCAAATAAAATTTAGATTAGGTCCTGGTGATATTTTTTCCTTTAATAATAGACGAGTTTTACATGGAAGAACTGCTTTTAATCCAAATTCAGGACATCGTCATTTGCAAGGATACTATTTAGATAGAGATGAAATTATTGGTAGGTTGGAATACTTAAAAAAATATAAATTATAAGTTTTCAAAAATTATATAATAATCTTTTCTATACTTTAAAAAATAATTTTTATTCTTAATTGTATAATAGTATTTTTCTTTATTTATTTAATATACTTCGATGAATTAAATGCATAAAAAAAGGCCCTTATAAAAGGGCCTTTAATTTTTAGTATTTTTAAAAAGTATTATTTAAGCCAAGGCTTCCATTTGTCTGGATTGTTGTCTAACCACTCTGCAACAACTTCTTTAACATCTCTTTTCTTAATATCTACTTCAACAAGCATTTTTGCTTGATCGATATTTTGTAAAGACATATTTTCGAAGAATTTCTTAGCGTCTGCGTTTTCAGCTTTTGCAAACACAGCTGGGTTACCGTAGTTCATTGTGTAATCTTTTGCCCAACCTGTTCCAGGCCAACCTTTTTTTCCACAATCTTTCCAGTTACCAGCTTCTGTAAATGTATCAGGATCACAAACTTTGTGCTCTGGAAGTTGAACTCCTACCATGTCAAACTCTCCAAAGAACCAATGTGGTGACCATAGATATAATAGGAATGGTTCTTTTCTCATGTAAGCTGCTTTTGCTTCTGCAATAGCGGCTGCTTCAGTACCAAGCTCATCTGCTTGAAAGTCAATTCCTAAAATATCAAGTCTTTTTTGGTCATGACAATTCCAACCAGCTACTGGACATCCGATAAGTCTACCTCTGTTTCCAGTTTCTATAGTAGCAAATTTAGCTTTATGTTTATTTAGATCTTTCCAAGTTTTGATACCAAATTCCTCAGCAGCGTATTTTGGTATCCAGTAATCAGAAAGTCCGATTATTCCAGATGTACCTAAAAGATCTACACTTCCATCTCCACTGTAAGATCCAACTACCTTACCTTCATAGATTAGATCCTCATTTAGCATCACAGAATCTGCTTCAGCGTAGCTTGGCCAGCTTTCGCAAGCAAAATCAATTTCTCCTGCTGCAATTGCTTCCCATAAACCAGTTCCTGATGGAAATACTGTTTGTTTAACTTTATATCCATATTCTCTTTCAAGAATTGCTACAGCTACTTCACAAGTGATTATTCCACCTGTCCAGTCTGCAATAGCTGCGTGAAGTCTTTTAGCAGCATTCGCTTGCCCTAAACTTCCGATTAGCAGCACTAAAGATAAAAATAGCGCTGATATTGTTTTAGTTAATTTCATTAAGTTTCCTCCCTTAAATTTAAAAACCTATTGTAGTGCAAAAGCTATATAAATGTAAACCGGACAAAAATGGCTAAATTTCTTAATTAATGACTTACTTTATAGACCTAGTGCTTCTCTTTGCTTCTTCGTCCATGCAAGAGTAATTCTATCTATGATTATTGCAAGAAGGACAATCCCAATTCCAGCAGCAAGACCCCTTCCTGTATCAGATCGCGCAAGACCATTGAAAACTTCTAATCCAAGGCCTTTACCACCAATAAGAGGAGTTACAATCTGCATTGCAAAAGCCATAATAACTGTTTGATTAAAACCTATCACTAAACTTGGCACTGCTAAAGGAAATTTAACTTTATTTAAAGTTTGAATTAACGTACCACCAAAAGACCGTGATACCTCTGAATAAGTTCCTGATACTTGTGTTAAACCTAAAGAAGTTAATCTTATTATAGGAGGTATAGAATAAATAACAGTTGCTAAAACTGCTGATACGGTACCTCCTCCAAAAAACATAAGCACAGGAATTAAATAACAGAAGTAAGGGAGAGTTTGCATAGCATCTAATACAACGTTCTGAATGTTTCTAAATCTTTCGTTATAGGATGCTATTATCCCAAGAGGAACACCAATAACGAAACATAGAGCTACAGATACTAAAACAGAAGACAATGTTATCATCGAATGAGACCAAATTCCGCAAGCACCTATAAATAAAAGTAAAAGAGTAGTTATTAAGGCAAATCTTATTCCAACTGTTATATATCCTAATGCGATAAAAACAGCCATCGTGTACCACCATGGTATATGAGTAAGGAAAATATCTAGTGGGCGAAGTAAGTTAAGATAAACAAACGCTCTTAAACTTTTTGTGAAAGCAATAAATCCTGGATTGACAGTTAAACTTTCAACTGCATTTGTGATTGGTTGTCTAATAGATAATCTCCATTCCTCAGGAAATGAACCAATTTTTATAAAATATAAATCAATTATGGTAATTATGAAAAAAACTATAAATGATGGAATTATATAATACCTTTTACTTATGAATTCCCCAATATCTTCAGCAGATGTTTTATTGACTGTCGAGATTAAAAATTTAATAAAGTAAGCAATTAAGTTGGTAGTAAACACGCAAATATACTTCATGACATCATGAGTAATCTTTAATGGTTTTTCAATAAGTCGTGCTAGGTGGTATTTGGCCCATCCTTGTGGAAGTAAATAGAATTTCTGAACATCTGATGGCAGTCTTTCTTTTGTTTTACTAAAGGCAGAACTAAATCTATCAAACATTATCGCCATAAATAGAATACATAGCCCTCCTTCCATGGCCCAACCAACATCTAATCTTCTAATTGCTTGCCAAACTTGTCCTCCAATTCCTTCTGCACCAATAAAACAAGCTAAAACAACAAGAGCAAGAGCCATCATGATAACTTGATTGATACCCATCATGATACTAGGTAAAGAAAGTGGAATTTTTATTTTGAATAAAAGTTGTAATTTACTTGAACCAAAAGAAGTTGCACTTTCTATAGTTTGTGCTGGCACTTGTCTAATACCAGTGTTTGTTAATCTTATGATTGGAGGCATTGCATAAATCATAGTAGCAAGGATCGCTGGCGCTCCACCGATACCGAAAAAAAATAATGCAGGGAATAGATATACAAAAGCTGGCATCACTTGCATTGTATCCAGAACTGGTTTCATAAAGCCTTCAAACCGATCACTTTGCGAACATAAAACTCCCAATATGAAACCAAAAAAGACACAAAGTAAAACAGACAACCCCATTAAGGCGACTGTTTGTAGCGATGGCTCCCACATTCCGGTTGCTCCCCAAAAGTAAACAACAAATAATGAATAAAGTCCTAATTTTAAACCTCCCGCAATCATGCAAGGTAAAAAAATAATTGCTGTAATTAAAAGCCACGGTGATTCTAATAAAAAATCTTCAACAAAATAATAACAAGCTTTGATATAGCCTGCTATGATTTTAGTCATCCATCTATAATTTTTTTTTAAAAAATCCTCTCCCTCATTTACCCAAGCAGTAAATGTAAACTCATCAGTAACAACCTTTGGGAATTTAGATGGACCTTCGCTTTGTGATGATAACCATAAGGCTATTAAAAAAACTATACCAATGATTAAATAAGTTATTATATTCTTTGATTGATTGGATTTTCCTGCTAATTCAGTATTACTAGACATATATTGTAGAAAGTAGAATAATTAATTTTACTTTTAAAGTAAAATATTGTCTATTTTAAAAATAAACTTTAAATTTGTCGATGAATAAAGAGCAAAAAATAACTTGCACAAACATTTGGAAGCTATTTGGTCCAGACGAAAAAAGAATAATAAAAGGTTTGGATAAAAATCTATCTATTAAGGAAGTTCAAGAAAAGACTGGTCACGTAGTTGCAGTAAAAGATGTTAGTTTTTCTATACAAAAAGGTGAGACCTTTGTTGTTATGGGATTATCTGGTAGTGGAAAATCTACTTTGGTTAGATGTATCTCAAGATTAATAGAACCAACAACAGGCACTGTTAAAATGGATGATGTTGATGTTACCAAAATGAGTAGTAGAGATCTTTTAGAACTCAGAAGAAATAAGATGAGCATGGTATTTCAGCATTTTGGACTCTTCCCACATAGAACGGTTATTGAAAATATTGGATACGGTTTAGAAGTTAGAGGTACAAAAAAAGATATTAGATTAGAAAAATCTATGGAAGTTTTAAAAATGGTTGGTCTAGATGGATGGCAAAATAATTATCCTAGAGAACTTTCAGGTGGTATGCAACAAAGAGTAGGTCTAGCACGAGCACTAGCGGTAGATCCTGAAATTTTAATTTTTGATGAACCATTCTCAGCTCTGGATCCGCTTATAAGAAGAGAAATGCAAGATGAACTTTTAAAAATTCAAGAAAAACTTCAGAGAACCATGGTTTTCATTACACACGATTTTTTAGAGGCTATAAAAATGGGTGACCATATAGCAATAATGAAAGATGGTGAGATTTCGCAAATAGGCACTCCTGAAGAGATAGTTTCTAATCCAAAAGACCAATATGTAAAAGATTTCTGTGAAGATGTACCAAAGTATAAAGTTCTAAGTGCTGGAAAAGTGATGAGAAAAGAATGTTGTACTGAAACAAAAAGATTGTATGAAAAAAAAGAAAACTGCATAGAGGATAACTCTAAAATAGAAACTTTAATTGATCAATTAAGTGAAGGTGATCAAGCTTATCCAGTAGTTTGTTCTTCATCTGGAAAATTACTTGGTGAAATTGATAGATCTATTGTTATGCAGTCTATGAAGTCAAAAGTTTAATATACTTTTTTACTTACTTTTAAAGTTCTTTTCTTTTTTTTGTCTCTCCATATTATTATCATGCCAGCTAAAACAATTCCTAACACTCCTGGGAAAAGTTGATCAATGGGAAATTCGTCAAAAAAGAACCAACCAAGAAAAAAAGATGAAGGTATTGCTAAATATTCAAATACTGCAAGTTTGCTAGCTTCAATTAATCTATAAGCATAAATAAAAAGAATTCCTGCTGATCCACCCAAAATTCCAATTGATACGAGCATTAATAAATCATTAAAACTTTTAATAACTATATTATCAAAAGTAATTGCCAAAAGTATTACCGCACCAATAATTGAAGATATTAAAGAATAAAACTGTATTTTTGCTGTAGAGTTATAGTCTGGTATAAATTTTAGAATTATAATTGCGATTGAGTATAAAAAACCAACCATAAGTGGATATACAGAGTAATATGAAAATATATCATTGGTTGGTTTCATTATCATAGCAACACCAATAAATCCTATTATAACAGCAGACCACCTGTAGATACCGACTTTATCATTTAAAAAAAATATGGATAAAATTACTATAAAAAAGGTTGCTGAGAATGTTAATGTAGATGCTGTTGCAAAATCCATATTATTAATTGCTATAAAATAAAAAACGTTCATGAACAAAAAACATAATCCTCTAATTGAACATAGAATTACAAATTTTTTGGTTATTTTTTTAAATATATTTAAATTTTCATTGGTATAAAAAATCAAAGTTAGCAAAGGTATGATTGCAAACAAATTCCTAAATAAAACAACTTGATTTGTGGAATATGAGTCACCTAAAAATTTGATAATTATTCCATATATATCAATAAAAAGAACTCCAAGTATCATTGAACCAACTGAAAGAAAAATTAATCTTGAACCAGATCTGATTGGTGTATTCTTCATTTACTTTTTGATATAATTGATAGTATATAATTAACTTATTGATATAAAAATGCAAAATTTTAAACTTAACGAAACTGAAATTTTATCAAATCAAGACTGGACCTTTCCAACTAATGTTGCATACGGACCTGGTCGAATTAAAGAAATAGGTAGTATTTGCAATAAATTAGATATTAAAAATCCTTTAATAGTCACAGATAAAGGAAGTCCAAAATTATCATTTATCTCTAATTTACAAAGTTACCTAACTAGTTCTAATGTAAAATCAGATTTATTTTTTGATATATCACCAAATCCAAGAGAGGACGAAGTATCAGTTGGATGTAAAAAATACAAAGAAGGAAATCATGATGCAATCATTGCAATTGGTGGAGGCAGTGCAATGGATGGAGGTAAATTGGTATGCCTTACAGCAAATAACGATGTGCCTCTTAGAGATTTTGAATTTGAATTAACTCCCCCTAAAATTAGCAAAGATAATCCTTTTCCAAAAATTATTACCATACCAACTACCGCAGGAACTGGAGCTGAAACAGAAATTACAGCTATGGTTACTTATATAAAAGAAGAAATGAAATTTTGTATGTGGCATCCAGATGTTAGACCTTCTTTAGCATTAATTGATCCAGAGTTAACTATTGGGCTTCCATCTAATTTAACAGCTTGGACTGGAGCGGATGCTCTAATTCACGGTATTGAAGGATATTGTGTTCCTGGTTTTAATCCCATGTGTGATGGAGCAGCTTTAGAGGGATTATCACTAATCTCAAAATCTTTAATTACAGCAGTAGAGGAGCCAAAAAATATAGTTGCTAGAGGCGGAATGCATGTTGGATCATGCCTTGCAGGTATATCATTTTTAAAAGGATTGGGACTAGTCCATGCAATTGCTCATATGGTTGGAGCTGAATTTAATACTCATCATGGATTAACTAACGCGATTATATTACCAGTGGTTTTAAAATATAATTTACCTGGTATGGAAGAAAAAGTTAAAAGAATGTCAGAAGCTATGCAATTCGAAGATCATTCAGTTGATTCATTTATTAAGAATATAGAGAGGATACTTGATAGAATAAAAATTCCTAAAAGTTTAAGTGAAATTGGAGTTCCAGAAGATTGTGTGGATAGAATTGCTGAAAAGGCAATGAAAGATCAAGCTTTTGCAACTAATCCAAAAATAGCAACTTTAGAGGAAGTTAAAAAAATTACACTAACATCGATTAAAAAAGCTCGATAAAGTTCATCAAATGCTTGAAAATAAATCTATTTCAGAAATTATTTTATTAATAAAATCTAAAGAAGTTTTAGTAAAAGAAGTTATAGAATTTTATCTTGAAAAAATTAATAATCATAATCCATCACTAAATGCAATTGTTCTTCAAAAAGAGGAAGAGGTAATTCTTGAAGAAGCAATTGCAAAAGATAAACAGAGTAAAGATAAAATAAAACCTCTCTTTGGTTTACCGTTAGCTTGTAAAGATCTTTTTGATGTAGAGGGATTACCTTCTACTTATGGATTTCCAAGATTTAAAAATAATATTGCAAAAAAAAATTCTTTAATTGTTGATAGACTTCAGAATAATGGTGCAATAATTATTGGTAAAACAAATACTGCCGAATTGGGAGTTGGAGGACATACAACTAATAGATTGTTTGGACCCACTTCAAATGCTTATAACTTTTCAAAATCTGCTGCAGGGTCTAGCGGTGGCGCAGCTACAGCAGTAGCTGCTGGTCTTTTGCCTTTTGCAGATGGTACTGACATGATGGGATCTTGTAGAGCACCAGCTGCTTATGCCAACATTTATGGTTTTAGAACAACAACAGGATTAATACCATCAGACAGATCAAACGAGAAAAAATTAAATAAATTACCAATATTAACGACACCCGGTTGTTTTGCGAGGACACCAGAGGAAATGTCAATCTTACTAGATTGTATCGTAGGTGTTGATCCGTTGGATCCTTTTTCTGTTAAAGTCGATGGTTCTTTTAAAGCAACCACATTAAATGAAAATCAATTTTCTAAAATTAAAATTGGTTGGCTATCAGATCTAAGTAATAATTATGAGTTTGAGAATGAAATTATTGATATGTGTGAGAATAAATTAAATGATCTCAATAAATACAACATTAAGATAGATTATTTAAATACATCAATTAATTATTCTGAGATGTGGGAAAGCTGGACAACACTTAGAGCTAAAAGTATTTTTGATGACACTCAAAGTATGAATATAAAAAATATACATGAAATGACAGTTCAAGCAATTTGGGAGTTTGAAAAAGGCCAATCAATCAAAGATGACCATATAGATAAGGCATTAAATCAAAAGATAAATTGTTCAAAGCAAATAGATAAGGTATTTAAAATGTATGATTTTTTAATTATTCCTTCAGCACAAACTTTTCCTTTTGATAAAAATTTACAATTTCCTAAATATATTAACGATAAACAAATGGACACTTACCATAGATGGATTGAAGTTTTTATTATGTCAAGTTTATTTGATTTACCTACAATAACTGTACCTATCGGATTTAACAAAAATAGATTACCAATGGGTATGCAAATAATTTCAAAAAAATTTGAAGATCTCAAGTTAATTGCATTTGCAAAAAGATATGAGGAAATTTTCAATTTTAGTAAAATCAAACCAGAATTAAAATTTTCTTCATGAGACACCCACACCATTATAAGATTTCAGTTGCCTTAGCCATTTCAGCGGGCGCATGGGGAATATATTGGTTACCACAAAGATTTTTAGAAGATGGTGGACTCACTGGAGGTTGGGGGACAATATCCCAAATGATAATAGGAACTTTGATTTTATTACCTATTGCTATTTGGAGATTTAGCAAAAAAAGAGATACAGGCTTTGAACTTCCAGCTATGGGAATTTTAATCGGAGGGGGTTTTATATGTTATGCATTAAGCTTTCTTTTAACAGATGTAGTTAGAGCTTTAATAATGTTTTACATGACTCCGGTTTGGACAACTATTTTTGAAATAATTTTTTTAAAAAAAAAACATGGCTGGCAAAGAGTTGTCAGTCTAAGTTTAGCACTTGGTGGATTATGGGTAGTCTTTGGTCAAGGTGGAAACATTCCTTTGCCAAAAAATGCAGGAGACTGGCTGGCGCTTATTGGTGGAGTAATGTTTGCAGGAGGTATGATAAGATTAGAAGTTATTAAAACTGACGGAGTATTTCCAATAATTTTTGGTTTTTTTGTATACGGGACATTATTTAATATTGCAGCTGGTTTATTACTTGTAGATTATCTTGGACCAGTACCATCAACTGATGCATTTCTATCAATGACCACCTTCTTAGTTCTAATTTCAGTATTTTATTTTATTCCAACTGGTATCGTAATTTTATGGGCTCCAACTCAAATAGGAGCTGGTATATGTTCAATTCTCTTTTTATCTGAAATTATTGTTGGCGCAGTTAGTTCTAGTATCCTAACAGATGAACCATTTGGTTGGCGTCAGATTGTTGGATGCTCATTGATAATAATTGGTGGAGTAGTGGCTGTAGTTTTATCTCCAAAAGAAAATGTGAGCAAGCAATAAAAAAATTATTCTTTTATTAATTTTGAAATATGCTCAAATTTATTTTTCCAAATTACAAAACTCAAAACTTTATTTTCGATTGTTGTAATTGCATGTGGTTGGAAACTTTTATGAAATCTAGTTTTTGTAGAGGATAATATTTCCTCATCTTGATCTTTGCTTTCGAATTTAGCTTCTCCAGATACAATAAAATATAATTCTTCAGCTTCGTGGTTATGCCAAGGATAATAAGTATTTTTATCTAAAAAATTTACATATAATGCCATCTCTGATGTTTCAAAATGTCCTGATGGACCTATTAATTCAAAAAAACCATATTTATTTAAAAAATCTTTATCAACCTCTTTCTCATTATATCCCTGTTCCCAATTAACATGTGGGGATAAATTACTAATTGCTCTATGCAACTCCGTAAGGTTTGTGTTTAAATTTTCATTCCAATTAAAAAGCTTATCAGTAACTGGAGCTTTTTGAGGTTTTAGATTTTTTAAAACTAAGTTATTTGGAAAAGTTACAAAGTTAGATAACTCTTTATGGTCAATCCATAACTTTTTAATTTCATTTTTGGCTTTATTAAAAATATCTTGTGTACTATTCATTATTTAAGTGAAGATAGTGGCTTTATTAGATTTACACCCACTCCACAACATCCCCCAATTATTTGGGATCCATTTTGAACCCACGATTTTACCTTATTTAAGTATTCTTCTGGGCTTATATTGTCCTCTGATTTCCAGTGAGGTTTTTCATAAAAGCCTATGTTTGGATAAGCTCCAATTGTTCCATTATAATTATTTTTTGCAACACTTATAGCTTTCCCAGTAACATCAATATCAGAATGTGCTATTAAAATTGGACCTTTGTGAATTGTACTAAATCTTTTTATTGATTTTTCCAAGTCCTCATAAACTTCTGGTGGCGCATCAACAGTGTCATTATAACCAAGCATCAAATTTTCAGTTTTTTTATCAATTACGCAGGATATTGAAAGCCAAACTGGTATATTAACTTTATTCGAGCATTCTATCATTGCTTGAACAATATCTGCCTGGGAAGACATAGCCTCTAAAATAATTAAATCTACACCTTCCTCGGTTAAAATTTTTATTTGTTCATTAAAACCAGGCAACATTGCTTTAATTCCAAGTTTATAAAAACTACCTGATGCTGACACACTTCCAGCTAAAGCTATTTTTTTTTTTGAATTTTCAATTGCTTTTTTTCCTAACTGAACACTTTTTTGATTGAATTCTTTAATCGAGTTTTCCATTCCATAATTTCTCATAGAAATAGGTGTACATGCGTAAGTATTAGTTGTTATTACGTCTGCACCAGCTTCAATGTAATCTTCGTGAACTTCTCTAACTAGTTCTGGGAATTCAACTGAACATGTACCACACCAAAGATTTTTATCCATTTGTGCTCCTTTTTTTTCTAGCTCAGAGCCCATTGCTCCATCTAAAATTACTAATTTATTAGTATCCAATTTTTCTTTGATAACTTGATAAGACATTACACCTTACTGTTTGTGAAAGCACAAATCTTATTTCCATCTAAATCACGAAGATAAGAGTAATAAACTCCAGATCCCTCTGGTCTTTCACCACCCGATCCTTCACTTTGTGCTCCCAATTTTAATCCTATCTCATGAAATTTATCAACTATATCTCTATTGTTTACTATAAATGATACTTGAGTACCATTTCCAGAAGTTGCCTTTTCTTTATTAAATGGTTTGGTTATATAAAATTCTATAGCTCCAGAACCATTTATAGATATATATCCAGCACAGAGATCATCCGTATCGGTTCTTTGTAAGCCAATTACTTTAAATAGTTCATCATAAAATTTTATTGATCGATCAAGATCATTAGTTCCAACCATCACGTATCCAATCATAATTTTCTTTAAATAAAATTATTTATTCCATTCTGTAATTGTTTTAACTTCAAGGTATTCATGTAAACCCCAAGTACCTCCCTCACGACCATTTCCTGACTGTCTATATCCACCAAAAGGAGTTCCAGAATCTGCCGGCTTATTGTTTACATAAATTATTCCTGCTCTTAATTTTTTTGAAACTCTTTTTGCTTTTTCTTTGTCCTCTGTTTGTAGATAATTTCCTAGTCCGTACTCAGTGTCATTAGTTATCTTGATTGCTTCCTCCTCATTCTCAAATGGAATAATTGATAATACAGGACCAAATATTTCTTCTTTTGCTATTCTCATATTATTATTTACATCCGTAAAAACAGTAGGTTTTATAAAATATCCTTTTTTTAAATCCTCAGGTTTGTCTGGTCCTCCGGCAATTAACGTTGCACCTTCTTCTATTCCACTTTTAATTAAACTTTGTATTTTATCATATTGTGTTTTTGAAATTACTGGCCCAATGTGGTCGCCAGTCTTTGAAGCTAAATCAACTTTAATTTTATTAGCTTCATCAGCAGCCTCTTTTACAGCTCTTTCATAAATAGACTTTTCAACTAACATTCGTGTAGGTGCATCACATGATTGACCAGAATTACTCATTACATTTCTAATCCCATCTCTAACTGCATCTGGATATGAGTCTGCAAAAACTATATTTCCTCCTTTTCCACCCAATTCTAAACAAACTCGTTTAATTGTTTCTGCAGCATTTTTTGTTATTAGTTTTCCGGCTCTTGTTGAACCAGTAAATGAAATCATATCAACATCAGGGTGCCCTGATAAATCTGTGCCAACCCCTGGACCATCTCCATTAACTAAATTAAATACACCTGGAGGAAAACCAGCTTCATGAATCATTTCTGCAAATAACATTGCTGATAAAGGAGCTATCTCAGAGGGTTTTAAAATCATTGTACAAC
Organism: uncultured Pelagibacteraceae bacterium; assembly: GCA_902579985.1. GTDB lineage: Bacteria > Pseudomonadota > Alphaproteobacteria > Pelagibacterales > Pelagibacteraceae > Pelagibacter. Next base: position 16,533 of record CACHIV010000001.1, on the reverse strand, counting down.
CCGTTGCAAGCGCTGGAATAACTTTTAATGCAATTTGATTTATTGGCCAATTCCAAGGAGTTATAAGACCACATACTCCAATTGGTTCATAAACTATATGATTGATTGAACCATTATCAAATCCAGGTTCGAAATTAAATTCTTTTAGTCTTTTAATGAAATCTTCAATATGACCTGCCCCCGAAGATGTTTGATTTGCAGAACACCAATCTTTTGGACAACCAAGTTCCGTAGAAATTGCATTTGTCATTTCATCCCATTTAGATTTATAAATTTCAAATAGTTTTTCTAATAATTTTAATCTTTTTTCCTTAGAAGTATCTCTCCAAGTTACAAAAGCTTTTTTGGCAGCCTGAACAGCTAAATTAGTATCTACAGAACTTCCTAAATTTATTATTGCACAAATTTCTTCTGTTGATGGATTTATTACTTTGAAGTTGTTTGGATTATTAGTGTCTACCCATTTACCATTAATATAGAATTTTTTTTTATCTAACATAAAATTTTTTTTAATACAATATATCCTTGAATGCTTTTTTTCAAAATTAATTAACCAAACTCTTTTAATATTTTATCTCTGTGCTCATCAAGATCAGGTATATCTCCTCGAGTTTTTTCATCTTTATATGAAGACATTTTAATTGGGTTTCCAGCAAGTTTAAAGTCACCTATGATCTTGTGATAAGATTTAACAATCATATTTCTCTCTTTTATTTGAGGGTTTTCAACTGCTTCCTTTATATTAAAAATAGGCCCACAAGGAATTTTATCTTTCTCCATTTCTTCAATCCAATCAGATGTATTTTTGTATGATAGCTTATCCTCAAAAATTTTTTTCAATTCATTCATATTTTTAGATCTAGATGAATTATTAGAAAATTTTTCATTATCAACTAAATTTGTAACATTTAATACATTACAAAGTTTTTCAAATAGTTTGTCATTTCCAGCAGCAATGATGATATAGCTATCCTTGGTTTTAAATGCTTCAAAAGGTGCAATAGATGGATGTCGTGAACCCATTGGCTTCGGTATTTCATTATTAGATAGATATCTTGCAATTGCGTTTTCTAATATTGCAATTTGACAATCTAACATTGAAACATCTATGAACATTCCTTTCCCAGTTTTTTTTCTATCATATAATGCTGCATTAATTCCAATTGCTGTAAACAAACCAGCTGTAATATCTCCAATTGAAGTACCAACTCTTGTTGGTTCAGAGTTTGGCTGACCTGTAACACTCATTAAACCACCCATACCTTGAACAACCATGTCATAAGCAGGTAATTCTTTTAACGGCCCAGTTTGTCCAAAGCCAGATGCAGATGCATAAATTAATTTAGGGTATTTTTTACTAACTTCTTTCCAACCAAAACCCCACTTTTCTAAAGTCCCTGGTTTGAAATTTTCCACAAGAATATCTGCTTTTGATAATATTTTTTCAAAAATTTTTTTATCTTCATCATTTTTTAAATTTAGAGCAATACTTTCTTTACCTCTATTTAACGACATAAAGTATGCAGAATAATCTTTTATAAAAGGCCCGAACTTTCTTGAGTCATCACCAACTTCAGGTGCTTCGATTTTTATTACCCTTGCCCCAAGGTCTGATAGTATCATTGTGCAATAAGGTCCTACTAGAACTCTAGTTAAGTCAATTACTAGAAGGTTTTTTAATGGTCCATTCATAATATAAGTGTACTTTGTAGTATTGACTCTTATCAATATCTTTATTTTAATGCATCAAATAAATAATAATAGAGGAGATTATAATGTTAAGAAAAATATCTTTATATTTAACTTCATTAGTTTTTGTTCTTACAACTGTTGGCTCTGCTTTTGCTGTGACACTTAAAGCTAGTCATCAATGGCCAGGAACACCAAGAGCTGATGGATCTTTTGACCCACGTCATGAAATGGTACAAATAATTGCAGATGAGGTTAAAAAAGCAAACGTTGGAATAGATATTAGAATTTATCCAGCTAAATCATTATATAAACCAAAGGAACAGTGGAAACCAATGACAACTGGTCAATTGGATATTTCTGCATTCCCATTGGCTTATGCATCTAAATTTCATCCAGAGTTCGATGCAACTTTAATGCCTGGAACAGTTAAAAATCATGATCATGCATTGAGATTTAATAAAGGACCAATGATGACAGAGATTAAAAGAATAATTAACGACGCTGGTGTAGTAGTTTTATCTGACGCATGGTTAGGAGGTGGTTTTGCATCAAAAACTAAATGTATTAAAAATCCTAGCGATGCTAAAGGACAAGTTATGAGAGCTGCAGGTAAAGCGTTTAACCAAATGTTAGAAGCAGCAGGAGCGGGTATTCAAAGTATGCCTTCATCTGAAATTTATACTGGTTTACAAACAGGAGTATTGACAGGTGCAAATACAAGTTCAGGAAGTTTTGTAAGTTATAAAATTTATGAACAAGTTTCATGTGCAACACCTCCAGGAAAATTTGGACTATGGTTTATGTACGAACCAATTCTTATGTCTAAAAAGTCTTTTGATGCTTTAAATTCTAAGCAGCAAAAAGCTTTAATGAAAGCTGGAAAAGTAGCAGAGAAATATATGACAGCACAGGTAGAAAACTTAGATAAAAAGTTTGAGGATGCCTACAAAGCTGCAGGTGTTAAATTAGTATACATGGATGCAAAAGACCATGCTGCTTGGGTAGAAATTGCCAAGAAGTCTTCACACAAAGCATTTGCTGAGAAAGTGCAAGGTGGTGATAAATTAATGGAAATGGCTTTAGCAGTTAAATAAAATAATATATAAAGAACCCCTATTTATTCTTATTAAGTAGGGGTTTTTTTATGAAAAATATATACCTAAAATTTTGTGATTTAATTGCTAAAGCATGTGGTGCTTTCGCTGTATTAGCATTACTCTTATCAATTTTGGTAATCGTTGAGCTTGTTTTTGAAAGATATTTTTTTCAAAGAGCAATTACATGGCAAACAGAACTTGTCACTATGTTGTTAGTTGCTTCAACTTTTATTGGAAGTGTATATGTCTTAAGTGAAAAAGCTCATGTAAGTATGGAATGGATTTATGATTTTTTATCAAAAAAAAATATAATCAGATTAAAGATTTTTACATCTTCTATTAGTTTACTTTTTTTCTTAATTTTATTCTACTTTGGTTTTTTAATGGTAGAGGAAGCATTTACTAAAAATTATTCAACAGGCACTGTTTGGGACCCACCACTATGGATACCATATTCATCTATGATGTTAGGAGCTTTATTAATGATATTACAGTATATAGCAGAAATTATAAAATTAACTGATGACGAGGATTTTAATTAAATGGATCCATTGATAATAGCCATAATAGTTGCAGTTTTTACTTTAATGGTACTCTTTTCTGGAATTCCAATTGCTTTTGGTTTGAGTTTTGTTTCGATAGCTTTGTTAGTAACATTTGAAGGTTTTCAAATGCTTGATGTTTTTGCTGAAACATTTTTTGCAGGACTAAACTCTTTTGTTTTACTTTCCATACCAATGTTTATCTTGATGGGAATGGCGGTTGCAAATTCCCCTGCAGGGAAAGATTTATATATTGGATTAGATAGATGGCTTTGGAGAGTCCCAGGAGGATTAGTAATTTCTAATATTGGAGCTTGTTCGATTTTTGCAGCATTAAGTGGATCAAGCCCAGCAACTTGTGCAGCAATTGGAACTATGGGGATTCCTGAAATGAGAAAAAGAGGATACTCTGATCAAATTGCAACTGGAACCATTGCAGCAGGTGGAACTTTAGGAGTATTAATTCCTCCTAGTATTGTTTTAATTGTTTATGGAATAGCAACAGGTACATCAATTGGTAGATTATTTTTATGTGGTCTTATACCAGGTTTTATGTTGGCAGGGATGTTTTCAATTTGGGCTCTAATACACAGTTATTTTATTGATAAAGATGCAGCAAAAGCTCTAAGAAATAGAGTAAGACCTACTTTAAAAGAAAAACTCGAAGTATTACCAAGAATTCTCCCTTTCTTAGCAATTATAGCTGGAGTTTTGTATGTGCTTTATGGAGGAGTAGCAACACCATCAGAGGCATCTGGAGTTGGAGCATTCTTAGTTTTTGTATTAATTGCTGTTGTTTATAAAATTTATCAGCCAAAAAAGATTTGGAACATTGTTAAAGTTTCAATGAAAGAAAGTGTGATGATAATGTTTATTATTGCTGCATCATATCTTTTTGCGTTTACACTTTCACAACTTTATGTAACTCAGTCATTAGCACAGAGCATGGTTGAATTAAGCTCGAATAAATGGGTTGTATTTATTTTAATTAATATATTTCTTCTAATAGCTGGTTTCTTCTTACCACCAGTTGCAGTAATTGTAATGACTTCTGCAATTTTATTACCTGTAATCACAACATTAGGTTTTGATCCCTATTGGTTTGCAATTGTATTTACTATAAATATGGAGATAGGATTAATAACACCTCCGGTGGGTTTAAATCTTTATATTATAAAAGGAATTACTCCAGATGTTAGTTTGTCAGAAATTTTAAAAGGATCTATACCATTTATGATAATAATGGCTTTAGCCATTGTAATTTTATGTATTTTTCCTGAGATTGTTACATGGTTTCCTGATAAAATAATGGGTAAAGCCCTTGGATACTAAAAAAAAAATTAACAGAAAAATTTCAGTTGCTCCTATGATGGATTGTACCGATAGGCATGATCGTTTCTTCTTAAGATTAATGAGTAAAAATGTGATGCTCTACTCAGAAATGGTAGCAACTAAATCTGCAATACATGGGGATAGAAAAAAAATTTTATCATTTAGTGAGGAAGAAAAACCTTTAGCATTACAAGTAGGAGGATCAGATAAAAAAGAATTAGCTGAAGTCGCTAAAATTGCTGAAGACATGGGTTATGATGAAATAAATATAAATTTGGGTTGTCCAAGTAAAAAAGTTCAAAAAAATAAGTTTGGTGCATGTTTAATGAAAGAACCAGATTTAGTAGCTGACTGTATAAATTCCATGGTTAATAGCTGCAATATACCTGTAACTGCCAAAACTAGAATAGGGTTTGATAACACTGAAGATTTCAATTATTTAAATAATTTTATAAATAAAATGAAAGTTGCTGGTACAAAAACTTTTATCTTACATGCTAGAAAAGCAATCCTTAGTGGCCTCACACCAAAACAAAATTTGAATATTCCTAAATTAAACTATGATATGGTTTATAATATAAAAAAAGAAAACCATGATTTAGAAATTATAATTAATGGAGGAATTTCTAAAATAGATGAAATAAATAGTCATTTAAAATTTTGTGATGGAGTAATGATCGGTCGATCAATTTATCAAAATCCTTACTCTCTTGTGGAAATTGAAAAAAAAATATTTAAAACAAAAAATAACCCAACAAGAGAACAAGTTGTTGAAAAACTTTTAAAATACTTAGATAGAGAAGTGAAATTAGGAACAAAAGTTAATCATATTATGAGACACACAGTTGGTTTATACCATGGTCAAATTGGCTCAAAAGAGTGGAAAAGATATTTGAGCGATAATATGATGGCTAGAGATTCAGATTTTCAAAAAGCAAAGTATATAATGACAATTGTTCAAAATAATGAAAAAGCAAATCAGGCAAATATATAATGGAGATTTTAAATTCTGTAGAGATAATTAATCTTTTAAGTGTTTTGGCAATTGCAGCAGCAGTTGCAGGCTTTATGGCTGGACTACTTGGAGTTGGAGGTGGGATAATAATGGTACCAGCATTATATTACGCTTTTACAGTTTTAGATTTTGATATTGTTACAAGAATGCATTTATCGGTTGGAACTTCTTTAGCTATAATTATTCCAACCTCTATCATATCAACAACAACGCATATGGAATATGATGCAGTTGATTTTAAAATGGTTAAATCTTTTGGTCTTTTTATTCTAGCTGGAGTAATTGGAGGAACATTCTTAGCAGTTAATATGAAGACTCCTGGGTTAGTTTTATTTTTTTCAATATTTGCTTTTATAGTAGGTCTCTTTTTTATTTTTTTAAGAGAGCAACTTGTAGAAAGTCCCAAAGTAATATCTAATATTGTAAAAAAAATATCAGGTATAATTATTGGTTTTATATCTGTGCCTTTAGGAATCGGTGGCGGTTCACTTATGGTTCCTTTTATGAGGACATTTGGTTATGATATAAGAAAATCAATTGGAACTGCTGCGGCCATTGGATTTTTGATAGCAGTGAGTGGAACTATTACAATGATTACAGGAGGAAAAATTATTAATAATGTTAATTCACCTTTTAGTTATGGTTATATAAATCTTTTGGGATTTATAGTTTTTGTTCCTGTGACAATGATTACGGCTCGACTTGGCGCAAAAGCAGTTTATAAGATCGATAAAAAATTACTAAGTAAGATTTTTGGAATTTTTTTAATAATTGTTTCTTTTAGATCATTTATTGAATATTTAAATATAACTTAATTCTGTAAAAAAAATGTTTAATTTAAAAGATATAATCTCATCAATAGCCGATGTAGGAAAAAAAATTTTTAAAAAAAAAGAAAGTATTAAAAAGAATGATGTTGAATCTATAGTATCTTTATGTGACGACCTTATTTCTAACAAAGGAGCTGCTTTTGGGATCACTGTTGCAAGAGACATTACAGAGTTATACCAAACTTTATCTGAAGAGAAAAAACTTTTATTTTTTAAAAAAATTAATGAAAAATATAAACCTAGTTTTACAAAAGTAAATCAAGCAATAGATATTTATAAAAGTTCACAAAATGAAAAAACTTTATCAGATTTATTTAAAGTATCCGAGGGTAGCAGAAGAGAACTTTTTAGAAGAATGAACATGGCTCCTAATGGAACTGCAATAATTGTTTCATTAAGAGAAGATCTAATTAAAGTATTAAAAAATAATTCAGATTTGACTCCTCTAGACAATGATCTAAGACATTTATTTAGAGCATGGTTTAATCCAGGATTTTTAAAACTTGAAAAAATTACTTGGGATACTAAAGCAGCAGTTTTAGAGAAAATTATTGAATACGAAAGAGTTCATCAAATTAAAGATATGAATGAGCTTAAAAGACGATTGGGAGAAGATAGAAGATTTTTTTCTTATTTTCATCCTGCGCTTGAAGATGAACCAATTATTTTTGTTGAAGTAGCTCTGACAAAAGGTTTGGGGAAATCTATACAAGAATTACTTAAACCAACAGCCGCAGGTAATAAAAAGAATGATACAGCAACTTTTTATTCTATTAGCAACTGTCAGGATGGCTTATCCAGAGTAACTTTAGGTAATTTTTTAATTAAAAGAGTAGTGTATGAAATTCAAGAAGAGTTACCTCATATTAAAAATTTTGGAACCTTATCCCCAATACCTGGTTTTAGAGACTGGTTTTCATATTTAGAAGAAAAAAGATTAAAAAATATTTTACAAGACACAGTTGGAAAAGATATTTCTTTTTTAAAATCAAAGAACTTAAAAATAGGCGACAAAAGAATTATTGAAAATAGCAAGGCAATTAAAAAATTAGTTGCACATTATATAGTCAATGAAAAAAACACCAAAGGATTACCTATTAATGAAGTTAGTAGATTTCATTTAGGTAACGGAGCAATAGTAGAGGATATAGTTATTAATGCTAATATTTCTGAAGTTGGTTTTCAGAGATCTTTTGGAATAATGGCTAATTATCTTTATGAATTAAAAAATATAGAAGAAAATCATGAAAATTATATGAATACTAAAAAGATAATTACTTCAGATAAATTGAAAAAATATTTGGTTTGAAACTTTAATATGATCTAAGGTAGGGGTGGCCTTAGTCTCCCTCAACCACCCTTAAGTATAATTATAAATGATTCGATCAAATTTTTTATACACTTATTAATTGAAAATAGATTTTATCCACTGAATCAATTTCGATAAAATGCTTTTTTTAGAATTATATATTTTGTTTAGATTGGCATTAATTTCTATTTTATTGGGAGTAAATAATAAATTAATAAATGGATTATTTTTTATATTATTTTTATGCTCTTGGTTCAAAAATGGAAATCGATTTAAATCATTATTTTTCCACCATTTATAATGCATACTAATATATATTGGTATTTTATGTTTATTGTTTAGATTGTATAGATCATTGAGTAAATCTTCTTCACCACCTTCAATATCAACCTTTATCAATGAAATATCACTTGGATTTATATTATATTTATTAATAATACTGTCGATTGTAATGGTTTTAACTTTTATTGAAGGAACTGAAAACTCACCTTTATGAATTTGTGAAGTGGAATCATTCATTTTAGATCCGGACATGAACATATTTTTTCCGAAGTTTAAATTTACATTGTCTTTATTATAGATAGCTCTATTAATAACCGTATAATTATTATCAATACAATTATTAGATAAATTTAAAGATAAATCTTTAATTGATAGATTGTCAGCTTCTACAGAATAAACATGTTTAGATTTTCTACTCCCATACATACTTGTTGTTCCGATCCAAGCTCCAATATCAATAAAAATTTTATCTTTACTTAAGTATTTATCAAATATAGCAAAGGTATCATTTTCCCAAGTTGGGTAAATACTTTTCCAAAAATTTAAATTTTCAGAAATCGAGCTATCAATTAGAAATTTTTCATTATTTTTATTTGTAATACTATAATTGTTATAGATATGAGTTAGAAATAATTTACTAATAGTAGAGTAACTATTTGTTCCATAAATATATTTTTCATAAACATTATAAAACGAATTTTTTTTGTACCAAGGAAGATGTTTTGAAGTGAAATTTCCTGCAATTCTTATTCTTTTAGATGAAGTATTAGAGGCTTGTTTATTAATTAGACAAAATGTAGTGTCTATTTCCGCATTATATAATTCATAATTTTCATCATTAATTTTATTAGTCCAAAATTGCTTTTCCCAATCATAGATAGTTAGATTATTGTAATATATTGTATTATACATTTGGTTAAAATCACTAATATCAAGGGCAAAGCCAATCTTGTGACACTTAAATTTATTAGATAGTTTTAGTAGTATTTCAATGAAGTTTTTAGGTAATTTGCTGTTAAATTCTAAATCTGGATCTGTTATTATAAATTGATTAGGTAATGAATTGTAAAAGTCCGTATAACGCTCTATCCAAGGACCTTTATTTTCTACATTTTTAACCACTTTATGTTTGGTTGTTTTTAAAAAATTAATAGTTTTGATTTCAGAGGAGTCATTATCCATTATAATTATATTATTCAAAATATTAGGATCTATATTTTTTAATTGATTAATTGTATTCTCAACATACCTATAGTTATTAAATGAGATAATTATAATAGGAATATCTATCATATTTAAATTTTATATTTTTTGATCATATTTTCCAATTTTACCAGTTTCTGTAAGTAAACTGTCAATAAAATCAAATATTTTTTTTTTTCTATCGTCTGAAGTAGGACTTTCAGTAACAATAACTAATGAAGGTTTATTTGATGAAGCTCTAATTAGCCCCCAAGAGCCATCGTTAAAAGAAAATCTAATTCCATTTATAGTTAAAATATCTTCGATTTCTTGTTTATCAATTTTTATTTTTTTATTTTTAATTTCTGTTATTTTTTTAACTAAACTTTCGACTACTTGATATTTTTCTTCATCTTTACAAAATGGAGCCATAGTAGGACTTTGAAAGGTATTAGGTATCTCATTAATAATTTCACTAATTGTTTTTTTTTTATTAGCAAGTAAATGACAAACTTGGATAGCTGAATTAATGCCATCATCATAACCAAAACCCAAAGGTTCATTAAAAAAGAAGTGCCCACTTTTTTCAAAACCAGCTAGAGCCTTTTCAGTATTAACTTTTCTTTTAATATGAGAATGTCCTGTTTTCCAATATATTGTTTGACAATTATTTTTTAATAATGTGTCATCTTTTAAATATAAACCTGTTGATTTTACATCAACAATAAATTTTGAATTTTTATGTGTCGTAGAAAGATTTCTTGCTATTAATAATCCAATTTTATCTGAAAAAATTTCTACTCCATTGTTATCTATGACACCAACTCTATCTCCATCTCCATCAAAACCAAAACCTATATCTGCATTATTATCTTTTACAATTTTACTTATTTCATTGAGCATTTTTAAATCTTCAGGATTTGGATTATATTTGGGAAATGTCCAATCCAATTTACAATCTAATTCTATTACATCGCAACCAATACCTCTTAAAATATCCGGTGCAAATATTCCAGCAGTACCGTTTCCACATGCAACCACTACTTTAATTTTTTTATTAATCTTATTTTTTTTAATTAAATCATTCTTGTAAATTTGTTGGAAATTATCTATTTTTTTTTCATTTCCTATGCCTTTTATAAATTTTTTATTTAAAGTAATATCTTTTAACTCTTTCATTTCTTCCGGTGCATGAGTTAAACCTTTTTTAATCCCCATTTTAACTCCAGTCCAACCATTTTCATTATGACTTGCAGTAATCATTGCAATAGCATCTGCATCTAAATTAAATTGCGCAAAATAAACAGTTGGAGACAAAGATAAACCAATATCCTCAATATTACATCCCGTTGATATTAACCCCTTTTTTAAATTTTTTTTTATTTCCTCACTGTAGGATCTATAGTCGTGACCAACTATTACTCTAGGATTTTTTTTTTTCGTGTGTTGTATAATTTGAGTTCCTAGACCTTTTCCAAGATTTTCTATACCTGCCTGATTTATATCCTTTTTATATATCCACCTTGCGTCATATTCTCTAAAACCATAGGGATCTATTTTTATATCTTTATCCATTGCTTATGTTTCTTACATTTTTTTTAATTTTTTATTGATTTTTTTTTTAAATGTTCTATAAATGTTCTGTTGATTTACGATTTATATAGTGTATCAACAATAATTACATACAACATCTAGTTGTTTTATGTAAAGTAAATTTAAAATACAAAAAATATGAACAAAATTCTATCTCAGGCATTAAAGAAAGCTGTCTCCGAATATAACCCAAATAAGATTGAAATAACAAAAGAAAAAAGGCCTGATTTATTCTCATTAAATAATGAAACAGAACTGTTTCAGAATGAAAAAGGAATTATCATTAAGATCGATAGATCTAGAGATTCAAATTTAACTGATTTTGGTAAGGCAACTTTAAAAGATAGGTACTTAGGTCAAAACGAGTCTTTTCAAGATTTATTTGCTCGTGTTGCAAGTTCATATGCTGATGATAATTTACATGCACAAAGAATTTATAACTATATTAGCAATCTATGGTTTATGCCTGCTACTCCAGTTTTATCTAATGGAGGAACAAAGAGAGGTTTACCAATTTCGTGTTTCTTAAATGAAGCTTCAGATAGCCTTGGAGGAATTCTGGATCTTTGGAGTGAAAATGTTTGGCTTGCTGCAAAGGGCGGAGGTATTGGTAGTTATTGGGGTAACCTTAGATCCATTGGCGAAAAAATTGGTAAAGTCGGAAAAACATCTGGAATAATTCCATTCATTAAAGTAATGGACTCATTAACGATGGCTATTAGCCAAGGCTCATTAAGAAGAGGATCGGCCGCGTGTTATCTTCCAATAGATCATCCAGAGATTGAAGAATTTATTGAAATGAGAAGACCAACTGGAGGCGATCCAAATAGAAAGTCATTAAATCTTCACCATGGTGTTTTAGTCTCAGATGCATTCATGAGAGCTGTAGAAACAGATGACCAGTGGGCTTTAAAAAGTCCAGCAGATGGAACAATTCAACAAACTATTTCTGCAAGAAATTTATGGATTAGATTATTAACAGCAAGAATTGAAACAGGAGAACCATATATTATTTACATCGACACAGTTAATAGACAAATTCCACAACATCATAAACTTGCAAATTTAACAGTTAAGACTTCCAATCTTTGTAGCGAAATAACTTTACCAACCGGAATAGATAAAGATGGAAAAGATAGAACAGCAGTTTGTTGTCTCTCATCTTTGAATTTAGAAAAATACGATGAATGGAAAGACGATAAATTTATGATTAGTGATGTTATGAGATTTCTAGATAACGTTTTAACCGATTTTATTGAAAAAGCTCCCGATCAATTTGCTGATGCAAAATATTCAGCTGAAAGAGAGAGAAGTGTTGGCTTGGGAGTTATGGGCTTTCATTCATATTTACAAAAAAACAAAATACCGATTGAGTCAGTAATGAGTAAAGTTTGGAATATGAAAATATTTAAACATATTCAACAACAAGTAGATCAAGCATCCAAAGATCTAGCTGAAGAAAGAGGTGCTTGTCCAGATGCTGTAGAATACGGTTTCAATGAAAGATTTTCAAACAAAACTGCTATTGCTCCAACAGCTTCAATTTCAATTATTTGTGGTGGTGCATCACCAGGGGTAGAGCCAGTTGCAGCTAATAGTTACACGCATAAGACTCTTTCAGGTTCTTTTAATGTTAAAAATAGATATTTAGAAGAAATTCTTGAGAAACACGGAAAAAACACTGAAGAAACTTGGTCTAGTATTACAACTAATCAAGGTTCAGTATCCCATTTGGACTTTTTAACAGATTTAGAAAAAGATACATTTAAGACTGCTTTTGAAATAGATCAAAAATGGATAATAGAGTTAAGTGGAGATAGAACCCCTCATATTTCTCAAGCTCAATCAGTTAATTTATTTTTGCCTGCAGATGTTCATAAAAAAGAACTTCATAGAATACATTTTGATGCTTGGAAAAAAGGTCTAAAAAGCCTTTATTACTGTAGATCTAAATCAATTCAAAGAGCTGAAAATGTTAATGATTCTAAGTCGACAGATGTATTGGCAAATGTATATAAATCTAAAAATAAAAAATCTAGTGAACAAACAGAATACGAGGAGTGTCTTTCATGTCAGTAGTAAAAAAAATTAAAACAGAAAATAAACAGATTATTCAACCAAAAAAAATGGGATTATTAGTTGAAAATCCTGTTTATAAACCATTTAGGTATCCATGGTGTTATGATGCGTGGTTAACTCAACAAAGAATTCATTGGCTGCCAGAAGAAGTACCATTAGGTGATGATGTTAGAGATTGGCAAAAAAATCTAACTCAATCAGAAAAAAATTTGTTAACACAAATATTTAGGTTCTTCACTCAAGCTGATGTTGAAGTTAACAATTGTTATTTAAGACACTATACAACTGTATTTAAACCTACTGAAGTACTAATGATGATGACTGCTTTTGCATCAATGGAGACTGTTCACATTGCAGCCTACTCACATTTACTTGATACTATTGGAATGCCAGAGTCTGAGTATTCAGCTTTTATGAAATATAAAGAAATGAAAGATAAATATGATTATATGCAAGACTTTAATGTAAATTCAAAAGAAGATATTGCTAAAACAGTTGCTGTATTCAGTGCATTTACTGAAGGACTACAATTATTTGCCAGTTTTGCAATACTTTTAAATTTTCCAAGACATAATAAAATGAAAGGTATGGGGCAAATTGTTACTTGGTCTGTTAGAGACGAAACACTTCACTGTAATTCTATGATAAGAATTTTTAAAGAATTCATAAAGGAGAATCCTGAAATATGGACCCCAAAACTTAAAAAAGAACTTTATGAAGCTTGTAGAACAATAGTAGAGCACGAAGACTCTTTTATTGATTTAGCTTTTGAGATGGGTCCAATGGAAGGTTTAACTGCAAAAGAAGTTAAAGATTATATAAGATTTATAGCTAATAGAAGACTTGATCAACTTGGTTTAGAAGCCATTTATAAAATAGATAAAAATCCTCTAACCTGGTTGGATACTATGTTAAACGCTGTCGAGCATATGAATTTTTTTGAAGGACGTGCTACAGAATACTCTAAAGCATCTACCCAAGGCTCTTGGACAGAAGCTTTTAGTTAAATTGAAGTATAAAAAATATTTTAGAAAAACAAGTCTTAAACAAGATAATATTGGAGAGTATTTTCTTAATGAAATTGCTTCAAAAAAACCAAAAAATTTTCTAGAAATTGGTGTTTTTCATGGTGTGACAGCCAGAAATGTTTGCGAACTGTTGTATAATATTCATAATACAGATTTTAAATATATAGGTTTAGATTTATTTGAAAAAAATCATGAAAATTCAAAGGAAATAATTCCAAGTACAAATTTTAAAAACCCATTAAAAAATATTTATTTTAAATATATTATTAGAAGAGACCCATATTCCATAGAAGCAGTAGAAGATTTATTAAAAAAATTTAAAGATAATGTGCATTTAATAAAGGGTAATTCAAATGATATTTTAAAAAAAATAGATATGTCAAAAATTGATTACGTTTTTTTAGATGGTGGACATGCTTATGAAACTGTTAAAAATGACCTATTTTACTCTTTTCCTGTTCTAAAAAATGGGGGTACTATACTTTGTGATGATTATGATTTGTCCTATGCTCCAGGTATTAAAAAAGCAATTGATGAATTCATAATAAGTAATGATTTAAAATCAGAAATACTTTTTAATAGGTTTGTAAAAATTGAAAAAAAATAAAAAATATAAAAATTTTAAAAAAAAAATAGATAATATATGTGAAGAATGTAAAAAAGAGGATGAAAGTGTACTTCATAATTTAATCTTAAATGGTTTCAAAATTTGCAATTCTTGTAAAATTTCTAAAACTTTATTTTCAATTTAACTTATATTGCTAATTGGCAAAGTATTCATTTGACTCATTACAAATGATATTGACATAAATGCAATTATTAAAAACGACAAAAATACAATACCAAATGATTTAAAATTAGATTTTAAATTTAAGATTTGCTTAGTTGAAATAATTAAACCTGCAAATATCCAAAATTGAGTAAGAAATATTATTGGTATCATCAAGTCTGGAGTGACAGCAAAAAATCTAAGAATACCGGGAGCATGAGCAAAACCTACTCCTATTAAAATTTTTTTAAAAGGAACATTTGTTTCTTTATCCGGAAATAATTTTACCCCAATAACAAATATAAATATTGACCAAACAAACCATGTAAGTATTGATGTTAAGCCTGACATTGCAATAGCAGTTTTTATTATTGTATTTGCTGCTATAGCGCCAGCTATTCCATCAAGTATCATTATTAATCCTGCAAAGTAAATTGCAGCTTCACCAAAGTTTTTATTATCTTTGTAAAGGGATTTATCTAATTTAATAGACCTTACAATTATATTTAAAAATTCACCAAACATTCTTTGAACTTTTAAAAATCAACCCTTTGAAACTTCTCTGGTATTAGCATTGAATGATTCTTTAAATGGAATATCAACAATTACAGCATCCACTGGTTTCCCAGGATTATCAGAATATTTTTCTGGTAAATGAACTTTATATTGAGTTCCAACCTTGCCTTTTGGAAATCCATTTGCATTCAAAGTACCATCAAATGGAACATATCCCATTGCAATATTTTTTTTCTTTTCTGGATGATACCAAGGAGATGTAATAAAGCCAACAGGATCTCCACCATCTGCATTTGAAATTAGCCAAAAATCAGGTGCGTAATCCTCTATAGGTTTTCCCCCTAGCTCAAAACCTACTAACTGAAGTTTATAGGGTTTTTTACCAGATTTAATTTCTGCTCCCATTTTTTCTAAAACAGCTTTACCAACATAATCAGTTTTTTTATTCCATTCACCTTTGCCAGATAAAGAAACTTGATAACCAAGATTACATTGAAAAGGATTATGTTCTGTATCCATATCTTGGCCCCAAGATAGAATTCCAGCTTGAATTCTTCTGTGGTGAGCAGGAGCAATTACCATTAAATTATGTTTTTTCCCTGCTTTTAAAACAGCATTCCACATATCGTCTGCGTATAAAGTTGCATTTCTTAAATAAATTTCATACCCAGCTTCACCTGAAAAACCTGATTGAGAAACTACACAACTTCTTCCTCCGATTGTTGCTTCAGCTAAACCGTAGAAAGGCATATTATCTAAATCAAATTGATCTCCACAAAGATCTTTCATTAAAGCTTTAGACTTTGGACCTTGAATTTGTACTGGGCAAGCATCTATTTCCTCAATTGTGCAATTAAATCTTCCATCTGCATTTACACCTTGAAGATACATTCCTATATCAGAGTCTGATAAAGAAAACCAAAATTCATCTTTTGAAATTCTTAAAAGAATAGGATCATTTAAAACTCCACCGTAAGCATTACATAAAATTACGTATCTTGCTCTCATCGGTGATATTTTAGTTGCGTCTCTAGTTATTACATAATCTGTAAATTTTTCTGCATCTGGACCTTTTACTCTAATTTGTCTTTCTACTGCAACATTCCACATTGTAACATGATTAACTATTGCATCATACTCTACCATAGCTCC
Organism: uncultured Pelagibacteraceae bacterium; assembly: GCA_902579985.1. Lineage (GTDB taxonomy): Bacteria > Pseudomonadota > Alphaproteobacteria > Pelagibacterales > Pelagibacteraceae > Pelagibacter. The sequence continues at coordinate 115 of CACHIV010000001.1, read as the reverse complement.
ACCATCTTCAGGTTTGACGTAACCTCTTGGATGATAAATTCTATTATAAACAGTCGCTCTCCAACAACCAGCTTGCATTGATAAATGCCAGTATGGAGATTTTCTTACTCTTGTT